>VXWH01000150.1 GCA_009836025.1 Synechococcus sp. SB0668_bin_13 | reverse complement strand
AATTTATTTTGACCACTTGATATGTTTTGTGGGTGATCTAGCAATGAATTAACAAAGAATTCTCTAGCCTTGGAACCTTTTATTATTGTAAATTTCCCGGATTACTTGATCGTATCCCCAGGCTTTAATTCCAATCTGTGGACAATCAAGTCCCTTGACTGTCTTTTCTGAAAAACTTTGATCTTGGCAAGGCATGACAAAAATCCAATACCAGCTACATATAGCATAAATACATGAAATTGTCAGGAATTGGAATCTTAAGACTTTATGAAGGTCATTGTCTGCTAGGTGTCAAACCCTCAGCAATTCTGGAACCCCGTAAAGTGGGGCTCCTTCCCCTCCCATACTGTTTTTTTCTTAACATTTACCCCTTCCCTTGACCACAAGAAAAGGGACTTACTTACAACGGTGCCAAGCGCTGAAACCCCTGACCAGGACTTGCTTTTTGGCAGTAATCTCATAGATCTCAACTTGGTCTTAAAGGAAACTGGGTTACCAGGTCGCTCTCAAATCCAATCATCGTCGAGCATGACGTCCATATTGTCATGCCAAGGGCTTCATACAGCGAAGCGATTGGGTGGACTCAATCACTTCAACTTGAGTACCACCATGCAAGCTCCTGCTGGAAAGTCAGTGCTGGAGAGGCTTTTGATCTCTTGGGCACCATCGTAAGTTAAGCCCCAAATCTTTGATCACCTGATACCATGTCAAGCTGGGCAGGCGCCCCTGGAATACCCACTGGCGTTGCGCTTGCCAAAGCAGACCGTACTCCATCATCCTGACTGTCCCGGGCCCTCACCCGTACAACAGTTGTTGCTCCACCACCATGGACGACTGATTCCGCCCTTTGCAGGAAACCATCGTCGGGCACGGGCAGCCGGCTGCCTGGCCTGCGCAGTCGCGAATTGACCAAGAGGTAGAAGGTCAACAGAGCGGCCAAGCCCAAGAATCGGCTCCTCTCTCTTGCACAAGGCTGGTAAGCCTGCCGGGAGCAACTCGGGATTTCGTATGGCTGCTGGTCACTGCACGAGTCATGACACGGGCATCCTGGAAGCCGGACCAGAGAATTCAGTCTATTGCTTGGAACTGGGCCATGGATGCATGGTAACACACCACAATTCCCTGCACCTTTTCCCGTCGTTCCCGCGCAAGCGGAAATCCATAGGCTGCTCAGGATTTCTGCTGCAGGCTCTTCAGCGCCGCCAGCAGGGAGGCGGGGCTCTGGGGATCCAGCATCAGCACGCTGCCCGCCTTGGAATCCGCCAGCCCTGCTTCCACCGCGATCATCCAGTCCTTGGCCGTTTGGAGCCGCAGCACCTCTGCCGCCGGGGGGTGCTCCTGGAGCACTGCCGCCAACCTGGCGGTAGCCTCGGCTTTGGCCTCCGCCAACAGCTTCTGCTCCTGGGCCCGGGCCTCCGCATCAATCACCGTAGCCTGGCCCTGGGCTTCAGCCAGCAACCTCTGCTCCTGGGCCCGGGCCTCCGCGTCCAGCACCACGTTCCGGGCCTTTGCCTCCGCGTCCAGCACCAGAGCCTCGGCGCGACCGCGGGCCACGTTGATGGCGGATTCCTTCTCCGCTTCGGAATTCAGGACGGTGGCCCGTTTATTCCGCTCCGCTGTCATCTGTTTTTCCATGGCGGCCGCCACACCGGCGGAGGGAAGAATGTCCCGCAGTTCAACCCGGGTCACCTTGATGCCCCAGGGATCGGTGGCCCCATCCAGCTCTCTCAGCAGGTGTTCATTGACCTCCTGGCGGGCACTGAAGGTCTCGTCCAGGTCCATGCGGCCCACCTCGGAGCGGATCTGGGTGAGCACCAGATTCACCAGCGCGGACTTCAGATCGGCAACGGCGTAATGGCTCTTGTAGTGGTCAATGATTTGCCAATAGACCACCGCATCCACAGAGATTTTCACGTTGTCTTTGGTGATGCAGCCTTGGGGCGGCACGTCCAGCACCCGCTCCTTGAGGCTCTGGTCGGATACCGGCGTGTCCACGAACGGCGCCAGGAGGGTGAAGCCTGGTTCGAGGGTGCGGGTGTAGGTCCCAAGACGCTCAACCAGGACGGAGCTCCCCTGGCGGGTAATTCGGACACTGCTCAGGCCAATCACGGCAGCCAGAGCCAGGGGCAGATAGGCCAGAAAAGCAAGGGGGTTCATGGTGGCCAGCGGCGGTGGTGGCAGGCTAACCTACGGCTACGGCTACGGCTATTCTTGTCATCATTTTCCTAATGATGTTTTTCAAGGACTCGCCATGCTGATCTGGCTTGGTCTGGTGCTGGTTCCTCTCCTGCTCGCCCTGGTGGGGTTGGATCTGGACGGTCTCCTGGAGGTCATGCTGGCGGCGCTGGTCCTGGCTGTGCTGACGGGCCTGGTTCCCTCCACGACTCTGCCAGCCCAGATCATCCTGTTTGTTGTACTGGCAGTGCTGTTGTTCGCCGGGCTGCGCCTCGGCCGCAAACCCCGATCAAGCCGTGGGGATTCAGCCGATGATCTGGGCACGGCCGTGGTGCTCTCGGCCGAGGCCCAGCCGGAGCGGTGGCGGGTGCGCTGGCGGGGCCAGAGTTGGGCGGCACTGAACAGTGATCCCGCCATCCCCTTGGAACTCGATGAGGAGGTGTTTGTGGTGGGGCGCCAAGGCACCTGTCTGCAGGTGATCTCCAAACGCAGCCTGCTGGCCGGCGACTGAATGGATGCACAGGTGCGCGTTGGCAGCCCCGGAACAGCGGTCGGCTCAGTCTCCGGCGGCTTTCCAGGGGAAACATCGGCACCATCTCCTGAAGCAGGGAGGGCATTTCGTCGGAAAAGCGGCTGCAGCAGGGTCAGGAAGGAGGATGGCGCGCTGTTGACGTGGTCTGAAGAAGCTGCTACAACTCTATCCTCATCCCTAAAGGAATCATGGATGTGTTCAGGATATGGTTGCTGGTGCTCATGGTGAGTATTGGGTATCAGCTTGTGTCAGTAAGCAAGCGGGCAGTAAGGAGAAATAGACAGGAGGAAGCAAAGAGAGCAAAGAGAGAGGAAGCAGAAGCAGAAGCAATAAGACGGGCAGTAAGGAGAAACAGACAGAAGGAAGCAAAGAGAGCAAAGAGAGAGGAAGCAGAAGCAGGAAGGGAAAAAGAGGAGGTAAGGAAGAGGAAAGAAGAAAGCAGGGAGTGGGAAGAAAGAAGAAGGGAGCCAGTGGACCCTCACCAGCACCGCCGCAGAAGAGATGGTACTGTAGTTAAAGGACGTACAAGGCGGCCAAAACGCTCTTTGGAGAGGAGGCCAAGGAAGCGGACAGAGCGAGGGAGAAAGTAAAGGAAGAAGCGTTACCATACGGCAGTCTGGCGGCTTGCCCCGCGCTTGGATCCAGGGCAAAACCCTATGCATGAAGCAGATTTCTTGCGGGGCCATGCCCACCCAGATGCTCCTGTTGCGTGCAGCCTGCTGGCCGGCGATTGATCTTGACGGGATTCAGCCCATCCTCTGGCGACCTTCCAAAGCCCGGGCCAGGGTCACCGCGTCGGCAAATTCCAGTTCACCCCCCATGGGCAGGCCGTAGGCAATGCGGCTGACGGGGCAGAAGGGTTGAACGAGGCCGGCCAGGTAGAGGCTGGTGGTGTCCCCCTCCACGCTGGGGGTGAGGGCCAGGATCACCTCCTCAATCGGGTTCCGGCTGATGCGCTGGACGAGGGCCTGCACCGTGAGCATGTCCGGCGTCACACCGTCCATGGGGGAGATGACGCCACCCAGCACGTGATAGACCCCGTGAAACTCCCCGCTGCGCTCCAGCGCCAGCAGATCCCTGGATTCCGCCACCACGCAAATCTGGTTGTGGCGGCGGCGTGGATCCCGGCAGATGTCACAGAGTGGGGCCGTCGCCAGGTGGAAACATTGCTCACACTGGCCCACACAGCGCTTGGCCGTCAGCAGGGCCGCAGCAAAGGCCTCAAGCTGCTCTTGCGGCTGGCGCAGCAGGTACAACGAGAGGCGTTGGGCGGTGCGGGGACCAATCCCCGGCAGGCGCTCAAACTGTTCGATCAAGCGAGCCAGGGGTTGGGTGAGGGGGCTCACGGCAGACGCCAGGGGAACAGACCGACGCTAGGGGGCAGCGCTCAGTGCCAGCGCTCCGCTAGACAGGAATCCATCCCTGCCCGCCACGTTCTTGTCCACAGCAGCCTTTGATCAACTCCGTCACCATCAGCGGGAGACCCACGTGCTGGCCGGCATCAGCAGTTGTCTGTACTGGGACCAGAACACGGCCATGCCCCCAGCCGGAGCGGCCTGGCGCGGGGAGCAGTTGGCCTGGGTGGCTCAACAACTCCACGGCCGTCAAACCAGCAGCCGCTATGGGGAGTTGCTGGCCGATGCCGAGGCCGGTCTCCACCAGCTTCCCCCTGACCATCAGGAGGACTGGCGGCGCAACCTGGCCCTGCTGCGACAGCAGTACGAGCGCCAGTGCCGCCTGGATCCTGCCCTGGTCAACGCCCTGGCGGAAGCCCAGGCCCGGGGGTACAGCCTCTGGCAGGAGGCCAGGCGCAACCGGGATTTCCCCGCCTTTGCGCCGGCGTTGGCAACGTTGATCCATCTGCGGCTGGAGCAGGTGCGCCAGTTGGCGGAGCCCCGCTCCCCCTGGGAAACCCTGGCCCAACCCTTTGAACCGGACGTCAGCCATCAACGGCTGGGGGAGTTGTTTGCCCCCCTGCGGCAACGGCTACCGGCGTTGGTGGAGCGGGTCCGCAGTGCGTCGCGCCCGGCGGCGCCCCGGTGGAGCCTGGACGAGGCGGTGCAGCAGTCCCTCTGTGGGCAGTTGCTGGAATCCTGGGGTTTTGACGAGCGGCGCTGTGTGCTGGCCAGTTCCCCCCATCCCTTCTCCACCAATCTGGGGCCCGAGGATTTCCGCATCACCAGCCGCACCCTGGTCCACCAACCCCTCAGCGCTTTCCTGGCCACTGCCCATGAGTGGGGCCACAGCCTCTATGACCAGGGTCTGCCGGGGCAGGAGAGCCCCTGGTTCGGCTTTCCCCTGGCGGCCCCCACGTCCATGGGGGTCCATGAGAGCCAGTCCCTGTTCTGGGAAAATCGCGTGGCCCGGGGGCGGGCCTTCAGCCAGGTGTGGGCGCCCCGCTTCGGGGAGGCGGTGGGCGCAGCGCCCTGGGGGGACGCGGACGGTCTCTGGGTGGCCATGAATCCCCTGGAGTCCGGCTTGATTCGTGTGGAAGCCGGTGAGTTGAGCTACTGCCTCCACGTGCTGCTGCGCTATGAACTGGAGACTGACTTGTTGGAGCGCCAACTGCCTGTGGCTGAACTGCCGGAGCGCTGGTGCGCCCATATGGCCCGCTATCTGGACACCACCCCGGCCCATGTGGGGGAGGGCTGTTTGCAGGACGTGCATTGGAGCGAAGGACTGTTCGGCTACTTCCCCAGCTATGCGCTGGGCCACCTGATTTCCGCCCAGTTGGCGGAGGCCATGGAAGCGGAAATCGGTCCCGTCGAAGCCCATGTGGCGGCTGCCCAGGAGCGGCAACTCCTGTGTTGGCTCCGCCGCCATGTCCACCCCCTGGGCCGCCGGGTGAATGCCGAGCAACTGGTGCAGCAGGTCACCGGTCGCCCCCTGTCCGCCGATCCCTTTCTCCGCTACCTGGACTCCAAGCTGGACCAGCTTCTGGCTGTGCAGCCGAAAGGCGACGTCCTGTGCGTTCGCTGATCCGGCGGCTCCTCTCCGCTGGGAGTCGTGAACAACGGGACGCCGCTCCCTGTCGTAGGCCGCCAGGGCGGCGAGGGGGTCGCCGGGACGGGCCGCGATGGTTGCAGCCAATACACCGGCATCCTCCAGGCCGGTACACATGCCCCGCGCCTGGGAGGAACTCATGGCGTGGGCGGCATCGCCAACCAATGCCAGTGGACCCAGCGCCAGGCGCGGCAGGCAGTCAATATCGAAGGAGTAGTTACACACCAGTGCAGTGGCGGGCGTAGCCGCGAAAAGGGCCTGCACGTCGGTTGGCAGCTTGCCCACCTCAGCCGGTGGCGGCGGCTCGGCCAACCGCTGCCGGCGCAAGGCAGCCGTTGCGGGACAGGGCTCTTCGCAAAAGAAGCTCCAGTGGGTCCAGGCCTTGCCTTGCTCGTCATGGCCCAGGTCAAAGATGTTGGCATAAATCCCGCGGCCACGGGCATAGACGACGAAGTCCCCCTGGCGACAGAATTGGTCGTCCTGCACCAGCCCCCGCCAAACCCGATCCCCCAGGTAGTGGTGACGACGTTCCGGAGCCACCACGGCAGCCAGGGTGGAATGGATGCCGTCAGCGCCGATCAGCAGGTCACCCCACCAACGGCGACCGTCACGGAAGGCGGCCGCTACCCGGGGGCGACCACCTGAACCAGCCACTGGCTGCTGCACATCAACGGTCTCCAGGGTGGCGCCGCCACAAAGGGCGGTGGCGTCAAACGCTGACCAGAGCCGGTTGAGAATCGCGGAGCGGCGGATCAGCAGGGACGGGCGACGGGACGGATTCTCGTTGGCCGGCTCGCTGCTGACGGCGTCGCCACGGAGGTTACGGAAGCAGAATCGCCGTACGGGCTGTGCCGCTGCCACCAGATCGTCCACGATCCTGCCGAGCCCAGCCTGGTCAAGCGCAACCAGCCCGCGAGCCATCAGCAGGATGCCACACCCCTGGGTGCGGGGCTGCGCCGCCCGCTCGAACAGGGTCACGTCATGACCCTGGCGCTGCAGCAGGACGGCCAGGGTCAGGCCACTGGTGCCAGCACCCACCACGCCAATTCGTAACGCTCCCACACCTGTTGCTGCTGAATTGACCAACCCTTGTCCTGTGTCACAAGACCTACCCTGAAGGGCAGGTTCCATAATCATTCCACAGGGTGAGCGCACCATGACGGACAGCAGGGATCACTTCCCCATCACCTTGGGGGTGGAGGAAGAACTGTTTCTCGTGGATCCCCAATCCCGGGATCTGCTGGCCGATCCCGACATGGGCATTTTTGAGGCCTGCGGGAACACCTGCGGTCCCCACAAGGTGGTGCGGGAGTTTTTCCGCTGCCAGATTGAAACCAACACCCGGGTCTGCTCCTCGGTGGCGGAGGTGCGCACGGCCCTGCGAGATACCCGAAGAATCGTCATTGACGCCGCGGCAAGGCACGGGGCGGCGGTCATGGGGTCTTCCACCCATCCTTTTGCCCCATGGCAGACGCAGAAGGTGTCGCCCAGTAAACGCTACCAGCGCTTTCTCGCCAACTTCCAGGACAATGTCCGCCACTTTGTCATTGGCGGCATGCACGTGCATGCCGGGTTTGGCGATCCGGATACCCGCATCCTGGTGATGACTGCGCTGCGCCGCTATCTGCCGCTGCTTCATGCCCTGTCCACGTCGTCCCCGTTCAGCGGCGGTCGGGAGACGGGATTCAAGTCCTACCGGTTGAGCCTGCTGGGGGCCCTGCCCCGCACGGGGATGCCCAACCCAGTGTATTCCCGGGCGGACTACGACCGCATGATGGCCGCATACCGGCGGATGGAATTCATTCGGGACGGCAGCGAGCTGTGGTGGGACATCCGACCGTCCCACGCCTTCCCCACCATTGAACTGCGCATCTGCGATGTCTGTACCCGCATTGAGGACGGGGTGTCCATTGTGGCGCTGTATGCCTGTCTGATCCGTTGGCTCATGCGCCAGGCGCGCATGGGCAAGCTGCCGGCGGAGCCGTTCACCGAGTTGATTGAGGAGGACCGCTGGGTTGCGCAACGGTATGGCGTGTTTGCCGCCTTTGGACGCCAGAGTTGCGAGGAGGGAGGCAGGATGGAGTGTCTCCACGTCCTTGAGGAACTCCAAGGGCAACTGGCGGAAGACGCCTGTGCGCTGGATTGCGAAGCAGAGTTGAGCCACGCCCTGGCCATTGTCCGGGACGGGACCTGCGCGGATCGCCAACTGGACCTTTACCGGCAACGCCGCCAGGAGGGAGACAGCCGTCAGGAGGCCCTGCGTCACGTGGTGGATCTGCTGTTGACCCAGACCAGGGAGCAGGTCGTGGAGGGTATCCTATGAGAATCGTTGCTGACTTCGGCCTGCGAGCGATCCACACATCACCAAACCTCGGTTTTGGATAAGGTCAGGAGGGGAACGGGATGGGGTGCATGGGGGTAGGGATGAGGAAGTTGGAGAAAGTTGCCGATGTTGACCTTGGGTTGTGCCCGGGTGGTTGCGGCCAGACAGGGGAGACTATGGACGAGGGCGTTAATGGGGGAGCGGTGGCGGGTGTGCTCCAGACCCCTGCTGGACTTCAGCTTGGCAAAGAGGGTCTCGATGATGAATCGTTTTCGCAACAGCACTTTGTCCAGCAAGGGCAGCAGGTAGTTCTTCATGTTGCGGCGATGCCGGTGAGCAGATGGAGCTTGAAGCCAAAGAACCAAGCCCATGGCGGTGCAACCACGCTGGGCCAGTCCTCGGAAGACCCTGTTGCGGCTGATGGATGCATTGTGGCAGAGGGCCAGCTTGGTGCTGTCAGCAAAGTAGATGCCGGTTTGCTGGCCACGGAAGGAATACAGCAGCAGGTACAAGGGCAACAGCAGGCGGGGCAGCAGGCTTCCCACAACACCACCAGCCCGGCAACTGCCACTCTCTGCTCCCCTTATACAGAACTGGGGTATCTATACGCTACATCGTTGGGCATGGCCGAAGCAATCAGCAAGATCTGGGTAACCATAGAGCTTCTACCGGCAAGCGGAAAAGTTCTGAGTCGCAAACACTATCTCCTGATGCAGGCTGGAAGACTCTGCGATCTGATGTTCCTTGATAGCCACGCCAACGCCGATTCTACGGGCGTTCCTATCTAAAATGTTCTTCCTGTGACCAGGACTGCTCATCCATCCTCGCACGAGAGCCAGCCCCATCGTTTTGTCGCTATGGAAAATGGTGGGAATAATCTCCGTCGAAGTTCCCCATTTTGACCACTCGGTGATTCTAGGATGCTCGTAGATATTCTCACTCAGTCCGTAGGAATATGATCCGTCCTCATTGTAGGCCCGACAATTGTATCCCGCCTCCAGAGCCCGATCCGTTGGGCTTTTACCATGAACATCATGAGCAAATATTCCGGATGAGATCATATTCTGGCTATGCTCTCTGGCAATATTCGAGATGGCAGGATCATGGGTTAGTGGCCTTAGGCCAGACGCTTTCCGTGCGGAATTTGTATAGTGAATAATCCAGGTCTCAATACTCGGCGGATGCAGTGGTGGACCGGCGTTACGCACCCCACCGAACGTCTGGTAGTTCTGAGCCTGGGCAACAGTGCCTGTCTCATAAGGAGGTCGTCGGCCTGAATTGAGTAATTTCGTCCCATAGGCGGCTGTGGCAGGCACCATCGTCACAATGCATAGTATAGCAAATATCCACATCCACAAATTATCTTTTCCCTGCTTCAATGACATCTCGAAAAAATCGGACAACCTTCCCCAGAAGATGCCGTCTTGCCATGGGAAAGTCAGATGTGGAGAAGGAATGTTCGAGTTGTCCCAATAGATGAAGACCTTTTCCATGCTGTTACAGGCTGAGCGCGTTACCAACGTTCAATAATAGGCCCCACTGCGCCGCTGGTGGACGGCCGTCTGGCCTTTTTCATCGAGAAGATCGCCATGCTCCACATGGCCGTAGATGAGCCAGTGGTCACCGCACTCCATGCGTTGACAGACCTGTACCTCCAGCCAGGCCAGGGCCTCCTGGAGCAGGGGCTGGCCATGGGGGCTCTCCGTCACCTCCAGGCCGGCAAAACGGTCGGCGCCTGGCGCAAAGGGCTGCAGGAAGTGTTTCATCAGACCCTTTTCCCGACCTGCGGCCAGCACGTTGAGGGCGAAGTGGTTGCCGTTGTGCAGCAACTGTTCCACGGCCCGATCCTTGGCCACCGCCACCGTGATGCCCGGCGGGGTGAAGCTGGCCTGGGACACCCAACTGGCCACCATGGCCCCACTCAGGGCGCCGCGGCGGGCTGTGAGCACACAGAGGGAACCCAACACCCGACCAAGGGCCTGGAGGGACGGCCCGCTGCTGCTGTCGGTGAGGCCACCGGCGGCGCGCCGCTGCTGTTGTTGCTTGCGGTGCAGGGTCTGGCCCAGGTCCGTGCCCATTTCCTCACAGCGCTTCAAGGTGGCGTCATCGGGCGAGAAGCGCACCCGCAGGGTGGGGAAGGCAAAGGGAAATCCGCAGTCCCGCAACTTTTTCTCCAGCAGGTCGATGGCCTCGCCGCTCCAGCCGTAGCTGCCGAAGACCCCCACCGGTGTGGTGCGTTCAGCCTCTGCCAACACCGTTCCCAATGCCGCCATGATGGGGGTGGGCACATGACCCCCCAGGGTGGGGGAGCCGATCAGTAAAGCCTGGCTGCTGTGAATGGCCTGACGCAGGGCGTCCCCACTGCTGAACTCACAGTTCATGCTTTGCACCCGCACGCCGGCCTTGGCGATACCTTGCCCCAGAGCCGAAGCCAGTGCGGCGGTGTTGCCGTAGGCACTGGCAAAGAGCAGCGCCACACTCAGGGTGGAGCGTCGCTGACCTTCGCCCCAGCGGCGATAGTCATTGAAAAGGCTGCGCCAGCTTTGGCTGATCATGGGCCCATGACCCGGCGCCAGGGTCCGAATGGCCACCTCCTCCAGACGGTCCACCACGGTGTCCACCTGTTGGGCCATGGGGGCCATCAGACAGTCGTAGTAGAAGCGGCGATCTTCCCCATGGAGACCGGCATGGGATTCTTCCAGCTCCTCCGTGCAAACGTGCGCCCCGAAAAACTTGCCGCTGAAGAGAATCCCGTAACGGTCCTCATGGGCCAGGAGCCCACCGGGCCAGCGGGGCGTGGGTGCAGGCAACAACCGCAGTTGCCAGTGGTCATCCGGTTCCCCCAAGGACATCCGGTGCTCCCCACGGATAACCCGCAATGGCGGCACCGGTGGCGGCGGGTTCAGGTCTGTTGACGGGGCGGAATCTCCCTGGCGCGGTGGGGCCGGCGTCCAGAGTTCTTGCACCAGCTTGACGCCGGCGCTGGAGGCCAGCAACCGCAGCCGGGGATACAGCATGGCCATGTGGCGCAGCAGGCCCACCCGGTTGGGATTGACATGGCCCACCACCACCGCAAGCGGGTGGTCGGGAGGGCAGTGCTGCTTCAGCGTTGTCAGGAAGGGATCCCGGAACGACTCCCCCGGCGGATGGACCAGGGTGGCCTCCGGGCCGGGGATGAAGAAGCTGTTGGTGCTGGTGCCCCGCTCCAGGCCGTATTCCATTTCAAAGCGCAGCCGCTCCGGGCTGAGCCCCCGCAGGCAGAGCAACTGGTCCGCAACAGGGAGGGTGATGACGCGACGCATGCTGGCCCCGGATCGTGTGGTGAATCGGTTGAGTTCAGTAATGATTGCCCACCTTGCGGTGGTGGACTGCGGTCTGGCCCTCCTGATCCGCCACCCGACCACTTTCCACCTCTGCATAGATGATCCAGTGGTCGCCCGCCTCCAGCCGTTGCCGTACGCAACACCCCAGAAAGGCCAGAGCATCCGCCAGCACCGGCCCCCCCGGCGCGGCCCTGGGGAGGGTGTGTACCCCCGCGAAGCGGTCCGCACCGGGGGGGAAGCGCTTGAGGAAGTGGCGCAGCAATTGTTGATGGTTCTCCTGGGAGAGGATGTTGAGCACAAACCGGTCCCCCACCTGAAGCAAGGCTTCAATGGCGCGATCACGGGCCACCGCAATGGTGATACCCGGTGGTTGGAAGCTGGCCTGGGCCACCCAACTGGCCACCATGGCGCTGCTGCGTCCCTCCTGTGCAGCGGTCACCACGTAAAGCCCGCCGCTGATGCGGCCCAGGGCCTTGTCCAGGGAGGCATCCAGGGATTTCATGGCCTGAATGGTTTGATCCCGCATCAGCAACTGACCCAGATCCGTGCCAGCTTCCTCACAACGCTGGTAGATGGCCTCGGTGGGGGTTTCCCGGATCCGCAGGGGGGCGAAGGCGGGCCGTGTGCCCAACTGGCGCAGTTTGGCGGCCAGGGTGTCGATGGGTTCATCATCACCGCCGTAGGCTTCATAGATGGCCGTCAACTGCTTGCTGTGGAGCGCCGCCAGCATGGTGCCGATGTTCTGCTGCAGATCCCCATCGGCAGCGGTTGGCGGTGTGGGCAGCACCACGGCCTGGGCATCCCCGATCAAAGCTGTGAGTTCATGGGGATCGGTGCCCCGCAGGTCCACGAGTTGCACCTGGGCCGAAGTCTTGCTGATGCCGTGGGCAACGGCCCGGCTGAGGGGATCACAGAAGCCGTACTGGCTGATGCCGCAAACAGCGGCGTAGGCCTGGCCACGGCTCCGCTGCTGGCTCCAACTGCGATAATCCTCAACCCAGCGGGACAGGTGGTGCTGAAGCAGGGGACCATGGCCTGTGGCGATCATCTTGGCAGGGGGCAATGTGCCCATGCGTTTGATGGCCTGCAGCACGGAGCGGGAATTGGGGCCCATCAAGCAGTCGTAGTAGAAGCGGAAATCGGGGGCAATGGTCTCGGGATCACTGTCCAGGCCGTCGTCACTACAGAAGTGGAGGCCAAAGGCGTCACAGGTGTACAACACCCCGGTGCCGTGGTCAAAGCTGAAGATGGTGTCGGGCCAGTGCAGGTTGGGGGCCGAGAGAAACTCCAGTTGGTGGTGGATGCCGCTCTCCGGATTGATGCCCAGATCCAGGCGATTCCCGCTCTTGACGGCCTGGCTGCGGAAGGGACGATGCAACAGATCCTTGAGGAATTGAATGGCCACCCTGGAGGCGACAATCTCCAGGTCTGGATTCAACGCCAGCAAATCCCCAATGAGCCCACTGTGATCGGGTTCGGTATGGGAGACCACCAGCACGTCAATCCGTGTGGGGTCCACCAGGGCTTGCAAGGCGGGGATCCAACTGTCACGGAACTTGGCATGACTGGTATCCACCAGGGCAGTCCGCTCCCCACGGATGAGAAAGCTGTTGTAGGTGGTGCCGTTGCGCAGACCGAATTCAATATCAAAGCGATCACGGTTCCAATCCAGGGAACGGATGGCCAGGGAGTCCGCAGCCATGGCAAACTGTTGCAGACTGAGGCGTCCTGGAGCAGACGATGGACTCATCTGAACATGAGCAAGTGATTCAGCGTAGAAAAATCTGCCCCGCTCCGCGAAAATCCTGGGAACAGCAGCCCCATGGTCCACTGGGTAAGGTTGTGGAGTTCTGCTCCTGCCGCTCAGCCTCCGGAGAAACCTCCCACAGGATCGGTGTCGGTTGCCCCGTACTCGGTGGCGCGGGCGCCCACTGCCCAGGTGAAACCCACCACCTTGAAGCGGTTGGCGCAGCTATCGCTGATGGCGTCATGGCCCGCCTTGGCGCGGGTCTGCACAAAGGTGTTGCAATCCGGGTTAAGGCTTCCCGAAACACCTGACCCGGGCAGCGCGACGACTGGCTGGCCCCTTGCTCCTTGTTCAGGATTGGGGTAGCCTATGCTTCCTCTGCTCCTGGCCTGGTGTCGCCCCACACCTCCTTCAGCCGTCGATCACGACCACAACGCCAACGGTAAAAGGTGTAACGGCGAGGGCGGGTTTCTGCATAATTCTGATGATAATCCTCGGCGGGATAAAAGGGGCTGGCGGCAAGAACGGGGGTGGCAATGGGTTGATCGGCGAGTTGGACCCGTGCTGCTTCCAGAGATGCCTCGGCCGCCTGCCGCTGCTGGGGTGTGGCCACAAAAATAGCGCTGGTGTATTGCTCCCCCCGATCACAAAACTGGCCGCCGTCATCAAGGGGATCAATGTTGCGCCAAAACACCTGCAGCAGATCCTCCAGGGGAAGAACCCGGCTGTCAAAGGTCACCTCCACCACCTCCCGATGCCCCGTGTTGCCGGAAGACACCTGGTGATAGCTGGGGCTGGCCACATGGCCGCCGCTATAGCCGCTGACCGCCTCCTCCACCCCCTCCAGCTTTTCCAGGTCGTGTTCCAGACACCAGAAGCATCCCCCCGCCAGCACGATTGTTTCCCGTGCCCTTGGGGGTTGCCCAGGGGTTGCGCTGGCTTCCTCCAATGGTGCAGCCAGGATGGCGCCACCCGGCAAGAGCCACAAACAGAGGCTCGCGCCAAGCAGCCAGGAGAGGGAGCGGTGCATGGTCATGACGTGAGGGAGGAGGATGGTGTTGATGTGGGGCCCTGGTTCAGGGGGAGGGCATCCAGAATGGCCTGCGCAGCCCGTCGGGTGGCGCCCGGCGCGCCCAGTTTGCTGCGCAGGCGGCCATAGCCCGCCAACACCCTCTGGCGGGCCGTGTCACTGGTGAGCAGGGCATCACCATGGTGGGCAATGGCAGTGGGGGTCAACCCACTCTGGAGCAGTTCGGGGACAAGGGGCTCATCCAGCACCAGGTTGACGGGAGAAATGAAAGGCACCTGAAACTTCAACACGTGGTTGGCCAGCCAGGCCGTGGGGCGGCTGAGACGATACCCCACCACCTGGGGCACGCCATGGAGGGCCAATTCCAGATTCACGGTGCCGGATTTGGTCAGGGCAAGGTCGGCGGCGGCAAAGAGCTCGGCCTTGCGCCGGTGGGTCTCCCGGGCATCCAGCACCGTGGCCATGAGCCCCAGGTTCCGCACCTGCTGGCGAATGGCGGGGGCAAAGGCCTGCCGCCCGGCCGGGATGATCACCTGTAGCGTTGGGTGGCGGCGCTGAAGCCTTGCCGCCCCCTCCAGCAGGGGCGGCAGCAGGTAGCGCATCTCCTGGCTCCGTGAAGCCGGCAGCAGCAGCAGCAGTTTGTTGTCCTCCCCCAGACGGAGGCGCGCCCGGGCTGCAGCGCGCTGGGGCCGCTGGCCGACGATGTCCATCAGGGGATGGCCCACCCAGTGTACAACCGCCCCGCGGGCCTTGTAGAATCTGGCCTCCTCGGGGAAAACCGCCAGGATCTGACTGCTGAATCCAATCAGTCGGGTGGTGCCCCCCTCCCTCAGCCGGAAGGCCCATTCCTGGGGGGCGATGTAGTAGCTGATGGACAGGCCCGGATTCGTCCGTCGCAGCTTGAGACCCAGGTTGACGTTGGGACCCATGTAGTCGATCAGCACCACGCCGTCCAGCCGCACCGTCTTGATCCAGGCGTTGACCCGTGCTTGCAGCCGCAGGGTTGGAACCACGAACGGCAAGGCTTCCCACAGACCAATGGCGCTCAAGGAGGTGGTGTTGGCCAGCAGGTGGGCGCCAGCCTGTTCCATCATCGTCCCTCCGATGGCATGGATGCAGAGGGACAGGTTGCGGGCAGCAGCTTCCGCCCGCAAGGCCTTGATCAGCCAGCTTCCTTGCAGGTCGCCCGAGATCTCGCCTGTGCTGATCAGCAGCCGCAGGGGCGCTGCAGAAGGGGGATCAACCACGGGTGGCGGGGAGAGGGCCACGACGGCCGGGGGCAAGGGAATCCTCCATGAAGCGCAAGAAGGTGGCGGCAGGACCATGGCACGGCCTGTTGCGCACCTGCTCCAGGGCCTGGGCCATGGTCATCTTGCTGCGATAGAAAAGCTTCCAGACGTCCTGGAGTTCCTGCAGGCAGGCGGCGCCATGGATGCTGTCAAGGCCACTGCGCTGCAGTCCCACCTTGTTGAGCCCCCGCACCCGGGCCGGGTGACCCTCCACCATGCAATAGGGGGGAATATCCCTGTCCACACGGCTCATGCCGCCCACCATGGCCAGGGCGCCAATCTGCACAAACTGGTGAATCCCCAGGACGCCGCCGATCACGGCGCTGTCGTGGATGCTCACGTGACCAGCCACCTGCACCGCATTGGACATGACGACCCGATTGCCCAGGGTGCAGTTGTGGGCAATATGACAGTAAGCCATCACCAGGTTGTCATCTCCCACCTGCGTCGTCTGACCTTCCTCCGTGGCGCGGTTCACCGTGACGTATTCCCGGAAGGTGTTGCCGTTGCCGATGCGCACCTCCGTATCGGAGCCCTGGTATTTGAGATCCTGGGGAGCCAGCCCCAGACAGGCGCCAGGGAACACCCGGTTGTCCCGGCCCATGGTGAGGCGGCCATCGAGAACCGCATGGGGGCCAATCCGGCAGTTGGGACCGATGGTTACCTTGGCGCCAATGACGACATACGGACCAACCGTGACCCCCGGGGCCAGGGAGGCTTCCGGATCCACAACGGCGGTGGGATGGATGTGTGGTTCGAGCAGGTCCGTCTGCATCTCAATCCAGAAGGGAAAACATCAGTTCGCCGTCGCAAACCGGTTCCCCGTCCACAGTTGCCTTCCCCCGCACCTTACTGAAGCGCTGGCGCCGGATGCTGACGAGTTCGCAACTGATGTGGAGTTGGTCGCCCGGCACCACCGGCCGGCGAAAGCGCACCCCGTCAATGCCGGCAAAGACGAACAGCCCTTCAGGGAGGTTGGGCATCTGCATCACGATCAGCCCGCCCACCTGGGCCATGGCTTCCACGATCAGCACGCCTGGCATCAGTGGGCGCCCAGGGAAGTGTCCTTGAAACTGGGGCTCGTTGATGCTGACGTTCTTGACGGCGACGGCCCGCTTGCCCGGCACCTGCTCCACCACCCGGTCCACCAGGGCAAAGGGATAGCGGTGGGGAAGGAGGTTGAGGATCTGCTCACTGCGCAACTCCTGGCTCAGGGTATTGGCCAGGGTTGCTTCGGGCGTTGCTTCAGGCGGGGTGGTGGATGGGGTCATCAGTTGGGTGG
>VXWH01000062.1:13122-16759 GCA_009836025.1 Synechococcus sp. SB0668_bin_13 | reverse complement strand
GTTACTCGGAGAATCACCCTCTCCTGATTTCTACCACCTTCGAGACACATCCCAGGGAAGGGATGCTCCACCTTAGCCCTCCTATGGGCTTTTGCACGCTCCAACCCATCAAGAATCGCCCTGCTGCCGTCCTCCGGCAGTCGGCGGCGCCGCCCTGGTCTCATGGCGATACCACACTCCACGTCCCCTCCTGCCCTCTCCTCTCTCTTCTCCAGTCCCTGGCACCCGGCATCACCATGGAACACCCTCTCTTCTCCATGCAACAATTCTGCGGCCATGGTCCCGTCCTGGACTTGGCGCCAGTGACGCCCACGGCATGGAGCAGGACCGAATCTGATCCATTCGGCAACACGCTCGTCATCATGGGTGCGAGGTCCTCCAGGTGGCTGCTCACCATGCAGTTCTGCAACGCCCTGGGCGTGATAGCGACGGCGCCATTTGCCAACCGTGACAGGGCTAACGCCGAGTCGCTTGGCGATCATCACCTGGGACTCTCCTTCGGCGCAGGCCGGAACGATTTGCGCACGCTGCACCATACCGTGCCCCAGTGTGCAGGAATGGGCGCCGGATCGCAATTTCTCCTTCTCTCCCTCTCCAAGACTGATGGGGATTGGAGGGTGACCGCCGCGTGACATGAGCATACTCCTTGAACAGGCTTCCCTCTATATCTATAAACTTATTTCCAGGATTGTACACTAGGTTGCCACTGTCAACGAGCTTACAAAGGATGTTAAAACCCTCACCTTCAGATATTCCCGCCCCGCCCCATGCCAAGTGATGGTCACCGGCCAGGCTTCATCAATCAAGACAAGTCCTAAAGCACAAAATCCGGATCAATGGCGGCCATGGCCACCCGGGCGCGGGCTTCCAGTTTCTCTTGACAGGGGCCGTGGCTGGCGACCAGGCAGCCCGTCTGGCGTAGATCGCCGCTACTGTAACTGAGGGGGCGACCGTCCCCATGGCGGAAGCAGCCCCCAGCCGCCCGCAGCACCGCTTCCGGCGCCGCCATGTCCCAGTGTTTTGGTGCGGAGTGGCCTGAGAGGGAAATGTACACGTCCGCCTCGCCCCGCAGGATGGCGGCCACCTTGCAGCCCACGCTGCCCACGGAGCGACTGCCGGCCAGGCCCAGGCGCGGAATCAGGGCTTCCAGACGCTCGTCACGATGGTTGCGGCTGGCCACCAGGATCAAGTCTTCACAGCGGCGGCGCCCACTCAACCGGGCAGGACGGCATATGCCTTGACGATCTTCCTGCCAGCAACGGTCTTCCAGGCCAAACCAGAGTTCCTCCCGCTCCGGCAGCATCACCAGCCCAAGCCGGGGGCAGCCCTTGTGCAGCAGCGCCAGGTGGATGGCGTAGTGCCCGGTCCCCTCCAGAAAATCCCTGGTGCCGTCCAGGGGATCCAGCAGCCAGACCCACTCCTGATCCAGGGGATGGTCCCGGTCGTCATGGTGGGTGGTTTCCTCACTCAGCATCCCCCAGGGGGCATGGGGCCAACTCCGGGTCAGGGCTTGGAGCACATGGCGATGGACTGCCCGATCAGCAGCGCTCACCGGTCCATCCCGGCCCTCCTCCACGGTCAACCGGGGGGGATAGCCGTAGGGAGGCTGCTGGCCGCGGGCATAGGCCCGCAACAGGTCCGCGGCTTCCCAACCACTGCGCCGCAGCACGGCCATAAGGTGGTCCCCTTTCACGCCATGGGGTAAAACAGCAGCAGGACTGGCCATGATGGCAACACAGGCAGGCGCCATTGTGGAACAGCCCAGGGAAGAACCCCATGGCGGGGTGCTCTATGTGGTGGGTACCCCCATCGGCAACCGGGAGGATTTCAGCCCCCGCGCCCGCAGGATATTGGAGCAGGTGGATGTGATTGCCTGTGAGGACACGCGCCACAGCGCCCGGTTGCTGCGAGATCTCTCGGGTCATGGCCGGCTGATCAGCTTTCACCGCCACAACCGTCGCCAGCGCCAACCGCAGTTGCTGGCGCTAATGACGGCAGGGCACAGCCTGGCGCTGATCAGTGATGCCGGCCTGCCCGGCATCAGCGATCCTGGCGAAGAGTTGGTGGCGGCAGCGCGCCAGGGGGGGCATGGGGTGGTCTGCATTCCTGGCCCCACCGCCTTTATCACGGCCCTTGTGGGCAGTGGTTTGCCTTGTGGGCGGTTTGTGTTTGAAGGTTTTCTGCCGGTCAGGCCCAGCGCCCGTCGTCAGCGTCTCCAACACATGGCGGGGGAACCCCGCACCGTGGTGTTCCATGAGGCCCCCCATCGGCTGTTGGTCCTGCTGGAGGACCTGCTGGAGCTGTGGGGTGATCGCCCCCTCCAGGTGGCGCGGGAGTTAACCAAACACCATGAAGAGTTCATTGGCCCTACCACGGCCATGGCCCTGGACCATTTCCGGGGCCGGTCTCCGCGGGGTGAATGTTGCGTTGTGGTGGGGGGCTGCCCGGAGCCAGGGACGTTGCCCTGGGATGGGGATGCCCTGGCAACCCAGTTGCAGCAGTTGATCCGGGAGGATGGCCTCAGCCCCAGCCAAGCTGCCCGTATCCTGGCCCAGCGTAGTGGCCACAGCCGACAGCGGCTCTATGCCTTGCTGTTGCAACAGCGCCGTGGCGAGCACCAGGGCACTGGGCCATAGTGTTGCCATGATCCGTCGTTTTCTCCTGCTGAGCACTGGCTGGGGTGTGGGCATCCTGATGCTCCTCAGCCTCAGCCTGGGCGCCCAGAACCTGGAACGCTCGTCGGAGCGCCTCAGCCTTGATCTGGGGTTTAACCAAACAACCATCCCTTTGCCCAGCGGCGTGATTGTCGGGGTGGGCTTGATTCTCGGGGTGGTGGCTGGCAGCAGTGCCGGCGCCCTGGTGTGGCCGCGCTCCTCTTCGACCGGGGAGGAGCGGGAGTGAGGGTTCAGGGCTGAGCCGCGGCAGCGCTGCCGGGCAAGGCATAGAGGGTGCCTTCAACCACCAGACGACTGATCCCTTGCGCCAGGAGGTGGGGTGCTGTTTTGCCCAGTAGCCTGGGGTCGGCCAGCTTGATCATCCGCTGGTTCCTGCGACACTGGCGCCGTGCCTGGCGAGCGTTGCTGAACAAGATCAGCCCTTGCCGCTGTTGCTCGTCCGTGTCCAGGGGGGCCAGGTGGTGGAGACTGCCCAAGGTCTGGGGTTGTAACTCCACACTGCGTTCCACCAGGAGATAGAGGGGGGAAGGAAGCTTATTTACGTCAAGATCAGCGGCCCGCGCCACCCCTGCGCTCTGCCGGGCAGCCTTGCCGCTGCGCTGGCGGCTGGTGGCAGGCAGGGCGGTGTCGCCGTCTTCCATGGCCAGATCATCATCTGCGCCCCCGTTCTCGACAAAGTCATCGGCGTCTTCCCAGGGGAGATTGTTGGCGCCCGTGCGGTTATCCATGGGCTCATCCACAGGGAGGGACTGATCACCACCCCGCACAACAACCGTATCGGCCGCCGCCGTGGTCGTCCGGGCCGGTTGCCTGTGGCTCTGCACCTTGCGCGTCTCCAGTTCTGCGGCGCTCAAACGAGATCGCACAATGCGCATCACCGTTCTGTCGCTACAGCCGAAGCGCTTGCCCACGGCGACGCTGCTGCTGCCGGCGCGGTACTGCTCCACAATCTGGGCTTTTTG
>VXWH01000062.1:0-13112 GCA_009836025.1 Synechococcus sp. SB0668_bin_13 | reverse complement strand
CCACGGCGACGCTGCTGCTGCCGGCGCGGTACTGCTCCACAATCTGGGCTTTTTGCGGCTCCGTCAACCTGCCCGTCGGCCTACCACCTGTGGCCTTGATGGACTTGGGCAGCGTATCGGCCGCCGTGGTCGTCCGGGCCGGTTGCCTGTGGCTCTGCACCTTGCGCGTCTCCAGTTCTGCGGCGCTCAAACGAGATCGCACAATGCGCATCACCGTTCTGTCGCTACAGCCGAAGCGCTTGCCCACGGCGACGCTGCTGCTGCCGGCGCGGTACTGCTCCACAATCTGGGCTTTTTGGCGCTCTGTGAATCGACTAGCGGGCATGGCCGATGGCAGGCAGCGCCTGAGCATAGAGCAAGAAGTCTAGGAGATCGCGAACAAGATGGGGAAGGGCGAAGCCGATCATCTCCAGCGAACACCGCGACGCCTGCAACTCAGGCGTCGGCTTGTGCCCCATGGCAAGCAATTGTTTGAGAAGGAACCCCCGGCCTTCAGGACAAGTAGGATACCAAATTCTTATGAACAGTTCATGAACTGTTCCCCACCGCAGAGTTCCACTCTCGCCGCTGGCATCATAAATGGGAGCAGAAGCAGACACAGCCCATGAAACCTCTCCCCCCGCATCAGGCCTATCAGGTGCGCTGCACCCTCTCCTTTGGCGACATCTATGGCCAGGTTCTGCTCTGGATCATGGTCATTTTCATGAGCCTGGCGGCTGCCATGGCCCTCATGGGGGCCAGCCGTCCACTCTTTGCCTTGATGGCGGTGGGGCTGGTGCTGGTGCTCTCCCTCCCTTTCCTCCTGTTTGCCTTTGTCACCACACTCCTCAACCATGTGGCCCTGGAGCCACTGCCCCAGGCTGACACCACCTCGGCAGCCGTCAAGGGGCAATCCGCTCCGCAGGAAAGAATGGCCGCTGGGTAAACCTTCAACCAGGGAGTTGGTGGTGTGGAGGAGGCAAAACAAGGGTACACGCTGGAAGAAGCCCGCGCACGGGTGTTGAGCGCCCTCAGCCCCTTGCCAGGACGCGACGCCTGCCCCTTGCAGCAGGCCCGTGGGCGGGTGTTGGCGGCGCCGTTGGTGGCGCCGAGGGCCGTGCCCGGCTTCCGGGCCTCCAGCATGGATGGCTATGCCCTTCGCGCCGTTGATGGCCAGCCGGGCCAGTCCCTGCCGGTGGTGGGGTGTTCAGCCGCTGGAGTCCCCTATGGTCGTCCCCTGCAAGCGGGGCAGGCGGTGCGCATCTTCACAGGGGCGGTGGTGCCCGATGGCGCGGATGCGGTGGTGCCCCAGGAAGACATCCGGTTGATGCAGGTGCAGGGGGACCTGCCCGGTCCCGCCATCACCCTGGAGGGCTCCATCCATCCGGGCCAGTGGATTCGCTCCCCGCAAGAGGAGGCTGCCGCGGGGGAGCCGTTGGGCAGCGTGGGGCAACGGCTGAGCAGTGTTGATGTGGCACGGGCATCGGGTTGTGGTCTGCGCACGGCCCAGGTTTATGCCCGACCTCGGGTGGCCCTGTTGATCACGGGGTCGGAACTGCGCCCGGCAGGCCATCCTCTTGCCCCTGGAAGCATTTACGATAGCAACGGCCCCCTGCTGCTGCTGCTGCTGGAGCAGTTGGGCGTTGCCGTCGTGGGTGAGGAATGGGTGAATGATGACCCCCAACGGCTGGAGAGGGCCTTGGTGAGGCTGGCCGACCGCAGTGATGTGTTGATCAGCACAGGGGGGGTGTCCGTTGGCGCTGAGGACCATGTGCGCCCCCTGCTTGAGCGGCTGGGCGCGCTGCAGTTCTGGCGACTGTTCCTCAAGCCGGGCCGTCCTTTTGCCACGGGAACCATGGCTGGCGCCAGGTTTTTTGGTCTCCCCGGCAATCCTGTCTCCGCTGTCGTAACCTTTCTACAACTGGTCTGGCCTGCACTACAGGTGCTGGAAGGCGCAACGCCAGAGCCCTGGCCGCGCCTGCGGGTCCGCCTGGCCACTCCGTTGCGGCGCCGATCAGGCCGGCCGGAGTTGATCCGCGCCCGCCTGGGCATGGACTCCCAGGGCAGCCCCATGGCCACCCCTTGCGGTGATCAGAGTTCAGCCCGGCTGGCTTCCCTCCAGGGGGCTGATCTGTTGTTGGAGGTGGACGCAGCCACCACGGCACTGCCTGCAGGAGCCACGGTGATGGCCCAACTGCTGCGGCTGCCGGTGCTGTAATCAGGGCTGGGCATCCACAATGACAGGAACGGATTGACTCCCAGGGAAACTGGGCACAACGCTGGTGTTCCCATCCCACTTGTCGAGAAAGAGCTTGTAGAGCACCTGTTCATTGAGGGTCCGGGACAGGGTTTGGAACTTCTTGGCCTCTTCCTCGGCGATGCGCACCTCCGTCTGGGCCCGCTGCAGCCGTTGCTCGGCAATCTGCTTTTCCTCAATAGCGGCACGGTATTCTTCGGCAATCTGCAAGCCAGTCAGGTCGAGGCCCTGCACGTCCACGTAGCCAAAGCGGCTGAGTTCCGTATCCACCTGCTGCTCCACTTCCTCGGAGATCCTGCCCCATTGGGAGGCGATGGTGACCAGATCGTAGCGGGAGAACACGGACTTGAGGGCTTTCAGCAAGGAAGGCTGCACGATGCGGGGGTAGACATCCCCGTCAAAGGTGGCAATCTGGGCGTAAACCTGTCCTACTGCCTCGGGCTTGAGAGCGTATTTGACCGTGGCCGTGGCTTCAATCACCTGCAGGTCTTTGGTCAGACTGCCAAACCGCTCCGGGCGCACCTGGGTTTTGACGCTGAAGCGGTGCGTGTTCTGCAGCAGGGGAACTTTGAAATTGGGACCAGCGCCCCGCGGGGAGCCAGTCACGCGCCCCAGGGTGGTGATTACTGCCACAGTGCCCGCAGGAACGATGAATACGGTCTGGCTCAGCGCCAGCAGAAACAGAAGGCTGCCGGCCATCAGAAACCATGGAATGCCCGGGCCGCCCGATCCTCCGCTGTCGCCTTTGCCTTTGGCGACGCGACGAAATTCACTTTCCATGGCTGAGTAACGTACCGGTGTCCCTGGGAAAGGTTACAACCCCTGGACCTGTGCTGATGATCGGCGCCATTGTCCTGGCATCGCTGGCCGTCTGCTGTCTCAATGGGTGTGACAGGCCCTAGCATCACCCGACCATGCCCCCCTGGAAGCCCACCACCATGGTCCCCTGGCTGGCGCTGCTGGCTGGTGTCTGCGCCGGTCTGGGCTGGCTGGCTCTGGGACCGTTGGCAACAACGTTGAAACCACGGTTCTCCAAGGGAGATCAGGGGCTGGCAGATTTTGAACCCCTGCTGCTGCGTGCCGGACCGGACGAGAATCCATCGGGCGGCAGTCTCATGGCGGCGGGAATCAGAGCGGACCTGTCGTTTCGTGTGAAATCAGACGGGTATGGCGGCCAGCAGCAGCCGGTGCTCAGGCTATGGCCTGCCGCCGCCGTGGAGGATACGCCCATCAGCCTGCTGACGGACACCCCGCTCCTGGAGCACATTGGTGTCTCCAGTGGCGTGCCCAACGCCCTGGTTCAGATTGTCGAACTGGACGCGGACAACAACAGCCCTGAAGTGCTGTTCTCCCAATACAGCGGTGGCGCCCATTGCTGTGCCCTGGTCACCGTCTTTCGGGAGAACGACCAGGGGGCATGGCAAGCCGTTGACGCGGGTGCATTTGACGGGGGCGTCCTCGCCGCCACGGAGCCCGTACCAGGGTATGGCTACCTGCTGGCCACGGTGGATAATCGCTTCCTCTATCGCTTCTCCTCCTATGTAAGATCCAGTCCGCCACTCCAGTTTTTGGCGTTGCAGGGGGATCAAATCGTTGATGTCAGTGACCGGCCCCACCTGCGTCCCCTCTTTGAAGAGGACGCGAAGCGCCAGGCCGAACGCCTGGCCAGCCACCGCGGTGGCCAGGTGAATGGCCTGCTGGCCGGGTATGCTGCCAGCCATGCCCGTGCGGGCCGCATCGAGGAGGCGTGGCCCGTGGTGCTCCAGCGCTATGACCGGGACAGCCGCTGGGGTCTGGACTCTTACCCCAATGAATGCGAATACCACGGTCGCGACTGTGGCCAGGAGACCGTAATGCGTCACCCGAACTTTCCCAGTGCGCTGGCCGCGCTGCTACTGGAAGCCGGCTACATTTCAGAGGATCTGGTTCTAGCCGATCAGCCTTGAGTCCCCAATGTGGAGCCGGAGCCTTGAGCCCACCGCCTGCGCGCCTACGGTTGGTCTTTGACGGAGGCTGCCCCTTCTGCCACGGTTTCGCGGAGTTGAGTGAACTCAAAGGTGGTCTGCCCCGGTTGGAGATCATTGACGGTCGTGTCAATGGCCCGCTGCGTAAAGAACTGAAAGAGCAAGGCTACCCCCTCTCCGCTGGCGCCGTATTGATGGTGGATCCGGATGATGGCGGCACCGGGAAGACCCAGGTGTTCCACGGCCCAGCGGCAGTTGCCCTGCTGTGTGATCAACTGCGGCCGTCTGCAGGGCTGCTGCGGCTGCTCAAGGCGGTGTTTGCCAGTCAGAAACGGACGGAATCTCTCTATCCGCTGTTGTTGTGGGCCCGCCGTCTAGTGTTGGGATGGCGGGGGCTACCCGTGGATCCTGACTGATCACCCCTGGGATTGGGATACTATCCATGACCTTCAGCACCATCCCTACGGCCCTCGATGCGCTACGCAATGGGGATTGCATCGTGGTGGTGGACGACGAGAACCGTGAGAACGAGGGGGATCTGATCTGTGCCGCCCAATTCACCACCCCCAGACAGGTGAACTTCATGGCCAGCGAAGCCCGAGGGCTCATTTGTCTGGCCATGGAAGCCGAGCAACTGGACAAGCTGGATTTACCCCTGATGGTGGATCACAACACCGACAGCAACCAGACCGCCTTCACGGTGAGCATTGATGCAGCGCCGGAGCATGGCGTCTCCACCGGGATTTCCGCGGAGGATCGTGCCCGCACCATTCAGGTGGCCATTGGACCCAGAACCCGCCCCCAGGATCTCCGCCGTCCCGGCCATATTTTCCCGCTGCGGGCCCGGGCCGGCGGCGTCCTGAAACGTGCTGGCCATACGGAAGCTGCCGTGGACCTGGCCCGCCTGGCAGGCCTCTATCCCGCAGGGGTGATCTGTGAAATCCAGAATCCGGACGGCTCCATGGCCCGCCTGGTGGAACTGCAGGCCTACGCCCGGCGTCATGGGCTATGCCTGGTGAGCATTGCCGACCTCATTCGCTATCGGCTCCACAACGAACGCTTTGTCACCCGTGTGACCACAGCCCGGTTGCCCAGCCGTTTTGGCACGTTCCAGGCCATCGGGTTCCGCAATGAGTTGGACGGCTGCGACCATCTGGCCATTGTGCGCGGGCCGGTGGAGCGGTTGGGGGACGGCCCCGTACTCACGCGAATCCATTCCGAATGCCTCACCGGTGATGCTCTGGGCTCCCTGCGTTGTGACTGCCGGGAGCAGTTGCAAGCCGCCCTGAGAATGATCGAGGCGGAGGGGCGTGGTCTGGTGGTCTATCTTCGCCAGGAAGGCCGCGGCATTGGCCTCATCAACAAGTTGCGCGCCTACAGCCTGCAGGATCTGGGGCTGGATACGGTGGAGGCCAATGAACGGCTCGGCTTTGACGCAGACCTGCGGGACTACGGCATTGGCGCCCAGATTCTGTATGACCTGGGCATCCATCAACTGCGATTGATCACCAACAATCCCCGCAAGGTGGCAGGTTTGGGAGGCTATGGCCTGGAAATCAGCGAACGGGTTCCCCTGGTGATGGAACCCAGCCGGCACAACCTCCACTACCTGACCACAAAAGCCCGGAAACTGGGGCACCTGCTCCAGGGTGTTCACGCGGTGCTGGCGTTGGATTGTGGGCAGAAGGGTTCCGCCCAGGAACGGGGCAAGCTGCTGGAGCAGATCCAGGCCATCGCCCAGTCGTCCGGCGCGGTGGCCACCGACGACGTACAGACCCGCACCAGGGCCCTGCTCTGTCACCCTGATCTCGCGGTCCGCATTGCCCCTCGGACGCCCACGGTCGAATTGGGACCGTTGCTGCAAATCGTGGTGCCCCAACTGGCGGCCCAGTCTCCATGGCGGCGGCTACAACTCCTGGTGAGCCCCGATCAGCAGCAGAGTGGCCATCCCCGTGCCGACATGCCGGTGCTGGATCAGCCCTGGGGAGAGTGGTCGGTCTTGACGAAGCTGGACGAGTATGCCCACTGCCTGCTCTGCTGGGGGCAACCCAGGCCCAATGCGTCAGATCCGACGTGACGTCATGGACGTGAAGTAGCTTTGGATCAGCCTTGTGTGGAGATGGGCATGACAGCGGCAGATCCCTGTGGGGAGTTGAGCGTTGCCGTGATTGGAGGCAGTGGCCTGTATGCCATGGAAGGGTTGGAGGCGATTCGTGAGCATCGGATTGAGACGCCGTTTGGCTCCCCTTCCGATGTCCTGATGGAAGGGCGGCTGAACGGGACGCCGGTGGTGTTCATGGCCCGCCATGGCCGTCACCACCATCTCCTGCCCAGTGAGGTGCCGTACCGGGCCAACATCTGGGCTTTACGCTCCCTGGGGGTGCGCTACCTGGTTGGCTGTTGTGCGGTGGGGTCTCTGCAAGAGTCCATCGGCGTCCTGGACGCGGTGGTCCCCGATCAGTTCATTGACCGCACGGTGAAGCGTCAAGCCAGTTTTTTCGGGGAGGGCTGTGTTGCCCACATTGGCTTTGCCGCCCCCTGCTGCCCTGTGCTCTCCCAGCGGCTCCACCAGGCAGCCGCCCGGACCATGACATCCGGCCCCACTGCCCATGGCCATGGAACCTATGTCTGCATTGAGGGTCCGGCCTTTTCCACCCGTGCGGAATCCGAACTCTACCGTCGCTGGCAGGGGGACGTGATCGGCATGACCAGCCTCACGGAAGCCAGGCTGGCCCGGGAAGCGGAAATCGCCTATGCCTGCCTGGCCATGGTGACGGATTACGACTGCTGGCATGACGGCCATGACAACGTGAGCGTTGAGATGGTCGTTGCCAACCTTCGGGCCAACGCCACAACCATGCAAGCCATCCTGCAACGCTGCTTGCCAGCCCTGGCGGCCGAGCAGCCGGAGAGCCCTGCCCACAACGCCCTGGCCACGGCATTGCTCACCGCTCCGGATGCGGTGCCCGACTCCACGCGCCAGCGGCTGGACTTGTTCACCCAGCCCTACTGGGGACCCTATCAACCCCAATGATCCCCCAGGGCTAAGGACAAGGGCCGCCGCCGGGATTCAAAGCAGACGCTCCAGCTTCCGCCGGACATCGTCCAGGTCAGGCCCCTGGTCCGAGTCCGGTTCAGAATCCTCGTCAGAGGCGCCACGATCCTGGGGGTGCCCAGGCTGAGGCTCTGCACCTTGCGGTTCCGGCTGCTGATGCCAGTTTTCCACATCCAGATTGCGTTCCGGAGGCAGGAGAAGCAGCCGGTCCTCGTCAGATTGGGGGCGGAAACCTTTGGGGACAATCCGGGCTTCATAGCCATTGCAACGGCAGAAGTGCTCAACCTCTTCACGGGCAATGCGCTCCACGGTCGGGCTGGGGAAATCCTGAGCCTCCAGAAGTCCGGCATAGCGCTCGGCATCGTCCGCATCCTCAAACAGCAGCACAATGGTCCTGCCCCTGAGGTCAAGGGAGTGGATGCCCTCACCATGGGCGCCGGCATCAAACAGCAAGATGTGAACGCCCATCATCAACAACGTAGTTATTCCATTCTCTCACCAGAACCCGAGTTCTGGATAAGGTCGGGTCAAAGAAGGCGCCAAGGGATCCGCTCTATGGGAAAAAGGCTGTGGTGGAGAGTTCTGTCTGTTGAGCGGGCTGCTCAGTCTGGGGAAGGGGCAGTGTGCCCAGGTCAGGTATCCATAGGGGGAGAGGGGACTGGTCTCAAATCGACCTGGTCTGCTGTCTTGGTGACGTTGCCAGGCTCTTCAGCCGCTGGCGGCGCGCCGTTTGATCCCTTCTGAATGGATTCCCGCTTTTGCGGGAATTATGGGAAATGACGCGGGAAGGGTAGGGAGAGACGTTGGGAATGACGGGAAGAGACTGGATTTTGATGTTTTCCAGTGTTTCCCTGACAATGATGTGCCGGCCTGATCCGCTTGCGTGCCTTGTCCGTCTCCGCTGAACCTCACCGGGAACCCCCGCCATGGCACCTGCCGGAGGTGCTGCCCAGTGGGGACCTGCAGTTGGCTGAGCAACTGGATCTTCCCCAGGCACTGGTGGCTGTGCTACGCAGGCGGGGCCACAGCGATCCGGACATTCTTGAAATCCTGGAGCCGGCCCCCGCGCCGCCCCCGGAGCAGCATTTCCCGGATCTTCCCCAAGCTGTAGAGCGGCTCCGGCGAGCCATCGCCGACGGGGAGACCGTGGCCGTCTGCGGGGACTACGACGCCGACGGCATGACCAGCACCGCCCTGCTGGTGGGGGTGGTGCAACGGTTGGGCGGGGTGGCCACCGCTGCCATTCCCAGCCGTATGGAGGAGGGCTACGGCCTCAATTCAGCCATGGTGGAGCGGCTCCACCAGGAGGGGGTGGGTCTGCTGGTCACCGTGGACAACGGCATCAGCGCCAGGCCGGCCCTGGAGCGTGCCCAGGCGTTGGGAGTGGAGGTGATCGTCACGGATCACCATGCCATTCCTGCTCAATGCCCGCCCCATCTGGCCCTCCTGCACCCTGCCCTGACCCCCGCCGAGTCCCCCTATCGAAGCCTGGCGGGTGTGGGCCTGGCCTATCTGCTGGCGTGCTGCCTCTGCAAGCACAATCCCGCGGCCCTGGCCAGCAGCCGGGATCTGTTCTGCATCGGCACCGTGGCGGACATGGCCCCCCTGCATGGGGTCAACCGGCTCTGGTTGCGGCAGGGCCTGACCCAGCTTCATCGGTCCTCCCTGCCGGGGCTCCAGGCCTTGATTCGCTCCGCGGGCCTGGCGGAGCGCCCTCTGGACGAGGAGGACGTTGGCTTCCAGCTTGCCCCCAGGATCAATGCCGTCGGCCGACTGGGGGATCCCCGGCATGTGGTGGAATTGTTGACCACCCCGTCAGAGCAGCGGGCCATGGCCATGGCCCGATTTTGCGAGGACTCGAACCAGCAGCGGCGTGATCTGTGCGCCGCCATCGAGGCGGAAGCCCTGGCGTTGCTGGAGGCGGACGGGATTGCCCCTGGGGTCCGGGTGCCGCCGTTCCTGCTCCTGGTCCAGAACCACTGGCACCATGGGGTGATCGGCATCGTTGCCGCCCGGCTGATGGAGCGCTTTGGCCGCCCGGTGGCCCTGCTGGCAGGGGATGACCAGGGGCGCTTCCGCGCCTCCGTGCGGGCCCCCCGCTGGTTTGCCGTGGATGCAGCGCTTCAGTCTTGCGGGGAGTTGCTGGAGGCCTTCGGGGGACACCCCGCCGCCGGGGGATTTACCGTTGTCTCCCACCGGGTTGCCCCTCTGCAGGAGCGTCTGGAGCAGCAGGCCGCCACTGCTCTTCAGCAAGGAGAAAGCGCCCTGGTGGTTGCCCCGGAGGCACACTTGAGTCTGGAGCAGGTCAATGGGGCGTTCCTGAAAACCCTTCGCGCCCTGGCCCCCTTTGGCGTGGGTCATCCGGTCCCCTTGTTCTGGTCGCACAATTGCCGGGTTCTCAGGCAGCAGGGCCTGCGGGGTGGGCACCGACGGTTCGAATTGGCCTGTGGCGAAGCCCGTTTCCCGGCCATTGCCTGGCGCTGGCCCCATGGGCCGGCGCCGCAACAGGTGGATGTGGCGTTCCGCATTGCCTGGGATCGGCGGGGAGCACAACCCCGGCTTCAATTGGAGGTTGAGGCCCTGCGGGCTGCCCGGCAGGAGGTGATGATCCACAAGCAGGGTCGCCGGTATTGGTGCCGCAGCACCGAAGGCGGCATCCAACTGCGCAACGGCTCCGGGCAACAGCTCACGGTGCCATGGCCCCTGCCGGAGGATGCCGACCCCCCACAGCAAGAGCCCCTTCATCCCTATGTGCGGCAGTTGGCCATTCAGGCCGCGACGGATTTAGGCCTGGCTGTCTAGCAGACCTTAGTCTCATCGGTCAATTTTTAACCAGCACGTCCTGCTGGGGTATGACGGGCGGCGCACGAAGCAAATCAGTCCAGCACGCATCCCCGGGAAAACGTGCATGTACCGGACCGGAATAAAGTGAGAAATCAGAAGGAGAAGTCAGGCTCGCCGATATGACGTTGATCTCTCCAGCTTTCCATGAAGCAGACAGCAACTTCTCCAGCTTCAGTCCTGTTTGTGCGCCGATGTAGGACATCAATGTGTCTTGTACAACCCATATCGCACGTCCTCCCCACTTGTTTGCAATTTCCGACTTGACGATTATTTGAGACGCCATACGTGCCCATACCTGCCGCGTGTTGACACCGGGTGAGTTACGCCGCTCCGTAAAGAGGCCAGTTGCATACAATACTGCATCACAAAAGGCGGACCGCAAGGAATGAAACCGCCGCCTTCGCGACCCACCGATGAATCAAACAGTGAAGCCAACGGTTCGCGTTTTGCGGGCCAGCGCATCATGTCTCGGTTGCCCCCACCGTCACACAAGCGATTGTCCATGTGTGGGCATCGGGCTTGGAGAATGTCTGCGTCTGCACTATAGGCACCACTTGTGGTGAGGGTGCGCCCGTAAAGCTCGCTAATTATAGGCATAATGAAGTCCTTACACTTTGAGCCACTGCCCGAGCCAGTGGGGGAGGAACAGCATTTGCCACTTGGCGATGCTGATCGAGGTTAGGGACAATGCCCGTCCGTCGTCGAATGGGGCCAGTGAAAACATATGAATCGGGGAAACCCTGAATGCGGGCAGCTTCCCTCGGAGTTAAATAGCGATTCTCAACCGGATGATATGGGGTTTCTCCGCAACGGAGCGTGAGGGATGGCTTGCTGCGATCCAGGCGGCGAAACTTGGTTGAGTCTTTTGGTGTGAGCCGTTGAACGATTTCCAGGGGAGCTTTGGACTTGGAAAGCCATCCCCCTTCAAGGACATAGGATATCCGTTCACGATCACGGGGCGGCGTGATGTCCACATGGTTGGCTACGGCAGGAGGATCAGGTGGAGCAGCGGCCGCAGGCAGATCTTGCAGGACATCCCCTACCGTTACATCCCATATATGTGTTCGCATGGGGAAGATATATCTTGTTCCTTTAGGTACGCCAACAAGGATAGCTCGCTTGCGATCCTGAGGCACATAATAATTCACGGCATTGAGTATTGCTATGTGCAATTCGTATCCTAATTTACTTAATCGATCTGACAAAATATACGCAACTTCGTGATTAAGAAATCGAGGGACCTGTTCCATGATGATCGCGATAGGCCGTAGCGCTGAAGCAAAGCGCACAATCTCGAAGGCTAATAATCCCCGGGGATCATTAATTCCTTTTCGCTTCCCGATTTGGCTAAAGGGCTGGCATGGTGGTCCACCATGCAAAAGAGCCAAGCCCCCGGCAGGGATCCCCAACAACTCACCTGTCTGCTCAGTATCAAGGCTACGGACATCTACCTGCAAAACCCTCTTCCCACTTGCATTGTGACGTAGGGTTTCTGCTCCATGGGGGTCTAACTCCACGGCGCATATCGTTCTGAAGCCGGCCGAGTCAACGCCGACGTCCATGCCACCAGCACCGGAAAACAGGCTGAGTGCAAGGTTGTTTTTAGCTGCCAGGGCATTGGCCATGGGGCGGAAAATCAACAACAATTATCCCACGCTACAGGAGATGAGTCCTGAGCCTGACGGATCCGCCCGGCCTGGCGAGGCACTCAGAACAGGCCGCACTGGCCCTGTTGCAGCAGCAGGTGATCGGCCAGCACCAGGGCCACCATGGCCTCCACCATGGGCACAGCCCGGGGCAGCACACAGGGATCATGGCGCCCCTTGGCCGCCAACACCACCGGCGCCCCACTGGCATCCACCGTGGTCTGGGGCTTGCGGATGGTGGCGGTGGGCTTGAAGGCCACCCGCAGGGTGATGGGCTCCCCGTTGCTGATGCCCCCCTGGATGCCGCCGGAGTTGTTGGTGGCGGTGCGGATGGAGCCGTCAGCGGTGGGGAGGAAGGCATCGTTGTGCTCACTGCCCCGCAGACGGGTGCCGGCAAAGCCCGATCCGATTTCAAAGCCCTTGGTGGCCGGTAAGGACATCACCGCCTTGGCCAGGTCCGCTTCCAGCTTGTCAAACACCGGCATCCCCAGTCCCGCCGGGCAGTGGCGCGCCACACAACCCACCACACCCCCCAGGGAGTCCCCTTCCCGGCCCATGGCCTTGATCCTGGTGATCATGGCCTCGGCCACCGTCGGATCCGGACAGCGCACCATGGTGGCGTCCACCTGGGCTGTGCTGACGGTTAAAGGGTCCACCTGGGAAACAATGTCATGCACCTGCTCGACCCAGGCCACCACCTCGGTGTTGTGCAGGCGGCGCAGCAACTGACGGGCAACGGCGCCGCCAGCCACCCGGGCGATGGTTTCCCGGGCCGAGGCGCGGCCGCCACCGCTGCGGGCCTGAATCCCGTACTTGGCCTGGTAGGTGGCATCGGCATGGGAGGGGCGGAAGGTCTGGGCCATGGCGCTGTAGTCCCCAGGCCGCTGATCCTTGTTGCGCACCACCATGGCGATGGGGGTGCCCAGGGTGACGCCATCCAGCAGGCCGCTGAGGATTTCCACCTGATCCGCCTCCTGGCGGGGCGTGGTGATGGCGCTCTGGCCGGGACGGCGCCGGTCCAGGTCCGCCTGAATACCCGCCACATCCAGGGGCAGCCGTGGCGGACAGCCATCCACCACCACACCGACGCCACCGCCATGGGATTCACCAAAGCTGGTGATGCGAAACAGTGTCCCGAAACTGCTGGCCATGGCGTTTTGCACCAGCCTATGGGATCGGGCCGAGGGTGCAAACCCGCAGAGGCAGCCGACAAAACGGCAAGGCACAAAAAGCCCCCGCTACAGCGGGGGCAGAAGGCAGAAGGAGACGGGAGCGTGTACTCCCGGCGCCTTGCCGTGGCCATTAACCGAGCCGATCAGCCGATGGCGGGGGCGGTCAACGCCACCGTGGTGGACTCGGCTGATGCC
>VXWH01000099.1 GCA_009836025.1 Synechococcus sp. SB0668_bin_13 | reverse complement strand
ACCAGAAGAAATGGTGAAGCTGCTGCTGGCTGCTGGTGCTGACCCTAACGCACGGGATTCTGACCAGGAGACCCCCCTGCACGGGGCGATCGGATGGAGCGATAGACCAGAAGAAGTGATGAAGCTGCTGCTGGCTGCTGGTGCTGACCCTAACGCACGGAATGAGGCTGGACAGACCCCCTTGTACACTGCGGTGGAGCGTTTGGATGAATTTGTTGAAGGAGAAGGAGAATTGGTGAAGGCGTTGCTGGCTGCTGGCGCTGACGTGATGGCGCGGGATGAATATGGACAGACCCCCCTGCACATGGCGGTGGTATGTCCAATTTTTCTCTACCCTTGTAGCAGCCAGCAACGCCTTGCAGTCACCACTGCGATGGTGAGGGTGGTGAAGGTATTGCTGGCTGCCGGCGCTGACCCAAAGGCAAAGAACAAGGAAGGCAAGATCCCCGTGGAACTCATATTTGACGGCTCCCCCTTACATGGCACTGACGTTTATTGGCAACTGAACGACGCCCGCTTCTGAATTGCCCCTCACACAAGCCTTGTGGTGAGGCGTTCTGCCGTCGGTAGGGGCAATCATCATCCAAGCGCTGGCGCTGGCCCATTCAGTCCACAGCCTCGGTGATCCGCTATCCAGCCACCGGCTACGGGCTGACCCATGGTGATCCACTCACCCCCGACCGGCAAGGTAGCCTGAACTCCACCCCGCACCACCGGACCCATACCAACACTACCCCCCGCAGTGAGTGAATGGCTGCCCACTGGCGCCGTCATTGGCTTTGGGATGTTCCTGTTTGGCGTGGTGCGAGCGGACCTGAAGGCCATGGAAACCCGGCTACGGGAAGATCAGAAAGCCAGCGAAGCCCGCCAACGGGAAGACGTGAAGGAGCTTCGGGAAAAGGTGGATGCCCTGCCCTTGAAGATCGTGGAGTTATTGCGCCAGCCCGTCACCCCGGATCGCTGAATTGCCCTTGAATCATGCAGTTACTACGCAAAGCCTTTCCCCACCACACAGCAGGCGGCCGTTATCGGAGAGGCGGCATCCTGGCGCTGCTGGCAGCGGGTGTTGCTGCCCTGGCAGTGGGCGCCGCTGTTATCCGCCCGGATTGTGCGGACTGGAATACCAGGGAGTTCTTCGAGGAGGTAACGGCGGATGATGTTGCCCGCTGCCTCTCTCAAGGCGCTGACCCCAGGGCAGGGGACAAGGATAGAAATACCCCCCTGCACTTGGCGGCGAAGCACAGCGATAGCCCAGAAGCGGTGAAGGTGCTGGTGGATGCTGGCGCTGACCTGGAGGCACGGAACAAGGATGGCTTTACCCCCCTGCACTTGGCGATAGTGTCCTACATGCATAACTGGAGGAACATTGAGACCGATAGATCCCTACGCCGGCCGCCGCCCTCCTCCGGCATTGCTTTTTTGTATCCGTATAATACCGGCGCGACTTCTTACGGCCGGGAGTTGTGGCGGCTGGGTGAGGATGAATGGGAATGGCGCCCCTTGGACCCCACTATTGCGCCCGGCACACATGTGCCCTTCACACAAGCCTTCCAGCAGACTCCACAGTCACCTGCTCAGCCGCAGGTCGCGCCGACGGAGCTGGATGAGATCTCAGTCGTGGTGAAGGCGCTGCTGGATGCTGGCGCTGATCCAACAGCAAAGACCGAGGGAGGGGTTCTCCCCGTGGACCTCATAGATGAATTCACACCCAGCGACTCCCCCCTACGGGGCACTGATGTTTATTGGCGGCTGAACGAGGCCCGCTTCTGATGCCTGCTTCTGAGCTGTTGACCCAAGCAGACCTGATCCTGTGCTCAGCGTCCTGGCGGGGACAGTCAGGTGGTCACGTCTGGAGATCCTGGGCCTCCTTCCATACCTGTTAAGGCGGGTGCGGCGTTGGGCCACTGGCAAGGGAGTCACCCCTAAAGGGAGGAAGAAGAAGGCCCTGAGTCAAGAGGCGTTCCTCATTCGAGCGACGACGACGGATGTTGCCTGCTGCCTCTCTCAATGCGCTGACCGCAATGCAAGGGATGAAAACGGACACCCCCCCTGCACCATGCTTGTTCCCTCCGTGCGGCGTTGAGCGATAGTTCAGCCGTGGTGAACCTGTTGCTGGCTGCTGGCGCAGCGCCAAACGCACGGGACGAATGTGGACGGCTCCCTCTGCACATGGCGGCACAAGTTGCGCCTTGTGCAGGGGCAACAACACGCTGAGTTGTTCAGCAGTGAATTTAGTGTTGAAGCCATTGCTGGATGCAGGAGCAGACCCCAAGGCCAAGACAAAGTACGGCCCGATCCCTGTGGAACTCATACCCCTCTCCTCCCCCTAAACAGCACCGATGTTTAGCAGCGAATGAAGAAGGAAGGAGGGGCAAGTCAGAGTCGCTGGTGAGGCTTTGGGCCACCGGCAGGGGCAATCACCGTGCGACCCCCTCCCTCTCTGGCGCTACAAGCTGGGGTATCGGGTGCTGAGAAAATAGGGACTTACCGCAAGCACCATAAAACCTAAAGATTTTCTTTACGATAATCAAGAGAAATCTGGTTAAAATTGTCACGTACACGCCAGAGCTTTGCTCGTGGCTCTCTGCAGGAACAGTTCAACAAAATGACCCGACAATTTCAAAAAGGAATTCCTTCCCAGACAATTGGAGAAGTGATGGCAGTCACAGCACAGCACGGAGCTGTACTCCAGTTACTGTGTGACAATGCAGAACGTTGCCCATCGCTTAACAACTCACCAAACTACTATCTTGCTAGCGAGCAAGAGATGAAAATTCTTTCTCGTCTTACCTGGTATAATAACATTCTTCATCAGTATTGCATGATAATAGAAAACTGCATAAAAATGATTTTTTCTATAGAAAAATATTGTATTAAATCTGGAAAAAACAAAAATCCGAGATTTTGTGATGTAAATATTATGAAATTAATAAACGGTGAGAATGTTCAAATTTCTATGAATTACATAAAAAATCAGCCTCACAATCTTTGTCAATATTTTGAAAAAGAAACGCACTTGACGAAAGTAACACAAAATAGAGTTGAATCTATTTACAATAAGTCTGTAAACGAATGCAAATTGCTCCCGATTTGTTATGATTTGTCGTTTGCTAATTTCCAAAGATCTCTTCACATAAATCAGCGTCATATAGTTCATTTTAGATATTCTATGGAACCTCCCACTGATTGGGTTCCTTGTGGAGTCATCATGAATCAACACTTGAATCTTGTTCCCATGCCCGAGCATTGTAATTTTGCTCATTGCTTGTTGAATTTCTGTTCAGATTATTCTTCATGGATCCAGGAATTAAAAGAAACCTATTCTTGATGATTGTGTTTATTTCTTTCGCATGACCAAGGAACTTCTGGCCAAGGCACAACAATTTCCGGCGACCAGCGGCAGCCAAAATTATAGCCGGAGTCACTGGCGGATGCAGTTCTTCGTCAACCGGTCAACGGTCTGATGCGGTGCATCCTGGAGCAGCGACCACAATCCTTCCGGCGTAACCGTGTCATTGAGAACAGGTTTGCAGTCTACGGGCGGTAGGGGTCAGCCTTCTTCCGCCTGCATGTAGACCGTCAGTCTCAGGTTCATGCGGGTGGTCACGGCCTGGGCAGGCTGGGGTTGGTCTTCTGGTTGTTCTGCTGAAGGGGGACGCCCTTCCAGCTTGACGTCATGGGCCACCGCCAGGGGTTGCAACAACTCCAGGCTTTGCAGGACCGCCAGAATGTCCCCATAGCCCCCTTCAAAGGTGAGCAGCACCTCCTGTTTTTTCAGCCCTGTGGCCAGCAGAGGATCTCCGGCGGCTGCATTGGCCCCCTGCTCCTCTTCGCTGTTCTCCGGTGCGTCCCCATCCACGGCTGCCCCGACTTCAGCAGCGGGGGTCACCGGGGCGCCCCCGACGGGCTGGCGGGGTTCATAGCGCACAAGATTCACGTTGTGGGCCTGGGCGGCGTCGGCCAAGGCGGTGAGCATGGTGTCCAACTGGCGTGTCGGGGCGATAAGCGCCAGAATCTGGGCCTGACGGTTCACCTGCTGCTGCACCTGCTGCTGTGCCCTGGCCAGGGCGTGGCGCTGCTGGTCCAGTTGCTGGTGCTTGTGCAGGATGGCCTCCCGATTCTGGATGAGCGCCTGGCGCTGCCGCCACTGGGGCAACACCCACACCAGCAGGAGCACCAGCGCCACCAGTCCTGCCAACACCATGGGGAAGGCCAGCAGGACGTGTTCCTGGCGCACCTGCTGCTGGGGGGAAGACAGGCTATTGAAGCTGGTCATCGGCGGTGGAGTGAGATTGCACAGGGGACAACAGCCCATGGACCTCCAGCAGGTGGAGGCGCTGCACCAGGCCACGGGCCTCCCGCTGCTGAAGGTGACGGCGCAGTTGGGGGAGGGATTGCGGCTGGAAACGTGCTGCGAGTTGGAAGTTCACCCGGTTGGGCGTCCCTGTGGCCGCTGGTGGACTGATCCCCTTCACCTGTACCCCGGCGCCCGACTGGAACAGGGGCGATGCCTGCAATTGCAGTTGGAACAGGTTCACCAGAGGCCAGTTCTCCGCCTGCCCCTTCATGGTGATGCCGTCCGGCGCGCCGTTGAGTTCCAGCAGTTGGACGCCATGGGGCGTGCAGTCCGCCAACTCCATCAACAGGAGAGAGTGGGGACGATGGGCGGTCAGGGCCTGCACCAGCGCCCCGTTGCTCTGCCGCAGTTGGGCCAGATGATGGTGGCTCTGCTGCAACTGCTCGTGCAGGTGATCGTGCTCCCGGGCTTTCGGCGCCAGGGTCTCCACCCGACGGGTCCAGACCTGGCGCTGCCCCGTGGCCGCCACCCCCAACGCCACCACCGCGATGATCAGGGCCAGACCGGCCGCTGCGCCCCGCAGCAGCAGCAGGGAGGCTGCCAGTCGGTGCGGTGGCTTGAGCCCCAATGCCTGACGCTGTTCCGTCAGCAGGTCCACCGCGGGCCAGTGGGTCGATGCCTTGACCATGGTTCAGATCTCCTCCAGGGCGGTGGTCACCAACTGGGCCATGGCGGAACCCACCACGGCCTCCGGGGGGAGAGGGTGGCGCACGCGCAGCAGCGCCATGGGGTCCAGCAGGGCTGTGGGCCAGCCCGATTGGCCCGCAATCTGCTCGGCAATGTGGGGGTAGGCGCTGCCAGGCCCCACCAGGTAGAGTTGAGCCATGGGGCCATGGCGCTGTTGCGCCGCTTCCACCGTGTTGATCAAGGCCCATGCCAAGGCCTGGGATGCCTGGGGATCAAGGGGCGGCAGATCCCCATCCGGCCCCGGCTCTTCCCCGTCCAGTTGTTGCTGGAGCCGTTGGTGAAAACCGGGATCCGGCAGGCTGGGGAGAGACGTCATGGTCCGGGGCACGCCATCCAGCACCAGGGTGAGCCAGCTTGTCCGGGGCTGGAGATCCAGCAGACCCACCAGTTCCCGTTCGCCAAACAGGGGTTGCAGCCCCTGCAATGCCCGCAGAAGCGTGGTCTGTGACCAGCCCAGCCGCCGTAGGGTCAGCCCGGCCGCCGCCATGGTCTGAAGCCAGGCCGCCACCGTGGAGCGTTCACAGCCAATCACCAGCACGGGTTGTAACCCCGTGCCGGCCTCCGGGGAGAAGGGCAGCGTGGCAACTTGAGCCTGGCCCAAGGCCATGGGAAATTCCTCGTCTATGCCCAACTGGCGCACCAATCGGGGCAACGCAGGGGTCGGGATCGCGGCCGGCAGCCGCAGGAGCCGCGCTTGGCAGCAGGCGGACGGCAGATCCAGCGCCACGTCCCGCACCGGAATCTCTTCTTCCTCCAACAGGTCACGGATGAAGTGGCCCAGGGCCTGGGGCTCCTGGGGAACCCCTGCCGTGATGAACCCTTCCGGCAGGGCGGCCACGGCGCAGTCCGTGATCTGGGGAGACTGTCCTGTCCGTGGAGGGACCATTCGCAGCACAACCACCCCCTGGTCGCTCGTCTCCATGGCCACCGTGGTGGCCGTCAACCAGCGGCGGGCGCGCTGAAGTCTGTCAGAAAGCTGGTCCAAAACCATGGCGGGGAGACCGGGTTACCCACCCACAAGCGTTCCCCCGTTACGGCAACCGTGACCAGGGGAGAACCGCTTGTCGGCAGCGCTTCCCCAAAGAACTACGGGATAGCGGTCTCGTCAAGAAAATCCCTGAGGCGTCGTTCAATCGCCTTCTCATCGGCAAGCTCGCACTCCCACAGGGTAAGCTCCGTCCACCCGGCTGCAGCCAACTCGTCGAGTTGCTTTGCGTGGCGCTTGATATTCCCCGCTATTTTCATCTTCCAGTACTCGGCGTTGGCTTTCGGCAGGCGATTCCCACGCTTGCAAGAATGCCCATGCCAGAAGCATCCGTGAATGAAGATCACCTTCCGACGCGAGGCAAACACAATGTCTGGCTTGCCTGGCAGGTCCTTGCGGTGCAACCGATAGCGATAGCCCATACGATGCAGGAGCCGCCGCACCACCATTTCGGGCTTGGTGTCGTGACCTTTGACTGCGCGCATGGTCCGGCTGCGATGCTCCGAGGTCATGGCTACGCTCTTTTGATTGCGGTCGGCCTGGACTCCTTCTGCACTGTGCCATCTCGAACAATGCGCGTCGTCCGAACCATGTCAGCGTCTCTATGGGCAACATCGAAGCTGACATGGTTGATCTCCTCCGGCTTGCAGCGGAAGCAATCGTTAAAGGCTTGCATGATCTGAACGTCGGAGAGTCGCTGAGCTTGAGGGTTCGGATTGCTTCGAGGACTTGGAATCGTTGAAGGCAGGAGATACAGGCATGGCGGGGGCAGCGAGTAAGGCCCCACATCGGTTAGGCGGGAAGCGTTTGCCTCCAATTTAGGGCAGGGCCGCCAGATGGTGCCACATACCATGTCCCAGATGACTATTCCGTCAACACGTTTTTCACGGGAGATGATTTCGGCACTCAAGCGCGTATGGATGCCAGACCAAGCATTCCGCTGTGGGTCCGCACCCTTGTTCATGCAAATACTCCAAATGATAAACTCGTTAGCATTTAGAGGTCGTTCAAAGATATTAGTGTTATTACCATCAAGACAGCCCTTTAATTCGATGATGGCTGTTCGACCCGATTTTAGAGTGACATTGTAGTCATGACGGTTGGCTCCGCCAGTAGACTCCCAACCGGCAATGAATTCCTTGTCTTCCATGTAATTTAGAATGTATTTGACGAATTCTCGCTTATCACGCATTGTAGCGGAACGCTGTCCGCGAATGCGCTCGATTGCGCCTTCAAACAGACCACTTCTGTAAAATTCTTGCTCACTGAGGTCGTGGCCTCCAAGCTTATGCGCCTGGGTTGTTAGGACTTCAGCAAATTCCTCGATTTGCTTTTGAAGCCTGCTGTTTCTCTCGCATGGTATGATGCTCATATTATTTACCGGATCTCTCGACCGCATGTAGGACTACAGGCTCTATGAGCGCTTCCGCCAAGAAGCGAACCACTGGAACTACGACCCCGTCACCTGTCAGGTGATAGGCTTCGTTATAGTTTTCGGGCAGAATATAGTTATCAGGCAAGCCCATGAGTCGGGCCGTTTCTCGGCTTGAAATGAGCCGAGACCGCACTTTACGGCCTTCAACGAAGAGGATAAGTTGTCGACTCGATCCACCGGCTGGAGTGCGCAAGCATCCAGCAATGTCGTCGAAGCGCACCTCGGCTCGCTGAACCTTGCGCCCGAATTCGTCGCGCCTCGTTCTTTTGTAGGCTGTGCCAATTGCTCGCCGTTCTCCCATTGCAGAGCGAACCTTCTCCAGGTTCACGCCGCTCATCATGTTCATGAGCCTTGTTGTCTCAGCTTCAGTGTGCCAAGGAGCATCATGGGGATTTTCTTCAATAAATTTGGAGAGACTAACACTACGCGAAGGCGGTTCAGGAAGATGCCACCATATCCAACTCTCCTTCAAATTGCCTGGCAGCTTTCCGAAAGCGTTTCTGAGGGACCGGGGATGAAACATTCCTGTTGGCTCCTGGGCGCAAAGAGCGCTGGGAACGGGAACATCGTTTCTTACTGCAACAATGAGGAGGCGAGGCCGTGACTGTGGTACGAAGTGAACAGCGTCAATGACCAAGGCCCCGAACCTGTAGCCTCCATCACGAAGTGCTTTGCAGATTGCCTTGAAGTCCTTGCCGCTGTGAGAAGAAAGCGTTCCACAAACATTTTCCAAGGAAATTACGGCAGGAGCGCGTGATTCATCAGCAAGTGCTTTCATCAAGTTCCAGAACGGCCAGAACGTGCCGGAGCGCTCGCCTTTGAGGCCAGCGCCTCCGCCTGCAAGCGATAGGTCCTGACACGGAAAAGAAGCCCATACCAAAGCAGCAGCACCTGTCAGATGGCTTGTTGTGACATCTCGCACATCGCAACACAGGAGATTGTCTGGCCCCCAGTTATGGGCATAGATTTTTGCCTTTTTCTTGTCGAAGTCGTTGGCGAACAGGCAGCGCCAACGATCTCCAAGGCCAGCGCGAGCCATACCGGCTCCAGCGAAGAACTCGTAGAAATTTCCAACTGTATCAATTGTTTGCGATTCTAATTGGTTGTGACCACCTGGAGAGAATTCATGTGAATTATTCTTGCAATTCAAGAATCGTCTCGTGGCTTGAGGGCCACGAGACGCTCTTGCTATGGAGACGCTGCTCCCCTCCAAGACCCCTTGAGCCCCCTGAGCACCAGTAGCAGCTTCACGGCCTAGCGCAAGGCGTTGCTTGGCTTCCATTGCACACCCTTCCTGGAAAAGGTCTCATCCCTGCTGCGAAGCTTAGGCGCGAGAATACATGGCATTGCCTTTTTGTTACAAAATCTACCAATTATGTACTATAAATTCTCCCTCGCGAGGCTTCTCAAGAAGCTCAAGCTCAATCAGGCCAAAGGAGGGCACCGTTACGGCAACCATGGCAGTTCTGTTCCCACCGCATCGGCCACGGTGTCGAGACCGTGGGCCTCCAACTGCTTGAGTAGCCCCTCCAGCACCGCCGGCACCAGTTGGGGGCCGCGGTAGATCCAGCCGGTGTAAAGCTGCAGCAGGCTGGCGCCAGCCGCCAGCCGCTCCCAGGCAGCTTGGGGCGAGTCGATGCCGCCCACGCCAACGAGGGGGACGCGGCCCTGAAGACGGCGCCAAAGCCGGCGCAGCACGGCCAGGGAACGGGCGCGGATGGGGGGTCCGCTGAGGCCGCCGGCCTCTTCGGCCAAGGTGCGACCTGTTACCAGGCGTCGTGTCTCCAGGCCCTGGCGATCCAGGCTGGTGTTGTTGGCCATCACCCCCGCCAACTGACCCTGCCGGTGGAGGTCAAGGGCCAGCTCCGCCAACTCCAGCAGTTGGCCGTCCGTCAAATCAGGGGCGATTTTCACCAGCAAGGGGGGGCGCGGCGTGGGCAGTGGCGTGGCCTGGAGACGCCTGACCAGTTGACCCAGGGCCTCCCCGCTTTGCAGGTCCCGCAGGCCGGGGGTGTTGGGGGAGGACACGTTGATCACCACGTAGTCGGCCAGGGGCGCCAGGCGGCTGAAGCTGACGGCGTAGTCCTCTGCCGCCGCCGCCATGGTTGTCGCTCGGGATTTGCCGATGTTGATCCCCAATGGCGCCGGCCGCTGGCGGGGCGGCGGCAACTGCTGCTCTGTCAGCACCGCGGCTGCCCGCCGCGAGCCGTGGTTGTTGAAGCCCATGCGGTTGAGGGCTGCCTGCTCCGCCGCCAGCCGAAAGAGGCGCGGGCGGGGGTTGCCCCGCTGGGGCAGGGCTGTCATGGTGCCCAACTCGGCGAAACCAAAGCCGAAGCAATGCCAGACGGCCGCCGCCACGCCGTTCTTGTCGAATCCCGCCGCCAGACCCAGGGGATTGGGGAAGGTGAGCCCCAAACACTGTTGCTGGAGCCGTGGATCCCGACGTTGAAGCACGGCCGCGGCGCTGGCCAGCATGCCCCGCCATGGGGGCCACTGCCGCCCCCGTGCCGCCCATGCCAGAGCCCGCAGACTCAATTGGCTCATCAGTTCGGGATCCGGCCCGTCGTCCCTGGCCAACATGGGGCCAATGAAACGTTGGTAGGGATCGTCCGCAGCCATGGAGGCTTCCTCCCGATCCTGGTGTCAGCGATGTTGATCCAGCGATTTGCGCCGGAGCCGCCAGCAGCCATCCAAGCAGGGGAGCACTTGCCAGTCCCGCCAGAGCCAGGGCTGCTGCCGTTGACTCAACTCCGCCTCGGGCATCTCCACCAACTGGGCCAGTTCCGCCATGGTGAGTCCATAGCCTCCGGCGGCCCAACGGTCTGCCGTCTCCAGGCGGGTCAGCAGTCGATTCAACCGGGGTGGGGCAAAATCCATGGGATCGGCGGCATCAGGCGGACGGGACGCTGGCGGCTGGAACCCTGAGGTCAGCACGGGCCTCTCTCCACGGCTAAAGGCAACGGCGATGGCATCCACCCGTTCGTTATCCGCATCACCACTGTGGCCCTTGACGTGGGTGAACGCCACCCCCGGCAGGCGCGCTTGGTCCAGGGCCTCCCAGAGATCACGGTTGAGGACGGGCTTTCCATCGGCTTTCTTCCAGCCCTTCCGCTTCCAGCCCTTGAGCCACTGGCTGAAGCCCTGAATCAGGTACTTGCTGTCGGTGCGGATAGTGAAGCCGGACTGCCGTGGTTCCAGGGCAATGCGTTTCAGCAGTTCCAGGGCGGCCTGCATCTCCATGCGGTTGTTGGTGGTCTTCTCGGAGAAGCCACCCCCCTCCTCCACACGACCGTCATCGAAGTGCAGCAGGTAGGCCCAGCCCCCTGGTCCAGGGTTGCCGCTGCAGGCCCCGTCACAAGCAGCGGTGATCAAGTGGGGCCTGGTCATGGCGAGGGTTGTTGGCTCAGGCTTGTTGGCCTGAAAGAAACTGTTGACGAGGGGCTGGACAAGGGCATCAAACCCGTGTACACTTCTCGACCGTGTGAGGAGTGTGCTCAGGCTAAGGGTCGAAACGAAGGACAGACTCCTCAAGCCTGACTCAGCTCAAGCCCCCTGCCAATGGCAGGGGGTTTTCCTTTGGAAACTACTTGACAGCCACCTGACCGCCAACGGCTTCGATCTTCTTCTTGAGATCTTCGGCGGCCTCCTTGGGCAGACCTTCCTTGACCAGGGTGGGGGCTTTTTCCACCAGGGCCTTGGCTTCCGCCAGCCCCAGACCCGTGGCCTCCCGCACCGCCTTGAGCACCTTGATCTTGGCGGAGGCTTCAAAGCCCTCCAGATGAACGGCAAATTCGGTTTGCTCCTCAGCGGGCTCGGCCTCGGCGCCGCCGGCGGCAGCACCCGGAGCGGCCATCACCACCCCGGCCGATGCGGCTGCAGACACGCCGAAGGCGTCCTCAATCTGCTTGACCAGCTCGGCAGCTTCCAGCAAGGACAACGACTTGAGGGATTCGAGAATCTGGTCGGTTTTGGTAGACATGGTTGAAACTCGGTAAGTGGAACCTTGTAGCAAGGGGGAAGGGACGTCTGGAATTCAGTCCGCCGGTGGAGAGGAGGATTCCTCCCCATCAGCGTGTTGCTGCAGGGCGCGGGCAAGGCCGGCGGGCACTTCCTTGATGGCCACCGCCAACTTTGTGGCAAGACCGTTGAGGGAGCCGGCGATGCGGGCAATGAGCACCTCCCGGGAGGGAAGGTTGCCAACCGCCTTGAGATCCTCGTCGGACAGGAGACGACCCTCCAGCAGGCCCCCCTTGATGTCCGACTTCCTGGTCTCCTGTTGGAAGGCTTGAATGGCTTTGACGGCGCCGCCCACGTCGTCCTTCACGAGAACGAAGGCGCTGGCGCCCGTGAGCAGGGGATCCAGGCCTGTCCAGGCAGGATCCGTGCCAATGGCCTGGCGCATCAAGCTGTTCTTGGCCACCTTGCAGATGCTGGAATGCTCCCGCAACCGGGAGCGGAGATCACCCATCTCCTTGACGGAGAGACCCTTGTAATCCAGCACCAGAGCCAGGTCGGCTTCATCCAGAAGCTGGCGAAGCTGCGCAACCACCTGTTGCTTGCTCTCTAGTGTGCGACCCATGGTTTGGTAGCAGCGGGACAATCGAGGCACCCGCCCCGAAGCCAGGGTCAACGAAATCTGCTGGCGCCTGAGCACCCCTGAAGGGAACCGGCTCTACAGTTGCGCAGACCTGGGCAGGAGTTACGACATTCCTTGCGGATGCGGCCTGCTGTCTTCGGTTTGCACCGGAGTCGCCAACACTGGCGGCTCAGACGCGATTCAGGGTGGGCGCCCCGAATCTGGCGATTGCCAGAAGCCAACCAGTGTACACAGCACCCTGCCAATGGGCCTCAGTCTGTGTCCTCCACGACAAGATCCTGGAGCGCTGGCACATCAACCTCCACGGAAGGCCCCATGCTGGAGCCGATGTAGAGACTTTTCCAGTAGCGGCCCTTGGCGCCGCTGGGCTTGTTGCGGTCCACGGTTTCCTGCACGGCTTTCAAGTTCGCCAGCAGATGCTCGGACGAGAAGCTGGCCTTGCCGAAACGCACATGCACGATGCCCGTCTTGTCGGCGCGCATCTCCAGCTTGCCCGCCTGGAACTCCTTGATGGAGGACTGCAAGTTGCTGGTGACGGTCCCGGTTTTGGGATTGGGCATCAATCCCCGGGGCCCCAGAATACGACCCAGGCGCGCCACCTTGGGCATCATGTCCGGCGTTGCCAGCAGCAGATCAAACGCCATGGTCCCGCCGGCAATGGTGTTGATCAGGTCTTCTTCCCCCACCAGGTCGGCGCCGGCAGCCTTGGCCACTGCCAACTGTTCGCCCCGGGTGATCACAGCCACCCGCACCTTCTGGCCCGTGCCCCTGGGCAGGACCACCGTGGTGCGCAACTGCTGGTCCACGTATTTGGGGTTGATGCCCAGACGGGCATGGGCCTCCATGGTTTCGTCGAACCTGGCCGTGGCGTTCTCCTTCACCAGGGCCAAGGCGGCATGGGGCTCATAGGCCTGCTGCTCCACCTTGGCGGCAGCGGCGGCGAAGCGTTTGGATGGTTTGGGCATGGTCCTGGGTCGGGGTGCAAACGAACTGCTCCGGGTCAGTTCTCCCCCAATGGTGAAACAGTAATTCTAGGGGCGGGACGCTTGGCGTCAATCCTGCACGGCCACACCCATGTTGCGGGCTGTGCCCGCAATGATGCGCATGGCGGACTCCACGGTATAGCAATTGAGATCGGGCAGCTTGGTTTTGGCAATCTCCTCAAGCTGGGCCGTGGTGATGCTGCCGGCCTGGCCCTTGGAGGAATTGCCGGAGCCCTTGTCAATGTTGGCCGCTTTGCTGATGAGCACGGACGCTGGGGGTGTTTTGAGCACCAGGGAGAAACTCCGGTCCTCATAGACCGAAATCTCCACGGGGATGACCATCCCCGCCTTGTCCTGTGTTTTGGCGTTGTACTCCTTGCAGAACGCCATGATGTTCACCCCGTGCTGACCCAGGGCCGGACCCACGGGAGGCGCCGGGTTGGCCTTGCCCGCGTTGAGAGCCAGCTTGATCAGGGCCGTCACTTTCTTTGCCATAACGATGGACCGATGAGAGAGGGGAAAAGGAGAGAAGGGGAACGGAACAACCTAAAGCCGGAACGGCTCACTCCTGCTTGGCCACCTGGGAGAATTCCAGTTCCACAGGGGTATCGCGGCCAAAGATCGACAGCAGCGCCTTGAGCCGGCTGCGCTCTCCGGACACCTCGATCACCTCCCCCTCGAAGTCCTTGAACGGACCGTCCACCACCCGGATCTGATCGCCCTCGGTGATGTCGACTTTCACGGTGGGCTTTCTCTCCTGGGTGCGACGGAAGATGCGATTCACCTCCTTCTGGGTCAGCGGCATGGGCTTCACGTGGCCGCGACCTCTGCCGGCAGCACGCCGCTCCTCGGCGCCGACGAAGTTGATCACGTTGGGTGTGGTGCGCACTGCAGACTGGGTTTCATCGTCCAGCACCATGCGCACCAGCACGTAACCGGGAAACACCTTCTCCTCGATGACCTGGCGGTTGCCGTCCTTTTTCACCTTGATGGCGGGTGTCTGGGGAATGGCAATTTCCAGGATGCGATTTTCCACCCCCAGGGTGATGGCGCGCTGCTCAAGGGTGGCCTTGACGTTTTTCTCGCAACTGGAGGCCACCTGCACCCCGTACCAACGGGCCGCCTTCTCGAAATCCGCGTGCTGCCTGGGCTGGAGAAACTCCGGCCTGTCAGTGGGGCTGAAGGGTTCAGACGTCATGTATGCGCACCATGGATGGATGCGGAGAGGAGAGAAGTCAACCGAGGAAGACCCGGTTGGAGATCCAGGAGAACAAACGGTTGGAGGCCGCCACCGCCGCTGCCGACATGGCCACCATCAAAATGACGGAGACGGACTCGCTGAACAGTTGCTGACGGCTGGGCCACACCACCCGCCCCAACTCCGCCAGGACCTGGGAGAAGAACGGCTGACGAACAGCAGGCTCCTCCACCCCAGAGCCGGCCTCTGGCGAGGGGGCAGCACCGGACTTGGACTGGGCAGACAAAATGAGGAATCAGCGCGGGGTTCTGCTGCTCCACTTTAGCGGACAGGCCCTTCCGTGCAGAGAAACCGTCTCAGTGCAGGGCAACGAACGCCAACGTTCCGTCACCGCGGAGTTGCACCCGCACCCCATGCACCTCGGTGAAACGCTCCCCCAGCACTTCCATGGCGAGGGGGTTTTCCAGGCGCCGCCGCAGCACACGGCGCAAGGGACGCGCCCCGAATTCCGGGTCGTACCCATCCTGCGCCAGGGCCTTCACCACCTCCCCATCCACCTGCAAACGGAGGTTCTGCTCCGCCAGCCGTTCCCCAAGCTCCTGAAGCTGGAGTTCCACAATGGGGAGGATCTGCTCCGGTCCCAGGGGCTGGAAGCGGATCACCTCGTCAATCCGGTTGAGGAACTCCGGCCGGAATTTGGCCTTGAGGGCCTGATCAATGGCTGCCGCCAGCGCCTCCTCCCCTGCCGATTCACCGCTGGCGGCGAGAATCTGGCGGCTGGCAATGTTGCTGGTCATCACCAGGACCGTATGACGAAAATCAATAACCCGGCCCTGGGAGTCCGTCAGGCGGCCATCGTCCAGCACCTGGAGCAGCAGGTTGAACACGTCGGGATGGGCCTTTTCCACCTCGTCAAGGAGCACCACCGCATAGGGACGCAGGCGAATGGCTTCCGTGAGTTGTCCCCCCTCTTCATAGCCCACATACCCCGGCGGCGCCCCCAGCAGGCGCGCCACCGCATTGCGCTCCATGTACTCCGACATGTCCAGCCGCAACAGGGCATCCTCCTGGTCAAACAGCGCCGCCGCCAGAGCCCGGGCCAACTCCGTCTTGCCCACGCCGGTGGGGCCGAGGAAGAGAAACGATCCCACGGGGCGCCGCACGTCCTTCATGCCGGCGCGGGCGCGACGGATGGCGGACGCCACCGCCTCCACCGCGGCTGTCTGCCCCAGGACCCGCCGGGACAACGTCTGATCAAGTGTCAGCAGCTTCTGCCGCTCCCCCGCCATGAGCCGTTGCAGGGGGATGCCCGTCCGGCGGCCCACAACTTCGGCAATGTCCTGATCCTCCACCTGCTCCCGCAGGAGGGTTTCCCCCCGTTGGCGAGCTTCCCGCCGCTGGGCCTCCAAGGCCTGGCACCGGTGCTCCAGGCGCCGCAACTCCCCGTACTCCAACCGCGCTGCGGTCTCCAGGTCCCCCTCCTGCTCGGCTTTGGCCATCTGCTGGCGTAGCTCTTCCTCCTGCTGCCGCCATCGGCCCAGTTGGCTCAATTGTTCCCGATCCTTCTGCCAGCGCTGGCGCAAATTCCGATGGGTGGCTGCCGCCGCCGCCCGTTGCCGCTCCAACTGCTGCCGCTCTGCTGCGGGCACCTGCTCCGCCGCCGCCAGGGCCAGCTCCAGGCGGTGCAGCTCCCGCTCCGCATCCTCCACCAAGGCCGGCTTGGAGGTGGCGTCCAGTCTGAGTTGGGCGGCCGCCTCGTCCATCAGGTCAATGGCCTTATCGGGCAAGCAGCGGTCGTTGATGTAACGGTCCCCCAGGCGGATGGCGGCCTCCAGGGCCGGATCGGCAATGGTGACGCCGTGGTGGCGCTCATAGCGCTCCCGCAGGCCTTCGAGAATGGCCAGGCAGTCCCGGTGTGAGGGTTCCCGAACCAGCACCTGCTGAAACTGTCGCTCCAGGGCCGGATCCTTCTCCACGCTGCGCCGGTACTCTTCCATGGTGGCGGCCGCAATGCAACGCAGTTCACCCCGGGCCAGGGCGGGCTTCAGCAGGCTGCCCACGTCGCTGCTGGAGCGGCTGCTGTTCACCAGGGTGTGGAGTTCATCGATGAACAACACCACCTGACCATCGGCAACGGCCGCCGCCTCCAGCACGGCCCGCAGGCGCTCCTCGAACTGGCCACGGTATTTGGCGCCAGCGATGAGACTGCCGGGCTCCAGGGCCAGGAGGCGTCGTCCCAGGAGGGAATCCGCCACCTTGCCGGCCACGATGCGCTGGGCCAGTCCTTGAATCAGGGCCGTCTTGCCCACGCCGGCGGCGCCCACCAGCACCGGGTTGTTCTTGGTGCGTCGCGAGAGCACCTGCACCACCTGGCGAATTTCCCGATCCCGCCCCACCACCGGATCCAACTGCCCCTGCTCGGCCAAGGCGGTGAGATCCTGGGTATAGCGCTCCAGAGCCGGTGGCTCTGGCGGTGGTAACGGCGGGGCTGGGGGTTGGGCCTCCACCGGCTGGCCGTCAGGGGGGGACTCCGGCGGGGCGGCCTTGGGCATGGCCATGAACCCGTTTCCCTGGGGTGAGGGCGGGCGGCGCCG
>VXWH01000027.1 GCA_009836025.1 Synechococcus sp. SB0668_bin_13 | reverse complement strand
TCTTCCGTAGCTCCTTCTGGTCGTCCCGCAATTCGTCCATCCGCTTGTTCACGCCGTCCCGTAGATCGTCCATCCATCTATTGACCCTGGCTTCACCGGCCTTCACTTCATACCAGATCAGCCCCAGGAAGGCAGTAAAGAAGCCGGACGGCAACCATTCACTCAGGCCGGGGGGTAGCGTTGGCGTGGCGCAGGGTACACGTTCAGGATACCTTGACACGGGTGAAGCTCAAAACCTGACGCCCCCGTTTCCACAGGCGATAACGGTCAGGCGGGGAAACCGGGACTTTCCCGTTCCCCAGGGAATCCACCAGGAAGGACCGTGAAGCCTGACAGCACGGATTGGTCGTTTCCGGCCCGTGGCGGCGTCAGGTGGTGCTCATGGGGACTCTTGCCGGGGGCGGAACGTCTCACCACGGGGCTTGTGTGGGGAGCAATCACCGCTCCGGCGTGACGGGTTGCTTGGCAGCCTGTTGCAGCAGGAGCGTTTTCACGTCTTGCCGGATCTCCTTCATATCGTCCCGCAATTCGTCGATCCGCTTATTGACCCTGGCTTCACTGGCCTTCGCCTCATACCAGATCAGCCCCAACAGGGCAGTGAAGAACCCCGACGGCAACCATTCCCTCAGACCGGGGGGTAGCGTTGGCACGGCTCAGGTGGCGCAGGTGTACCGCTCAGGATGCCTTGCCGGTCACGGTACACGGATGAGGCTCAAAACCTGACGCCCCCCGTTTCCACAGGCGGCAACGGTCAGGCGGGGAAACCGGGACTTTCCTGGTCCCCTGATCCGGAACTGGGGTTAAGCCTTGTAACAGGCCCTGGAAAACCATGGTTGCCGTGCCTGAGAATGGGTAGGACTTCGATTCATGTTCATCTGTGGACCAGACACAGGTTTTCATTGCCTTGGTGGTGGCTCTTCACGCAATGGTGCTGGCCGTTCGCCTTTCTGTCGCTTTGTATCGCGCCTGAGCACTCGGTTCTAATCAAGCATCAGGCCTGAAGCCCTGCCTGCTTCTCGCCAACTCCAACTCGCCAATCTTCAGGCAGGCAGCCACTTCCCTGGCGGCCACTTCGCCAATGCCTCCCTGACCCCATGCCGCAAAAGCGGGACGAGTGCCTCCTGAGTCTGCTGAGCCTGAGCATCAAGCTTGGCGTGATTCTGGTGGCCTCGGTCAGTTGCAGCAAGCTGACCGTTGCTCACCAGCACACCCGTGCCCTCTATCGGGAGGTGGAGGCCGAGTATGCACGGCAGCAGGAGCATCTCCTTGTTGCCCGTCGCGCCTTTGCCGAGATCTTCCAGATTGACCATGGAGGCGGCCAGCGGGTGATGTGGGATCCTCCTCCATCAGACGACCCTGAACGCCCCGCAGCGGGTTCACCATAGGGGTGTCCAGAGTCCCCAACAAGGCCCAGGGTGATCGGCTCCCTCTCCAACACACTCCATGGTTACCGCCACCGCGCCCAAACCCCAGGCCATTGTCACCGGGGCCAGTTCAGGCATTGGCCTGTACACAACAGCAGCCCTGGTAAAGCGGGGCTGGACCGTGGTCATGGCCGTGCGGGATCCCGCCAAGGGGGAGAAGGCGATTCACCAACTGGACCTGGATCCTCGTTCCGTGATGGTTCTGCCCCTGGATCTCTCGGATCTGCGCTGTGTGCGGGCTTTTGCCCAGGCCGTTACCGCCGGTAGCGCCCCCCTGGACGCGCTGGTGTGTAATGCAGCGGTCTACATGCCCACCCTGAAGGCACCCCTGTTTTCCCCACAGGGTTACGAACTCAGCATGGCCACAAACCACCTGGGCCATTTCCTCCTGATTCAGCTTCTCCTGGAGAAACTGGCGGGAGACGGCAGCGGCAAGGGCAGCGGCGGCGTACAAAAACGGCTGGTGGTGCTGGGCACGGTAACCGCCAATTCCAAAGAACTGGGTGGCAAGATTCCCATCCCCGCCCCGGCAGACCTGGGGGATCTGGCTGGCTTCGCAGACGGCTTCCAGGCCCCCGTCACCATGGCCAACGGCAGGGCCTTCAAACCAGGCAAGGCCTACAAGGACAGCAAGCTCTGCAACATGATCACCGTCACCGAGTTGCACCGCCGCTTCCACCAGCAGACGGGCGTGGTCTTTGCCTCCCTCTATCCGGGCTGCGTGGCGGACTCCCCACTGTTCCGCCATAGCTTCAAGGTGTTTCAGAGGGTGTTCCCCTGGTTTCAGAAGACCGTTACGGGGGGCTACGTGAGCCAGCCCACGGCGGGGGAACGGGTGGCGGACGTGGTGAGCGGCGATGCCTTCTCCGCCTCCGGCGTGCATTGGAGCTGGGGCAACCGCCAGCGACAGGGGCGCCAGCAATTCATCCAGGAGCTCTCCCAGCAGGGGCGTGATCCCGCCATGGCCAAGCGGCTCTGGGAGTTGTCTGCTCAACTGGTGGCGGAATCGGCCCAGGCCGAAGGGATGGATGGGACGGCGTAGCCCTCCATAATCCAAGTTCTGGACGAGGATCGCTGCCAACAGCAGACAGCATCAATTTGAAACGATGCCTGATCAGGACAAGGGGGAGTTCTTCAGGCTTGCTTTCTCTAAATCTTCCAAAGCCGTTTGCACTGAAGCGTTGACCAGCCATAATCAAGATTCAGCTTGTCATCACGCAATTCCAAGGTGACCCGGGTTCCCGCATACCGCTCAGCGGCAGTCACCGTGCGATCCCGAAATAACGTATTGTTTGGCTGAGCAAAGTTTTCAATTGAGGCCTGGTGTTCGTTGCGGCGCAACTGCAGCACAACCTGGTTGCTACAAAGATAATTTTCTTTCTCTCCATAATTTTCCCACCAGGGTGCGGCTCGCAGGGGCTGACAGGATGAGCCAGCGAGAAGCACAACAAGGGCAAGCTGCAGAGACTTGAGCATCGGAGATGGTCCTATGGCTCCAGCCTACTGCCAAACCACGCTCCCTGGAAGTGGCAATCCCATGGGGATGGAGACGACAGGTGCTGGTCTGGTTTTGCCCGTTCCCCGGAACCGGCTGGCCTGTGGTGGAGACGGCTGGTGACCTTGCCCCGACAGTCGCCAACCGCTAGACCTGAGCCCAGAATGGCACGGCGATCACCATCATGGGCGATGCTGAATCCCTGGTCTCCCAGGCGGAGTTGGCGCGGCGTTGGGGCGTGACGTCCAGGACTGTAAACCGCCGCCTGGGATTCCTGGGAATCACGCCGTTGCGACGGGGCCGGTATCGGTGTCTGACCATGGAGCAACTTGCCCTGGCGGAGCGCTTCCATCAGCACCTGAGCCAGGGTAAGGATAGCAGCAGCTTCAACATCCAGGACCATGAAGCGCTGGAGACACAGGTCATCCCGGCCCGGCAGCCCACTGCACCGACTCCCAACCATGATCTTGCCCCCCAGCAGTTGACCGCCCTGGCTACTGCCCTCCTGGCCCGGTTGACCCCATCCGCGGATCCGCTGCAACGAGCCCGTGGGCTGGCCGAGGCTGCGGATGCCTGCCTGGTGCTCACCAGCAAGGAGCTGACTGAGGTTCTGGGTCACGGGATTGCCGGTTGGCGCGACAGCAGGGATGACTATGGATTTCGCTTCACACGACATAAGCAGCAGGGCAAGGTGCTGTGGACCGTGGAGCGTTCCCCCTGGTCCCAACCCTCTCAGCCCAAGCCTCTCCCGGTGGATTCACCCCAGGCTTCCGGGCCGTTCCTGGGGCGGATGGGGCAGTATTGACTCACCCCAGTGCTGGCCTGGGGTCAGGGCTCATAATCAGAAGACGACGGTGGCGACGAGGAGGATGGCAGAGCGAAAATACTATGCACAACAATCGTTGGGGTCCAGGTGAAGTCCTGTGGCCCGAGCTTGCCGGCGCTGCCGGCTGGCGACAGCAGTTCAGGGCGGGCGCAGATCACCCAGCCAGGGATATGAGCCAGATTGTGGAAGCCATTGTCCAGCAAGTTGACAACGTTCCCTGGAACAGACGTCTCGTTGAAGCTTGAGATCAACGTAGAGGTGGCGACAGGACTGGACCGGGCCAAGGTGCGAAAACTCATGGAAAATGCCGTAACGCTTGGCTTCAGTGATCAGTCAATCGAGCAGATCGCAGCCGGGGGACCCCTGGAAAATATCTGAACAAGGCTCAACGAATTCTATCGCCATGGCATGGACTTCCAGCAATTCAAGACCTACACTATCGACATACTGGATTTGTTAATCCACAACGTGCTGCTGGGGATCAATGATGGCCTTATCGATCATCAGGATCCTCTGGTGGGCCGCTACCGGACTTGGAAACCTGCGTTTCTGCTCCAACGGGACCACGGGTCAATGATTCCCATCACCCCTGCAGCAGCGCCAGGCTGGGAGATTGACACCGCATGGAAGCTCCCCATGATGCCGTCAAGCAGTGCCCCCAGACCAGGCCCACCACCAAGCCCTCATGGACTCTCTCCAGGCGCGGTCTCACCTGGCCCGCGGCAATGGGAACATCTCTTCTGGCCAGCAAGCGCTCTATCGGGAAGCGGTTGCTCTGGCCTGCCTCTGGACTGCTTGAATCCATGATGTATGCATGATGCCCCTGGCAGATTCAAACCCTGGTGGTCCAGTGGTGTACTCTTCTCCCTTGCCAGGCTATACCAGGATGAGTGAACTGGAAGAGATCAAACCGGGCACAAGGTTGCTCGGTCTTACTGCTACGGGATCTGTAGAAGTGGTGTCGGTGGAATGGATTGGCAACCAGGCCGTCAACGTGGTCTATCGTCCTTCCACTGGCCCCGTTGCTGAGACAACCCTCTACCGTGCCGCTGAGCATCGCGTTGCCGTCGAGAGTGGTGGGCGCCGGTGGTCGTTCGATGGTGACGGAGCCCAGCCGCATCAAGAGCTTGCTTATTTCTTTGGTCCATCTGGCGATTCATACCAGCCTTGTGGAGCTCTTGCCCCATCAAATCTCCGCGGTTTACGGCGAAATGCTACCGCGCCAGCCGCTGCGGTTTCTATTGGCAGACGACCCAGGTGCCGGGAAAACGATCATGGCCGGGCTGTTGATCAAGGAACTGATGGCCCGCAGCGACCTGGAGCGTTGTCTGGTGGTGGCTCCCGGCAGCCTGGTGGAGCAGTGGCAGGACGAGCTTGGGGAGAAGTTCAAGCTGGAATTTGACACCCTGACACGTGACATGGTTGAGAGTTCCCGTTCCGGTAATCCCTTCAACGATAAGAATCACCTGATCGCCCGCCTGGATGTTCTGGCGCGTAACGGTGATCTTCAAGGAAAATTGAAATCGTCAACTGAATGAGATCTGATTATCCTTGATGAGGCCCATCGCATGTCTGCTACTTATTCTGGAGGAGAAGTCAAGACCACAAAACGCTATCAACTTGGCCAGATGCCGAGTCGAGTTGTCGTCATTTTCTATTCATGTCGGCAACGCCACACAACGGCAAGGAAAAAGATTTTCAGCTTTTCATGGCGCTGCTGGATGGAGACTGCTTTGAGGGTTCCTTTTGGGATGGTTTTCATGTCGCTGATGTGGAAGACATGATGCGGCGATTGACCAAAAAGGAGCTTCGCCAATTTGACGGCTGTCCACTCTTTCCGGAGCGACGCGCCTACACAGCGAAGTATGAACTCTCTCCTCAAGAAGCAGAGCTCTATCGTGTGGTCACAGGATATGTGCGCAACGAAATGAATCGCGTACAGCGCTTGCCAAAAAAGATAGAAATAAGTGTAATAATGTAGGCTTTGCTCTACAAATTCTGCAACGATGCCTTGCTTCAAGTCTTGCTGCAATAATTTATTCCTCTCTCAAACAGCGCCGCGAACGACTAGAAGAAAAACTCTCTGAAGAGAACCTTAGCGAGGAGGTCTTGGACAACATTGATGAATATAGTCAAGATGAAATTGGCGACTTTGAGGATGAGGAAAGAATCTCCTCTGGTGGACTAACTGCAGCGGAGACCTTGGAGCAACTCAACATCGAAGTGGAGACGTTGCAAGGCCTTGAGGTGAAGGCCCTTGCTGTCTTGCGGTCCGGAACAGACGCCAAGTGGCAGCAACTCAACCGCATTCTTGACGACCGCACCATGCTGGATCCAGACGGCCAGCGCCGCAAGCTGATCATCTTCACGGAAGCCAGGGACACGCTGGACTACCTACGGGAGAAAGTTGAGGCACGACTGGGACGGCCTGACGCAGTTGCGGTCATCCATGGTGGTGTGTCTCGTGAGGCACGGCGCAAGGTGGTAGAGCGATTCATGCAGGATCGCGACCTGCTGGTTCTCGTTGCCAACGATGCGGATGGCGAAGGGGTGAACCTCCAACGCAGCCACCTGATGGTCAACTATGATTTGCCATGGAATCCCAATAAAATTGAGCAGCGCTTTGGACGCATTCACCGGATTGGTCAAGTCGAGGTCTGCCATCTTTGGAATCTGGTGGCAAAAGACACTCGCGAAGGCCAGGTCTATGCTCGCCTGCTGGAAAACTTGAGGCTGCCCGTCAAGATCTGGGGGGACGTGTCACAACGTGCTCGGCGAACTGTTTGAAGAGCGTGCATTGAAGGATCTTTTGTTTGAGTCCATCCAGTATGGGGAACAGGAGGACGTCAAGGCCCGCCTCTTCCAGGCCGTGGATGGGGCCGTGGATCAACGTCACCTTCTGGACCTGCTTGAAAAACGACAGATCACCGGTGACACCATGCCCCAAGCCCGTGTCCAGGCTCTCCGTCTGGCCATGGAGCGAGCAGAGGCTCAGCGCTTGCAACCCCATCACATCCAGAGCTTTTTTGTGGAAGCGTTCCGGCGCCTCGGCGGCCAGATCAAGCCTCGGGAAGAGGGCCGTTGGGGAATCACCCATGTGCCGCTGCGCCTGCGCCAGCAAGATCGACAGATTGGCTCCGGGGCGCCGCTGCAAAGGAAATATGAGCGCATCTGCTTTGAGAAGGGCAAGATCAACCAGCAGTCCGTCGCCGCCCTTGTTTGCCCTGGACATCCCATGCTTGAGGCGGTAATCAGCATGGTGTGTGAGCAAAATGATCACCTGATGCAGCAAGGGGCAGTGCTCATTGACGACACAGATGACGGCAACATCGTCTCTGCCCTGTTCTTGTTGGAGCATGGTGTTCAGGATGGCCGTCCCACCAACCCTGGCAAGCCCAACGTTATCTCTCAAAAACTCCAGTTCACCGCCGTTGATCCGTCAGGCCAGGTGGCCAACGCGGGCATTGCGCCACACCTCAATCTGCGGCCCGCTGCGCGCCATGAAATCGAGGCTGTGGAAGACCACCTCAACGAGGATTGGCTCCGCTCCGACCTGGAGAAGACAGTGATGCAGTTCGCCACGGTCACGCTGGACAGGCCCATGTGGCAGAGGTGTGCAACCGTCGCGGTCCGGAAATCGACAAGGTGGAGCAGGAGGTGAAGGCCCGCCTCAGCAGCGAGATCAACCATTGGGACTCCCGCGCCTTTGCCCTCAAGGAGCAGGAGAAGGCCGGGAAGAAGACGGCCCTCAACTGGCGCAATGCAGAACAGCGGGCGGAGGATCTGGCTGAGCGCCTCAAGCGCCGCCTCCACCTGATCGCACAGGAACGCATCATGTCGTCCCAGCCGCCACGGGTTCGCACGGCATGATTGTTGTGCCCCGTGGCCTTTCTGCGGGAGCGCATCCCTGCAGAGAAGGGTACAAAGCCCGGGGGCAAAGCTGTGGATGCCGTCATGGCCACCGAGCGGGCGTTGGGCAACTGATCGGAGGACCGTATCTGCCCAGAAAGTGGGCTACGACATCGCCTCCTATGATCCAGATGCCGACCACATGCGCTTCATTGAGGTGAAAGGCCAGGTTGATGGGGCCGATACAGTGATGATCACCCGCCAGGAGGTCATCACCTCGCTCCATGAACCCCGGAAATTTATCCTGGCCGTTGTCCAGGTGGAGAAGTGTTAGGGTGTAGGGAGCTAGTGGCATCTGGAGGCCCCTGTGATGAGGAGGATTGAGAGGAGCTGCGGCCCTTGCGTATGAGAGCAAGAAGGGCAGGACGGGGCGGGAGCTGTTTCTGGAGAAGATGGAGGAGGTGATACCGTGGGAGTGTTGGACCAATCAGGCCCTACTACCCCAGCGGAGAGAAGGGGGGAGAGCCCTACCCGTTCGAGGGGCTGCTGCGGGTCGTTGTGTCCAACTCTGCTACAACGTCAGTGATCCGGGAATGGAAGACCTGCTCTATCAGGTGGAGAGCGTGCGCTGCTTTAGCGGTATCCGGCTGGAGAAGGCGCCGGACGAGAGACGATCCTCAACTTCCGCCATCTGTTGGAGCGTCATGGACTGGGCAAGGTGCTGTTTGCCAGCACCAAGGAGCAGCGGGCAGAGCAAGGTTTGATGCTCAAGAGAGGAACGGTTATGGATGGCAGCATCCTTGCGGCGCCAACATGGAGGAAGAACCGCAGAGGAGAAGGTGATCTGGAGATGGAGCAGAGCAAGAAGGGGAACCAGTGGCACTTTGACATGAAGCTGCCTATGGGAGTGGAAAACGTCGCATCCTGCGCGCCAGCTTCCGTTGCCAGCTCCAAGAGCAGCGGCAGGCACAGCAGCGCCGGCAGCAGGCCGCGCCGCAGATGGCGGGCGGCAGAAACTATCGAAACCGTTGGACGAAGAAGAAGCAGACCGGCGGGCAGTTCCCCCCTTTGCGGGGACAGGTTCCCGGCCAACCGGCGGAGTCGGGAGCGTCAGGCGGGGAGGCGGATAGCCTGAGACGACACCAACGCCAAGATGCAAGGTAGGGCGTCCCGGCGTCGCGAGTGTAGCCGTATGGTTACCGGGTATGGGGTCGGTGATGATGAGTGTGCCGATTTTGATCTTGGTTTGTGCCAGGGTGGTTGCCGCCAGGCATGAGAGAACATGGACGAGGGCATTGATGGGGGATCGGCGTCGGGTGTGCTCCAAGCCCATGCCCGGCTTGAGCTTGTCAAAGAGGGTTTCGATGGTGAGCCGTTTGCGCAACAGCACGTTGTCCGCCATCGGCCTGTTGATCCGTGTCGGTCTTCACGGCGCCCGGCGGCGGGCGGGAGATCCAGTGGTGACGCCGCCACCCACTCCCCAAAGACCTTGGCACAGTCATCGAGACACGACCCATGGCTTCTCCCATTGAGCACTTTGTAACCCGCTCGTTTGGCGCCTGGACCGCCCAGCGCAGTGGCCACAACCTGGCCTTCCGCCATGTGGAAGAGGTGGAGTCCGAGATTCGGATTGCGCCCGTAGCTCCGGAGGATCCCCGGTTGATGGAGCTTCTGGCCAGCAACCATGTGGAATCCAGCGCCATGTGCTGTCCCTTCTCCGTCACATGGCAGGGCACCTCCGACTGGGATGAAAGTGCCACCAGCGACGGGAGTTGTCTCCTGGTGCCCGTGCCCGAAAGCGATACCACCGGCCGCCTGCTCCGCAGCCAGGGCTATACGGAGACCATCCCCGCCGTTGGTCAGTACCGTTTCAGCGATGATGGCGCGTTTGTGCTGGTCACCCCCTATGAGCGGGCCAGCGCGGAAGAGCGGGTATGGTTCGCCACCGATGATCTGCGCCTGCGGGTCGCGCTGATGCGCACCTCCTCCGGTCGCGGTGTGCTGCAGGCGTCCTTCTCCTCGGAGATCCGCCAGCGCGCCGCCTGAGGCCAAGAATGGCACAGACCCCACCACCATCCATGGATGATGCCCGCTTTCTGCGTTTCTGCCGCCTCCTGGCCGGCCGCTTCACCAACCAGGACCAGGCGGCGGCCGATCCTGTGCATTTTGCCCACATCCACGTGGCCTTTCATCCGCTGGAGGGTGCATCCTTTGGTCCGCTCTGGTATTACTCCGAGCAGGCCTATGACCATGACCTCTGGTCTCCCTACCGCCAGGGTGTGCATCGCCTGGTGCGTCAGCAGGGGTTGGTGCGGGTGGAGAACTACAGCCTGAAGGATCCTGTGGCGGCAGCGGGAGCCAGTCGGGACGCAGCCATCCGCGCCACCATCCAGCCCGATCAACTCACACCCCGCCTGGGCTGCGCCATGGAGTTTCGCGCCAATGGAACGGGGGGCTTTACGGGCTGTGTGGAGCGCGGTTGTCGCTGTCTGATTCCCCGGGATGGCCAACTCACCTATCTGGTGAGCGAGGTGGAGATGGATGAGGAGCGATGGATCAGCCGTGATCGGGGGTTTGACCCCCGGACCCATGCGCAGTGCTGGGGCTCGGAGCACGGGGCGCTGCGCTTCCGCCGCACCAGGCGTTACGATCAGGGCATTGGCCCCCATTGGCTCCAACCATTGGCTCCAGAAGAGGGAAGACAACCGGAAGGGGACGTAAACCGGAGTCCCTGAATTGGCGTCAGGTTCAGGAGGAGTAGGCTGGCAACACCCCTTTGTGCTGTGTGCGTTTTGTGCAAGGGATGTCCGATTGTAAATCTTAGGTGAGGGAAGCGCTTTCCCCTCTGAAAATAGCGGCGTCCGAAATGGGCAGCCCCAGGGCAGCCAGTCCAGTGAGGGAAGGTTTCAGCCTTAGCCTGCTGAAGCCGGGTTCTCGCTGAATTGAAGCGTCCCTGGGTGCTGGCCAGATAGAAGCAGATGCTTTGTCTGCTTCTGTTTGCCAAACATCCTTCGACCTTCGTCGAGATCAAGAGCTTTTCTTCAATGTTTGATGCCTTCACCAAAGTTGTTGCCCAGGCTGACGCCCGGGGTGAATTCATCAGCGCCGGTCAGTTGGACGGCCTCGCTGCCATCGTTGCCGACAGCAACAAGCGTATGGATGCGGTGAACCGCATCACATCCAACTCCTCCACCATCGTCGCCAGCGCTGCCCGCAGCCTCTTCGCCGAGCAGCCCTCTCTGATTGCCCCCGGTGGCAATGCCTACACCCATCGCCGCATGGCCGCCTGCCTGCGGGACATGGAAATCATCCTCCGCTACGTCACCTATGCCGTCTTCACCGGTGATGCCAGCGCTCTGGAGGACCGTTGCCTGAACGGTCTGCGGGAGACGTACCTGGCCCTGGGCGTGCCTGGCGCTTCTGTTGCAGAGTCCGTCCGCAAGATGAAGGACACTGCCATCTCCATCGTCAACGACCGCACGGGCATCACCTCCGGTGACTGCACCTCCCTCGTTGCAGAGATCGGCCTCTACTTCGACCGCGCCGCCGCCGCTGTGGCCTGAGCCAGGCCCTAACTCCACTCTCAACTCCTTTCATCGTTTTCCATGAAAACCCCCCTCACCGAAGCTGTCGCCGCTGCCGATTCTCAGGCGCGCTTCCTCTCCAACAGCGAGATGCAGTCCGCCCTGGGCCGCTTTGGTCATGCCAATGACTGCCTCGCCGCCGCCAAAGCCCTCACCGCCAAGGCCGACAGCCTGGTGAACGGCGCCACCCAGGCCGTCTACAACAAGTTTCCCTACACCACCCAGATGCAGGGGAACCAGTATGCCTCCACCCCCGAAGGCAAGGCCAAGTGCGCCCGTGACGTGGGCTACTACCTGCGCATGGTCACCTACTGCCTGGTGGCTGGCGGCACCGGCCCCATGGACGACTACCTGATTGCCGGCCTTGAGGAGATCAACCGCACCTTCGAGCTGTCCCCCTCCTGGTACGTGGAAGCTCTGAAGTACATCAAGGCCAACCACGGTCTCAGCGGTGATCCCGCCACTGAAGCCAACACCTACATCGACTACGCCATCAACGCCCTCGTCTGAGCCAACCTGCCGGTTCGGCATCTGACGGAATGTCAGAATGGAGCCCTCTGTGGGCTCCTTTTTTCTGCTGTTGCCATGTCGCAAGGGACGCCGCTCAACGAGGCCCAGGCTCTGGACTGGTTGCGCCAGTTGGAGGATCCGGGTCAGCGCTACTACGCCGCCTGGTGGCTGGGGCGGATGCGCTCCCATCATCCGCAGGCGGTGCCCCTGCTGATTCAGGCCCTGGCGGAGCGTGGGCCGCGCCTTGATCCCACCTGTGGCGTTGACGAGCCCAATCCCGTCGCCCGCAATGCGGCCCGCGCCCTGGGAAAACTGGCCGATTCCCAGGCCGTTGATCCCCTGTTGGAGGCCTTGGAGTCCTCCGATGATGGGTTGCGGGAGGCTGCTGCCCGATCCCTGGGCCAGTTGGGCGCCCTGAAGGCGCGGCGGCCCATACTGCGGCGCCTGGCGTCGGGACCGTTGGTGGCAGGGGCTCCCCGTCCAGGCACCAGCCGGCTGATGGAGCCCTGTGAGGCACTCCTGGAAGCCCTGGGGGCCCTGGGTTGGCAGGGGGAGGAAGGGTCCACAATCACGGACCGTGAACCGTTGCTGGCGGTGGTGCGAGCCTATGGGGACCATGAACGCCCACTGATTCGCTCTGCCGCCTATCGAAGCCTGCTGCAGCTCACCCGGGAGGATTGCTGGGGTGAGCAGTTGGTCAACCTGCTGCGGCACAACGAACTCCAGGTCCGTCGTGCGGCCCTGCTGGATCTGGGGGTCACCGGCTGGCGGCCAGCCGGCGCCGCCATTGCCCAAACCCTGGCGGAGAACAGCCTCAAACTCATTGCCTTGCGGGGCCTGGTGGAGAACAGCCCGGCGCGGAACCACACCAGCCCCTCTCCCTCCCCGGAGGAGGCGGGGTTGCTGGTTGCCATGGATGATCTTCTCTAATCCGCCACTCCGCCCCAATGCCCTCCACGCCCCCTGATTCCCGGCAGCAGGTGCAAGCCCTCGTGGACGCGGTGCAGGCCGCCCAGACCGCCGATGACCTCACCGATGCCGTGGAAGACCTCTCCGCCTGTGCTCACCCCATGGCCATCCCCTGTCTGATCCAGGTGCTGGGCTTTAACAACCCTGGGGCGGCGGTGGCGGCGGTGGACGGGCTGGTGGCCATTGGCGCCGCTGCGGTGCCGGCCATCCTCGCCAACCTGGACGAGTACAACTACGGCGCCAGGGCCTGGAGTGTGCGGGCCCTGGCGGGAATTGGCGATCTGCGGGGGCTGCCGTTGCTGGAGCGGGCCCTGGCGCAGGATATTGGCCCCAGTGTGCGCCGGGCTGCAGCCCGGGGCATGGGTGGCCTCCACCCCCACGGCTTCACCGCCCGGCAGCGGCAGGAACTGGCGGAGCGGATCCTGCCCCAACTCAAGGCCGCCTGCGGGGATGAAGAGTGGATCGTGCGCTACGCCGTGGCCGTGGGCCTGGAGGGCATGGAACACTGGTGGCAGCCCCCTGCTGCCCAGCGCCACCGCCTGCTGGACGCCCTCCAGACCTTGGCGGATCCCCAGCGGGAAGCCGCGCCGGTGGTGTGGCTGCGGGCCCGGTTGGCCCTCAACCGGCTGGCAACCGCCGCCGCTGTGACCCGTGCGTGACCTTCTCTTCTCACCCCCTTCCCCTCCGCTGCCATGGCCTTGATCGCCCGCCGTCTGCTGGAGCAACTCAGCGGCGTATTTTCCAACGAAGCCCAGGCGGTGGCCAATCCACCCCTCTTTGCCTCCATCCAGGTGGTGTTCCGCCCCACACCCCAGTTGGCCCCCGGCTCCCTGCTGCTGGAGCAGGCCTATGCCCTGGATCCGAGCCAGCCCTACCGCATCCGGGTGCTGCGGGTGCGCCACCGGCAGGAGCAGGGCTTGATCATTGAAAACTGGGCCCTCCACGAGGAAGAGCGCTTTTACGGCGCCACCATGGAGCCGGAGCGGCTGGTCCACATCCAGCAACAGGATTTGACCATGTTGCAGGGCTGCACCTATCTGGTGGAGAAGGCGGGGGAAGGGTTCCGGGGTGAGGTGGAGCCTGGTTGCAACTGCCGTGTGCAGCGGGCCGGCCGGGACACCTATCTGGTGAGTCGCTTTGAAGTGGGGGAGGGCTGGCTGCGCACCACGGATCAAGGCTTTGATCCCCAAACCCATGACCATGTCTGGGGCGGCGTCGCCGGTGCGTTTGACTTTGAACGCACCAGCAGCTTTGCGGCGGAACTGCCTGAGGGCTGGTAATTGCCAGCACCGGCGTCAAGTCACCCCCAGTGCTGGCGCTCAGTGGCGGCCCGCAGGCCAGGCATCGTGGGACACGCGCTGGCGGAACAGATCCTCCAGCTTGTCCACCACCTGCTCAACACTGATGCCGTCAGTGGCCACCACCACCCCATCCTCTGCCGGCCGCAGCGGCGCTTCCGTGCGGGTGCAATCCAGATGGTCCCGCTCGGTAATCTGGGCCTCCAGCGTGGCCAGTGGCGGGGGCGCCTGACCACGCTGGGTCATATCGGCAGCCCGCCGCCGCGCCCGCTCAGCCGCGGTGGCGGTGAGATACACCTTCAACTCCGCCTGGGGGAACACGGCAGTGCCCATGTCCCGCCCCTCGCTCACCAGACCCCCCTGCCGGCCAAACATCCGCTGTTGCCGGGTGAGCACTTGGCGCACCTCCGGCAGGGCCGCCACCCGGGGAACGGTGGCGGTGACCCGGGGCAGGCGAATGGCGTCACTCACGTCCACCCCGTTGATGCGAATCACCTGCTGCCCGTGGTCTCCCCAGGCGAGCCGCAACTCCATGGTCTCCAGAAGCTGTTGCAAGGCTCCACCGGAGCGGATGGGCTGCCGACTCTCCAGCATGAGCCAGGCGACAGCGCGATACATGGCGCCGGTGTCCAGATGGAGAAGGCCCAGCCGCGCTGCCAACAGGCGGGTCACCGTGCTTTTGCCGGTTCCCGCCGGGCCGTCAATGGCGATGATGGGCTTGCGGGCCAGCAGGAAGCTGTGATCCAGCAGGCGGGCCGGCCCCACATGGACCGCCACCCCCAACAGGGCCACCCCATCCAGGCGGGGGCAGGGCTGCAGGGTGAGGGGATGCACCAGTTGAGCATAATCCACCTCCAGGCCCGCCGCCTTCAGGCGGCCGCGCACCAACTGCTCCAGGACCGTGGCGCGGCGCTCACCGGCATGGACCGCAGCCGCAGCGGCCCGCAGGGCCTGGGGCACCAGGGCAGCCTGCCGCCGCTGGGCCGGGCTGAGGCGGCAATTCCTTGAGCTGCAGGGGAGACCGCCCTCTTCCCGCACCACCGGCACCGGCAACAGACGGCAGCGCTGCTCGTAAAACGCAGGCAGGCACTGGCGCAACACCGTGAGTTGCTGCCAGTCCTTTTCCCCCATGACCACCACAGCGGGCTGCACCCGCTCCAGAAGCCGCTCCATCACCATGAGCACCCCCTCAAAATGGCCCGGCCGCCAGGGACCACAGAGAGTCTGGATCAGGGAGGGTTCAGGCTGGGGTCCGCTGGTGGTGGGGCCGCGCTCCGGGTTGGCGTCCCCGGCGTCACCATAGATGTGCTCCACCGCGGGAAACCAGACGGCGTCAGCGCCAGCGGCACTGGCCTGTTGAGCGTCTCCGTCAGGGTGTTTCGGGTAGGTGGTGAAGTCTTCCCCCGCTGCAAACTGGGCGGGGTTGACAAACACGCTCACCAGGACCCGCCCCCCTACCCCACGGGCAGCGCGGATGAGTTGCCGATGGCCACGATGCAGTCCACCCATGGTGGGGACAAAATGGACGGGGCCACCGGCAGCAGCCAGCCATTGGTCCAACGCACCGTTGCTGTGCAGGATTACCACATCAAACCAGGACTTTGACAGGCTCTACCATGGACTATCGCGGCGCAGGTGTGGACATTGAGGCGGGCAACGCCTTTGTTGCCCGGATCCGTGCCATGGCGGCCAGCACGGGCCGTCCCGAAGTGGTGGGCAGCTTGGGGGGATTTGGCGGACTCTGCCGTGTGCCCGCCGGCCTGCGCCAACCCCTGCTGGTGGCAGGGACCGACGGGGTGGGCACCAAGCTGGCCCTGGCGCAGGACTGGGGCTACCACCGGCAGGTGGGGATTGATCTGGTGGCCATGAGTGTGAACGACGTGATCACCAGTGGTGCCGACCCCCTGTTCTTCCTGGACTACATCGCCAGTGGTCGCTTGATCCATGATCCGTTGGCGGCGGCGGTGGACGGCATGGCCTGGGCCTGCCGCATCAGCGGCTGCGCCTTGCTGGGGGGAGAAACCGCAGAGATGCCCGGCTTCTATGGAGACGGCCGCTACGACCTGGCCGGTTTTTGCGTAGGGGTGGTGGATGTCCCGGCCCTGGTGGATGGTCGTCACATCCAGGCCGGAGACCAGGTGATCGCTGTTGCCAGCTCAGGACCCCACAGCAATGGCTTCAGCCTGATTCGGCGGGTGTTGGATCACAGTGGCGTGGATCCCCATGCCCTGCGCCTGGAGCCGGAGACGGGCATGAGCCTGGCGCAACAACTCATGGAGCCCACCCGTCTTTATGCCCCGCTGGTGCGGCAGTTGCGCCAGCGGGGCATTCCCCTCCACGGGATGGTGCATATCACCGGCGGAGGGTTGCCGGGCAACTTGCCCCGTTGCCTCCCTGACAGCAGTCTGCACCTGGCGCTTGACGGGGGCAGTTGGTCGATTCCGCCTCTGTTCCGCTGGTTGCAGCAGCAGGGGCAGATACCGGAGGCTGACCTTTGGAGCACCTTCAATCTGGGTATTGGCTTTTGCCTGGTGGCGCCCCCCAACAGGGTGGATGACGCCCTGGCCTGTTGCCAGGATTGTGGTGAGCAGTCCTGGCGTCTTGGGGAGGTGCTGGCTGGGCGGGGACCCATCGAGGGGCTGCCCTTCTGAGCCACTGCCTTGCCTTGATTGGTTGGGAACGGGTCCATGGGGGTGCGGCGGTGGTGGCCAAACCCGTCTTCTATGGCAAAATGAGGCGATGAACCGTGTTCATACATCCCCTAACCCGAGTTAACCGTGACGTCCAGTTTCCCCGCGAATCGCATCACCCGCCGGCGCAGTTCCGCCGGGTCACCCGACCTCCAATCTTCCAGCCAACCTTCCAACCCCCAGCCCCCCAGTCTTCAGCCCCCCAATCG
>VXWH01000162.1 GCA_009836025.1 Synechococcus sp. SB0668_bin_13 | reverse complement strand
TCAATGTCATTCGCCAGTGAGGGTAGACCGAGCGGATGCCTGGCAGGAAGCCGCTGCGGCCGACATGTCAGGAGAACAGGGCAAGCGTCTCCTCTTGACGGCCCCTCACCTTCTCTTGGGCAACTGACTCCTTCTACCCCGCCTGTCTGACCTTCTTAACAGGCTCCTGAAGGCTTCCGTCAACTGGCCGCGCCATGGGCAGGCAGCAGGTTGTCCAAGGCCATAATGCTGTCAATCACACGATACGCCACGGGCAACGCCACGGTGGCCCCATACGTTTCCTCGCCGCGGGGTTCATCCACCACCGCCAACACCACAAAACGAGGTTGATCCGTGGGCAGGTGAGCCACGAAGCTCGTGGTAACGGCGTCCGGGTCGTAGCCGCCGAGGCGCGCCTTCTGAGACGTGCCGGTTTTGCCGGCAACGGGATGGAGATGTATCCCGGCTCCGGGTGCTTGCGCCAGCCTGGCGGCCGATGCCATCCAGTTGCGCACGGTGGCGGTGGATGCCTCCTGGAAAATGCGTTTGCGCTGGGGGAGGGGGGGCGTGGCCACCATGGCGTCCCTGTTGCGCAGCCCCTGAACCACATGGGGCCGCACCAGCCAGCCGCCATTGGCCAACGCGGCATGGAGTTGGAGCAACTTGAGGGGGGTGAGGGCAATCCCCTGGCCAAAGGATGCCGTGGCGGCATGGATGGGATTGGAACGGAAAACCTGCAGGGATTTCAATTGGCCCGCAGTGGCGCCCGGCAGATCCGTATCAGGCGCCTGTTCAATTTCAAGCTTGTGCAGCCATTGCCAGTAGCGCTCCCGGGATAACCGCAACATGGTTTTGACCATGCCCACATTGCTGGACACCTGCAGCACCTGGGGCATGGTGATCACGCCATGGACCTGATCCTGGTTGTTGTGAAGTGTCCAGGACTCCACCACGACACTGCCCGTGTCATGGACTGTGCTGTTCTCGTGGATCAAGCCCTCCTCAAGGGCAATGGCCAGGTTGATGGGTTTGAAGGTGGAGCCGGGTTCATAGAGGTCTTCCACAGGCCACCCACGAAAATGCCGGGGGTCGGCCTGCCAGAAACGGCTGGGGTCAAAGCTGGGCTGTGAAGCCAGGGCGAGAAGCTCGCCGTTCTGCACATCCATCACCATCACCGCGCCCCGTGCGGCCGTCCACTGTTCCATCGCTGCCGCCAGGGCGGTATAGGCTGCCCGCTGCAGACGGGCATCCAGGCTCAACTGCAACTGCATGGCATCGTCGGTGATGGCGCCCATGGACAAATTGACGGGCAGCACCGCGGTATCCCCACCTCCCAGGAGCCGCGGGCTGGGTTCCCCTTGCCGCAGTTGGGCGTTGCGACTCAGCTCCAGACCTGCCTGGGGTTGGCGCTCCAGATTCAGGAAGCCCACCACGTTGGCAAAGAGTTCGCCCTGGGGATAACGTCGCTGTGGGTAGATCTCCACGTCAATCCCACTGATGCCCAGGGCTTTCACCAACTCCCCCTTCTCCAAGCTGAGGTGTTCCAGCAGGCGGATGCTGCCGACTTGCCCGGAGAGGCGTTGCTCCAACTCGGCTGCCGACCGGCTCAAGACGGGGGCGAGCCGTTGACTCACCTCCGCTGCGGAGCGCCTTTGGCCATCCCGGTCGCCGGGGAATTGAAAATAAACAGGGTGAGCCCAGATGCGCGCCCGCATCTCGTCCCAGGCCAGCACATCCCCTTGACGATCAACAATGGGCCGTCGTACGGCGAGGAGCTTGGTAGCAGGGGCCTGCCGGGAGCGAGCCTGTTGAGCGAGAACGTCCCCCTGAACCAACTGGAGCCAGAACAGCCGTCCCGCAAGACCCAGGACGGACAGCAGCAGCAGCAGGAACACCACCACCAGCCGCACCTGCGTGGACGATGCCGGTCCGGGTTGCTGCGGGTGGCGGCGTGGGCGACCCAAGGTTCAATAGCCCCGCAACACTGGTCCAGCCTTGATCCAGCGGCCCAGGTTCTGGAACGGTGACCGATGCTTCAACCGGCGGCGCGGGGGTGGCGGCAGCAGTAGCGGTTCAAGGTCCTGGCCGATGGAAAGACCACCCTGCTCTGTTTGCCCGGAGACATCAATCGTGTCCAGGGCAGCCATGAGTTGGGCACGGGAGTCCATGAGAAGCTGCTGCATGGTCCAGGCATCCTGGAGGGCTGTGTAGGTGTGACTCAGGTTGCGCCGCATCTGCAACTCCAGAACACAGAGAACGGTGGGGATCAGCAGGGACGCCAGGAGCGCACGGTTGGCCAACCAGTGGATACCCGCCAGCCCCGGTGGGTTGTTGTTGGCCCTCGGAGCAGGGGAAGCCCGTTTTGCGCCCTGGGACCGGCGCTGGCTGCGGCCACGCCCGGAGACGAATGACTGGGCAGTGTCGCGACCGGCGGATTTCCTCGTGATAGCCATCCTGTACGACCCTGGAGCCGCGTGGAAAACGGGCAACATGGGTTGCTTAATTTAATTCGGCACAGCACGGTCTGCTGGGGGATGTGTCTCGAAGGTGGTGGAAATTGAAGGGGGCGTAATCTCCGGGTAAG
>VXWH01000012.1 GCA_009836025.1 Synechococcus sp. SB0668_bin_13 | reverse complement strand
ATACAATCGCAAACTCACTCTACCCTAGCACATAACTGCCTTTCTCAGAGGTTCCATAATTCCCCTCTCTCATCTTCATACCTGGCCTGAACCTCGGTTCCCCAGCGTTTCCTTAGAGTTCCTTGACAAAATGACCTCAAGATATTTATACTAATCTACTTGCATCAACTATTCGAGAAGAAAATGACTACAAATCTTATTGTTCAATTCTCGGTCATTGCCACCAACCAACTGTTCTCAACTCCTAAGACATGCAAACCTTCTCTTGAAATAATTTACCTCAGCCAGCATTACCGCGACAATCCCGAGGCCATGAACACCATCCCCATCCCCGTATGCACTGACAGTGGTCCGACGATGCCGTTGCCCGCGGTGGCCACCAAGCGCCGCTACGAAGTTCTTGCCAGTCATCACATCTTTTTTGCACGTCAGAAGGCCCAGTGCCCGCTTGCCCCTTGCCTGCGCCTGAACCAGCCAGATCGGAACCCTGGTCTTTGGCAAGCGGAGCTTCAGTCAAAGAGCCAGCCAGCTAAGCTCAACATTACTGCCATGAATCAGGAGGAGCTTCTTGAAGCTTTTGACTATCTTGTCAAAAGAGAAAAAAGTTCTTGCCAAGCTCCTCGGCCATGAGGGACTAATTCAAGATCTGGCGGAGCACCCCGGCCGCCCCTACTGGTCTTCCTGGGACCCCCAACCTTTACCAAGTCTGTCTATTAATACAGCACCTGCAGAAGATCTCAGCCGGCACCTTTACATTCTCCCCTTAGGGACAGGGAGCGCTGATCAACTGTCCCATCAGCTTTCTGGATCACCCAGTCGCCTCTATTGGCGTGATTGTAAGGATATGACCAGGGCCCTGCGCGCTGAAGCTCAATTCCCATCCCTAAGGCAACACAAACCATCCTTGTCCAAAAATTGGACTTCACCCCTGAACCTCCACCGGTTCCCAATACTATTCCCTTCCTACTCCAGCAAATGACAATGAAAGAGTTGCGCCGGGAAGCAGATGAACGCGGCATGGACCACAAAGGCAAGAAGAAAGCGGACTTGGTGCGCCTGCTCTCCAGCGGCTGATGGGCGTCCTTGCTCACATCAGCACCCTACTGTGGCCACTGGAAACCGCTCAGCCCTTGGGTGTCCCCCACGATGAGCATCCGATGCCGCTGTTGGGACACACCAAAGTCCGTGGGAGTAAGCGTCTTGGTTTCGGTCTGATACCCCGGCAAGGTCAACTGCCCAATGACCCAATCAAAGACGCTGTGGCCATTGCGCTCGACCTGAAGCACGCACGGAAGGGAAGAAAAAGGATGGGGAACGTCGTAGGGATGACGGGGGCGCAGATCCGCAGTGCGGCGCCGATTCAGACACGTCTTTTCCTGATTCGGCACTTTGCTATGTAAATCCCTTCTTAATTATTCAAGATGGACCAGGATCTACCCTGCAGGGGATTGCCTGAGCAAGGTGGCGGGCAGGTCCGCCAGGTTGCTGGCAAGGACTGCGGAGAGAATGTGCCCCGACTCTTCAGAGCGACGACCACGCACAAGCCGTTTGCCATCTTCAAAGGGCGCACCTGTGGGAACAATGAGGTCCCGGTGGATCATGAGCAGGTTGCTGCCTCCAGATCAAAGCTACCCAGCGCATTGCAGTGTGTCGCCAGCGCTTCCCAGAGCCCGTGCCTTCTGGCCCCTATGGTCTCATCATCCGCCAGCGCCGCCAGCGTGGCGCAGCTTTCTTCAAGTTCCTGGAGCGCGTCATGCCCGACCAGGCCAGCGCAAGCGGGCATCCCAACTGTTTGACGGCACAACCGGCAAGCCTCGAAATCCCGGCCATGGCGCCTGCATCCCTGGCCAGACGTGGTTCACAGAGCCCACGGTAATCCGGTGACGCGACCCTGCTGATGGCGTAGGGTGGTGCGGGGAGGATGCCCTGAACCGAGACGCTTCAGCCCTGAGACCTGATAGCATCTCTTCCCAGGTCGTCGCGTCTGGCTCGCCAGCAACGATCCAATACCAACCAGAATGAACCAGGCCAGGAAGGAACCCATGCTTCACAGTCTTCTGCAGTCTCTGGACGCCATCCATCCATTCCCACGGGCTGAAGCCCATTGCGACATCCCTTGCAAAATCTATGATCCTTCCACGGCCTTGATCGCAGCGCTATCGGTCGTGCGCCTGATGGACATCATGAAAGAGAAGTCTGAAGGCGGCGACATGGCATCCCTGGCGACCCAGAACAACATCGCCCGGTGCATCATGCGCAAGGAAGAGGAAGCGGAGAAGGTGAAGCACGAGGTGCGGATCATCTGGGGCGACTATTTCAAGACGCCCCAGTTTGAGGCGTTTCCAGACGCCAGCAGCGTGGTGCATAAAATCATGCTGCTGGGCGGTGCCTGCAAGCAAGGCGTCAACCGCGCTGATGGGGAAGCCCTGGTGGACGCGGTGAACCAGTTTGCCGAGATGTTCTGGGCCACCAAGGGCATCAAGACCACCAGGAAAACCTGCCCCTACCCACCCAGCCTTGAGGTGGTCTATCCGGTGCTTTGAGCCACCGGGATCCGCCGGCGCTGATCCGCCCGATTCAAGGCATTGTCACACTGCTGGGCTTCAGAATCGTTCGTGTGTCCGGGCTCAGCATGGTCCCGGCGCTGGCGGATGGGGACTTCGTCCTATTTCGACGGTTCCTGCCAGGGGAGAGTCCCTGCCCTGGAACAATTGTCATCGTCCGCCACCGGCGCCTGGGAATCATCATCAAACTGCTGGATCAAGAAACCAAGCCAGGACACTTCAGGCTGCGTGGACTCTCAGCCCTGTCCACGGACAGTAACCGCATGGGGAATACAGCACGGCAGAACATCATGGGCCAGGCCGTCCTGCGAATAGGGCGCCATGGCGTCTCCGGCCTGAGGGTGAGCTGATTGCACAACGGCCCCACATGGACGCAAACACACCCACATCTCAGCCAACCGGCTGTCACGGCCAGGGCTCACGGACTTGGCTCGTCTGGGACTTGTCTGGCTGAGCCGGTTGGGACGGCCGGATCTGCGGTCAGGTCTGCGTCTTGTTGGTCTGGATGTAAAGAATGACAAGAAACAGGGCCGGCACCAGGACGAATAAGAGGCTGGTGATGAAGCCCAGGGGGTTCGTTTCCATCCGGGAACGGCAGAACAGAGCAAACTGAGCTTACCACTCCTGACCTATGGGCAGAGGGCTGGCGACCATGGGCTTTGCAGTTTGTCAAGCAAGCCCCCGGTCAGCGCTCCCCAGCCTCGTCGCCATTTTCAAGGCCATCACCATCGTCCGGCGCATCTGGATCGTCTGGCTCACTGTCCTGGCGGGGACTTGCCTGGGTACTGGGCATGGCGTTCACGGGCATGGCGTTCACGGCAGCAGCCAGGGCCTGGTCCCCACCAGGCCAACCGACCTGGGGACGGGTTACTACCACCAGGGAATCCCGAATCACCGCTTGACAGGCGAGGCGCCAGTTTAGAGGCCGTCTCTTGAGGAAGCGTTGCTCCGGCGCTGTCCGTGGGGTGAGACAGGTGTCCTCGTCCTGGCCGGCCACGGCCACAAAGCAGGTGCTGCACTGACCGCAGCCACCGCAGTTCCCCAGCTTTCCCTTGAGGCCATAGAGCTCCACTCCGGCATCCAGGGCCACATCTCTCAGGATGGCGCCGGCTGGGCAATCAACGTCCAACTGTTCTCGCAAGAAGTGGATGGTGGGCATGGTCTCAGGAGAGGAACGCCGATTCTGAACGGAAACGCCGGGGCAGTGTGGGTGGGCCATGGCGAGGCCTGATGTTACGGGCCAGGTTGCAGTTCGCGACGGGGGCGACCCATGACCACAGTCCTGCTCTTACATTGGTGCCCTGATCGGCCATCGGTCGCTCTCCCTTGAACCAGAGCCATCTGGTTCTCCACTTCTCGCAGATCACCCCTAGAACCAACAATGGGATTGCCCTGGTATCGGGTGCATACGGTTGTTATCAACGACCCGGGTCGGCTGTTAGCCGTCCACATCATGCACACCGCTCTCGTCGCCGGCTGGGCGGGCTCGATGGCCCTGTACGAACTGGCCGTCTTTGATCCTTCTGATCCAGTCCTGAACCCCATGTGGCGTCAGGGCATGTTTGTTTTGCCCTTCATGTCCCGGCTTGGCGTCACGGGAAGCTGGAGCGGCTGGGATGTCACCGGCGCCGTGGGCGTGGATCCGGGCTTCTGGAGTTTTGAAGGCGTGGCCACGGCCCACATCGTGTTTAGCGGCTTGATGTTCCTGGCCGCTATCTGGCACTGGACCTTCTGGGACCTGGAGATCTGGTACGACCCCAGAACCGGTGAACCAGCCCTTGATCTACCCAAAATTTTTGGCATCCACCTGCTACTGGCCGGTCTGGGCTGCTTTTCCTTCGGCGCCTTCCACCTGACCGGCGTTTTTGGTCCAGGGATGTGGATCTCCGATCCCTACGGTCTCACCGGACATGTGGAGCCTGTGCAGCCGGATTGGGGACCTGGTGGGTTTAACCCCTTCAATCCCGGTGGCATCGTGGCCCACCATATTGCCGCCGGCATTGTTGGCATCATCGCCGGCGTCTTCCATATCACCAGCCGCCCACCCCAACGCCTCTACCGGGCTCTGCGCATGGGCAACATCGAGACGGTGCTGTCCAGCGCCATCGCCGCAGTGTTCTTTGCCGCCTTTGTGGTGGCCGGGACCATGTGGTATGGCAGCGCGGCCAACCCCATCGAGTTGTTTGGCCCCAGCCGCTACCAATGGGATCAGAACTACTTCCAGCAGGAGATCAGCCGCAGGGTGGACGCGGCGCAAGCCAATGGGGCAACCCAGGAAGAAGCCTGGTCCGCCATTCCCGAGAAGCTGGCCTTCTATGACTATGTGGGCAATAGCCCTGCCAAGGGCGGACTCTTCCGTGTGGGTCCCATGGTCAATGGGGATGGCCTGCCCACCAGTTGGCTGGGTCACCCGGTCTTTACCGATGGGGAAGGCCGGGAGTTGTCCGTGCGGCGTCTGCCCAACTTCTTCGAGAACTTCCCCGTGGTTCTGGAAGATGGCGACGGCGTGGTTCGGGCTGATATTCCCTTCCGTCGGGCTGAGGCGCGCTATTCCTTCGAGCAGACCGGCGTTACAGCCAGCGTCTATGGCGGTGAACTCAATGGGCAAACCGTCACGGACCCTGCCCAGGTGAGGAAATTGGCGCGAGCAGCTCAACTGGGTGAGCCCTTTGCATTCGACCTGGAGCGCTACAACTCCGACGGCACCTTCCACAGTTCCACCCGGGCCTGGTTCACCTTTGGCCATGCCTGCTTTGCCCTGCTCTTCTTCTTCGGCCACATCTGGCATGGAGCCCGCACCCTCTATCGGGATGTGTTTGCCGGCATTGATCCCGACCTCGGCGATCAAGTGGAATTTGGCCTGTTCCGCAAGCTTGGTGACGAATCCACACGCCGTCTCCCCACCCAGGCGGGTGCGGCCCAAGCTGGAACCCCCACTCGCTGAACCCCAGGAGCCCAACATGGAATCTCTCTCCTACATCCTCATTCTCTTCCTGGCCCTCTCCACGCTGTTCTTTGCCATTGTCTTCCGGGACCCCCCAAAGATCGGCAAGTGAATGAACTGCTGAAAGCAGCAGCCTCTGCCCGGACCCCTGCTCAGGCCCCGCCATATTTCGGTTGGGGGTTTGAGCAGGGGTCTGAACGATCTGAACACAAGGGGTAAGGGGACGGTGTGACCGGTGTCTATACTTTATCCATGGCTTAACCAGCCCCGATGCAGTGTCCAACCTGTCGGCATCCAGAAAGCCACGTGCTGGAGTCGCGTTCTGCCGATCTCGGCCGCAGTGTGCGCCGCCGCCGTGAGTGCCTTCGCTGTCAGGAACGTTTTACCACCTATGAGCGGGTCGAAGTCATTCCGCTGACTGTTGTCAAGCGGGATGGTAGACGGGAGTCGTTCAATCAGGGCAAAGTGTTCCATGGCCTGAGCCGGGCCTGCGAAAAAACAACGGTCACGCCAGAACAGGTGAGGCTCATCGTCGAGGACGTGGAAAGCTTCCTTCAGCAGCGCAACTACAGGGAAATTACCAGTAAGGAACTGGGGGCGCTTGTGTTGGACCGGCTGGGTCAGCTTAGCGAGGTGGCCTACATCCGCTTCGCTTCAGTCTACGGTCAATTTGCCAGCGTTGACGATTTTTCAGCCATCCTCCGGCTTCTGGAGAAGCGCGGTGAGCAACCGTTGCGGCTGGGTTCCAACCTCTCAATACCAGGACCATGACTTGCTAAGGTGAATGTTTCCCATGGCGGTGCGGCAGTCGCCAGGGTCTCTAACGATTTCGCCCTGCTTCCGGCAGGCTGCCGCCCAGTCAATGGTTTCCACACCCACTTCCAGCGCTGAAGCGTCCAGTCCTGACGACCACGCCCACACACTGAGCGGCACGCCATCCGCTGATCTTCCAACGAACACCCTGGATCCCGCCGAGGAAGAATCAGAACCTGACGAGATTGATGTTGCTCTCCTTGACGAGCAGGACGACGACGCCATTGTCGCCGCCGAAGAGAGGCCGCAGTCCAGAGGTGGCGGCAGAGATCTGGACGACGTGGGCTTCACCATGGAGGAGTTCACAGCGCTGCTGAGCCAATACGATTACCACTTCAACCCCGGTGACGTGGTGAGTGGCACCGTTTTCAATCTGGAACCCAAGGGGAGCCTGATTGACATTGGCGCCAAAACCGCGGCGTTCATGCCCCTCCAGGAAGCTTCGATCAACCGGGTGGAGGATCTGGAGGATGTGCTCCAGCCGGGGGATGTGCGGGAGTTCTTCATCCTTTCCGAGGAGAACGAAGACGGCCAGTTGATGCTGTCCATCCGGCGGATTGAATACCAGATGGCCTGGGAGCGGGTCCGGCAACTCCAGAAGGAAGACGCCACCATCTACAGCGAAGTCTTCGCCACCAACCGCGGTGGCGCCCTGGTGCGGGTGGAGGGCCTGCGGGGCTTTATCCCCGGCAGCCACATCAGCACCCGCAAACCCAAGGAGGAACTGGTGGAGGAGGTGCTTCCCCTCAAGTTCCTTGAGGTGGACGAAGAACGGAACCGCCTGGTGCTCAGCCACCGCCGCGCCCTGGTGGAGCGCAAGATGAATCGCCTGGAAGTGGGCGAAGTGGTGGTGGGCAACGTGCGGGGCATCAAGCCCTATGGCGCCTTTATCGATATCGGTGGCGTGAGCGGACTGCTGCACATCTCCGAGATCAGCCATGAGCACATTGAGACGTCCCACGCCGTCCTCAACGTGGGCGATCAACTGAAGGTGATGATTATTGATCTGGATGCGGAGCGGGGCCGTATTTCCCTCTCCACCAAAGCGTTGGAGCCGGAGCCGGGCGACATGCTGACCAATCCCCAGAAGGTGTTTGACCGGGCCGAGGAAATGGCTGCGCTCTACAAGCAGATGCTGGAAGAGCAGGTGGAAGGGGAACCCGTGGCCATGGGCGCCGAGATGGCCTACGAGAGCTAGAGAAGCAGGAGCAAATCGGCCCAACACCCCACCCCATGGTCTGGCTGCAGATTGGTCCTCAGCGCTTCGGCCCGCTGCGGGCCATTCTTCTTGACAAAGACGGCACCCTCTCCAGCAGCGAAGCCTTTCTCATGGCCCTGGCCGAGGCCCGCCTTGCCACAGCTCTGCAACAGGTTCCTGCGGGCCTGCGTCCCCAGCTTACGGGTCTCCTGCAGCGCGCCTACGGACTCTTGGCGGACCAGGGGACGCCGGGCCTGGATCCTGGTGGGGCTACAGCCGTGGCCAGCGCCGGCCATAACCTCATCAGCACGGCCACCTGCCTGGCCCAGGTGGGCCTGAGTTGGAGCGAGGCCCTGGCCAAAGCCCAGGTCATCCATGGCCAGCCTCTGGATGACCATCTCGCCCGAGCAGAACTCACCCCACCATTGTCCGGCGTGCGGCAGTTGCTGCGTCGTGCCCAGGATCTGGGCTTGCCCTGCGGCATCATCAGCGGGGATTGCCGCCAGGGCATTGAAGATTTTCTGCGGCACTGGGGCTTGTTGGGCGCCATCACGGTCTTCCGCGGCTCGGACCAGTTGCCCGCCAAACCAGCGGCCCAGGCGGCCCTTCATCTCTGCCGTGATCTTGGTGTTGACCCGCAGCACTGTCTCCTCTGCGGTGATTCGGGCCAGGATCTGGCCATGGCCCGCGCCGCAGGGGTTGGCGTGGTGGTGGGGTACACCGGCGGCTGGCGGAATCCGCCCCGGCTTCAGGGCTTTGACGCCTTGGTGGCAGACTGGGGTGCCGTGACACTGCTGGCCAGTACGTCCAGTACGTAAAGTTCCTCTGGCCCCATCCCCTCCGTTGCTGTGATGGTGTGTCGCCTCCCTTAGCCTGGATCCCCATGGCCCGCTATGTGTTCACCTCGGAATCGGTCACTGAGGGACATCCCGACAAGATCTGCGACCAGGTGAGTGACGCTGTGCTTGATGCCCTGCTCAGCGCCGACCCCGGCAGTCGTGTGGCCTGTGAGACGGTTGTGAACACGGGCCTTTGCCTGGTCACGGGTGAGGTGACCACCAAGGCTCGCGTTGATATCACCGCCATTGTGCGGCGCGTCATTGCCGACATTGGCTACATTGGCGCCCGGGCCGGTGGTTTTGATGCCCATAGCTGCGCCGTGCTGGTGGCCCTGGATCAGCAGTCGCCGGATATTGCCCAGGGGGTCAACGAAGCGGTTGAGCACGACGGAGATCCGCTGGACCTGGTGGGGGCCGGTGATCAGGGCATCATGTTTGGCTACGCCTGCAACGAAACGCCGGAGTTGATGCCCTTGCCCATCAGCCTGGCCCATCGTTTGGCGTTGCAGTTGGCCCAGGTTCGCAAAACCGGCACCCTGGACTATCTCCTGCCCGACGGCAAAACCCAGGTGAGCGTGGTCTACGACAATGACCGGCCGGTGGCCATTGACACCATCCTCATCTCCGCCCAGCACAGCGCCGAGGTGGCCGGCCTCCGCCAGGCCGGGGCCATTCGCGACCGTATCCGCGAAGATCTCTGGCGCCATGTTGTTGTGCCGGCCACTGCGGACCTGGCACTCAAACCGGAGCGGAGCGCCACCCAGTTCCTGGTGAATCCCACCGGTCAATTTGTGGTGGGCGGACCCCAGGGGGATGCCGGCCTCACCGGCCGCAAGATCATTGTTGATACCTACGGAGGCTATGCCCGCCATGGGGGCGGCGCCTTCTCCGGCAAAGATCCCACCAAGGTGGATCGATCCGCCGCCTATGCCGCCCGTTTTGTGGCCAAGTCCATCGTCGCGGCGCATCTGGCCCGGCGGGTGGAGGTGCAGCTCAGCTACGCCATTGGCCGTGCCCGCCCGGTCTCCATCCTGGTGGACACCTTTGGCACCGGTCGGCTGGGCAACGAACGGCTGATGGAGTTGGTTCAGCAGCACGTTGATCTGCGGCCGGCGGCCATTATTCAGAACTTCGGCCTGTCCACCATCTGCGCTGAACGGGGCGGTCGTTTTTACCAGGACACCGCCGCCTATGGCCACTTCGGCCGCAGGGACCTTCAGGCTCCCTGGGAAGAGGTGACAGCCATGGCCAGCACTCTGCGGCAGGCGGCGCAGTCCTCCTGACGTCCGGGGCTCGGCCGTCATGGTTGGTGACACACCACAGCTTGCCCTGGGGGTGGATCTGGGGACCAGCGGTGTGCGGGTGGCCCTGATGGATCCCGCTGGAGATCTGCGCCATCAAGCCGGCTGTGCCTACCCCGGACCTTTTGTGCAGCCCCGTGCATGGCAACAGGGATTGATCCAGCTTTGCAGCGCCATCCCGTCGCCCCTGCGGCGCCAGGTGGCGGGTCTGGCGGTGGCAGGCACCTCCGGCACACTGCTGGCCATGGATGCCGCAGGGCATCCCTTGGGCGCCGCCCTGCCCTACAACGCAGCTCAGCCCCAATGGGCAAGCCGGTGTCGGCAGTTGGCGGCGCCGGGCCATCCCGCCGCGTCGGCAAACGGGACCATGGCCAGAGCACTGGAGTTGAAGCACCGCTACCCCCATGCCCATGGCCTGCGTCATCAGGCGGAGTGGCTGACGGGGTGGTTGCTGGGCCAGTGGCGCTGGGGAGATCTGCACAACAGCCTCAAGCTGGGCTGGGATCCGCTGCGGGGTGGTTGGAGTGGCGCCATTGGCAACCAACCATGGTCCGGGTTGCTGCCCAGCGTGGTGCGCCCCGGTGCCATCCTGGGGTCTCTCCATCCGCCCGTGGCCAGCAAGCTGGGCCTGCCCGCCACAGTCCAGGTGACGGCGGGCACCACAGACGGCAACGCCGCCGTGCTGGCGGTGGATCCCCAGCCGGGGGATGGGGTCACCGTCCTGGGGACCACCATGGCCTTGAAGCAACTGTGCCCTGAACCGTTACAGGGCGACGGCATCTACAGCCACCCCATCGGCAACCAATGGCTGGTGGGGGGGGCATCCAACAGTGGCGGCGGGGTGCTGCGCCAGTTCTTTGACGATGCCACTGTTGCCGCCCTCAGCCGCCAGCTTGATTCCCGCCGTCCCACGGGCCTCCAGTACCTGCCCTTGCCCGCCCCCGGTGAGCGGTTCCCGGTGGATGATCCCCAACTGATGCCTCGTCTGGAACCACGGCCCGTGAGTGACGCCCTGTTTCTGCAAGGGTTGTTGGAGGGGATCGCGGCCATTGAGGCCCGGGGTTGGGCCCGGTTGCACGCCTTGGGCGCCCCGGTGGTGCGGCGGGTGCTGACGGTGGGCGGCGGCGCCCGGAATCCCACGTGGCGGCAGTTGCGCCAACAGGCGCTGGGCTGCCCCATCTTCAATCGGCCCCATGCCTCCACCGCCTGCGGAGCGGCCCGGTTGGCCCGGGAAGCATTGATGGAGATCGCTTAAATTGGGTCGATTGCGTGGTTCATGGTCTTGCCTGGAACATCATCCCGGAAGCCACCAAAAGCATTCTGGCTCATTTCCGCCCTGCTGGTTGGCCTGTTCTGGGGTCTGCAAGCACTTCGACACACCTTATTACACAGCGCCGGTGGGGATCTGGGCATCTACGACCAAGTGGCCTGGCAAATGAGCCAGGGGCTGGAGCCTCGCTCCACCCTGCTGGGTCTCCACCACATGGGCAACCACGGGGCCTGGATGTTCTATGCCATTGCGCCGCTCTACCGGCTGGCTCCTTCAGTCCAGTGGTTGTTTTTCACCCAGGCGCTGGGGTTGATTCTCACGGCCTGGCCCCTGTGGCATCTGGGGGCGCAGGCCGGGCTTAAACCACGGGAGCAGTGGCTGATCTGTGGCCTGTGGTGGCTGCAACCGGTGGTGTTTAACACCAGCTTTGTTGTTGACTTCCGTCCGGAAACCTGGGCCATGCCCCTGTTGGCCCTGGCCATCTGGGCCAACCGTGCTGAACGGCGCTGGCTCTGGCTCCTCTGCCTGTTTGCCATGATGGGCTGCCGGGATGGGCTCGGCCTGATTGTCATTGGCCTGGCTCTGGAGCAGGCATGCCGTCGCCGCTGGCGCTGGGCTGCGGAAGCGCTGTTGCTGGGGGGGGGGCTGGCTGTTGCTGTTGACCAAGGGTCTTTATCCGGTTTTGAACAACGGCATTGGCCCAGCAGCCCTTGGGCGTTATCAGCACCTTGGCGATGGTGTTGGCGACATTTTTCGGAATGCACTGTTCAGCCCGGCGGAGTTTCTTGGGGCCTTGGACTGGGTGAACATTCTCTTCTATCTGTTCCTGCTCAGTCTGCCCTTGGCTTTCTACTGGCGCCGCTGTTCCCTTCCTTTGCTGATGGCAACACTACCCTTGCTGATGGCCAATGGGCTCTCCTCATGGGAGTCGCAGCAAGATGTGGTCCATCATTATAATCTCCCCCTGGCTGTTCCTCTGGTTGTGGCCAGCATGGACGGTCTGGCTGACGATCTGCGCCATGGTCGGCGCTGGCTGACCCGGCAGCTCTGGTTGTGCTATTTCTGGGCAACTCTGTCCTGGGCACTGTTGGCCAAGCCGGGGTATTTCTTTGATCGCTATCTATCAAGAGTGGACAAGATGCAAACTGTCCAGGAGGTGATTGCCAAGGTTCCTGACAGTTCTGCAGTCTTAACACATGATTACCTGGTTCCCCATTTAAGTCATCGACCACTGATACAGAATCCAAGTCGTAAGAAGTTGCCAACCGCAGAACAACTGGCTCGATTGGATATTGTTTTGCTGAATCCCGGTAGTCCAGGTAAGCTGAATCGAGAACATGTTAGGGCCATCATCAATTCCATTCAAGACTCGGGCTGGAGTTGTCAGGAACAAGAGAAAAGTGGTCAGTTTATTCTTTGTCAGGAATTGATTGAAAAAACATCAGAGAATGGCCAGTAGCACCCTTGATAAACAAGACATTGCATAACCTATAACTATGCTCAACTTACCAAATACCCCATGGTCTGGAAGGACCAGTCCACGGCAGCGGCAGGGATCCGGAATCCCTGCCCCGGACTCACACCGCTGCTCATCCCGGTGGTGCGTTGCACCTGAAGGCGGCGGCGCTCAGGAACGCCACCCGCATGGGGGTAGGACTCCTCTCTTGCCCGATGCCGTCGGGTCCCCCAGGGCTTGGCGCCTTCTCTTCCATGGCTTGGGCTTTGGCTGCATGGGCTGGCGTGATCAAGGCTTAAGCTAAGCTCCTCAATCAGCCAGCAACTCCCGCTGGATTCCTCTGCCCATCACGTATGACAAAGCCTCACGTAAATCCTGCCGCAGTGCGTTTTGAAAGCCCACCCCGCTTGTTCTGGCTCATCTCGGCCCTGCTGGTTGGCCTGTTCTGGGGCTTGGCCGCCTTCAGACACGCCTTACTCCAGAGCAATGGCTTTGATCTGGGGATCTACGACCAAGTGGCCTGGCAAATGAGCCAGGGGCTGGAGCCCCGCTCCACCCTGCTGGGTCTCCACCACATGGGCAACCACGGGGCCTGGATGTTCTATGCCATCGCGCCGTTCTACCGGCTGGCGCCGTCCGTTCATTGGTTGTTCTTTACCCAGGCGCTGGGGTTGATTCTCACAGCCTGGCCCCTGTGGCATCTGGGGACGCAGGCAGGCCTGAAGTCACGGGAACGATGGTTGATCTGTGGCCTGTGGTGGCTCCAGCCCGTGGTGTTCAACGTGAACCTGTTTGACTTCCACCCGGAAACCTGGGCCATGCCCCTGTTGGCCTTGGCCATCTGGGCCAACCGTGCTGAACGGCGCCGGCTTTGGCTCCTCTGCCTGTTTGCCATGATGGGCTGTCGGGATGGATTGACGTTGATTGTTGTTGGCCTGGCCCTGGAGCAGGCCTTACGCCGTCGCTGGCGCCGGGCGGCGGAAGCGCTGTTGTTAGGGGGGGGGTGGCTCCTGTTTCTGGCGGCGGGTCTCTATCCAATCCTCAACAACGGCAACGGAGTCGCCGCAGTAAGTCGCTACAACCACCTTTGTGAGGGTGGCTGTGAAGGTGTCGGCCCTATGATCCGCAGCGCCCTGCTTGATCCCGTTCATTTGCTCGGCGCTCTGGACTGGGCAAACATTCTCTTCTATCTGTTCCTGCTCAGCCTGCCCCTGGCCTTCTATTGGCGTCGCTCTTCCCTGCCCTTGCTTGCGGCAACTCTGCCTTTGCTGGCTGTCAATAGCCTCTCGTCGTCTTCAGCTCAGCGGGATCTAACCCATCAGTATTCTTTACCTATTACCATCCTCCTGGTTGTGGCCAGCATGGACGGCTTAACTGCGGATCTACGCCAAGGCCGTCTCTGGCTGACGCGGCGGCTCTGGTTCTGCTATTTCTGGGCGACCCTATCTTGGGCACTGTTGGCCAAGCCAGGTTATTTCCTTGATCTCTATCTATCAAGAGTGGATCAAATGTGGCCAGCGCACGGTCTCATCCGACGCATTCCTTCTGATGCTGCCGTGCTCACCAATAGCCACCTGTTTCCTCATCTGAGCCACCGTCCAATGGTTAAGCAGTTATTTACCAAGCCCTTGAGGAAGGAAGAACTGAGCCAGTTGGATACAGCCCTGCTGAATCGCCATGATCCAGGCTGGGGCAGTAACATACAACACACTGCTGCCACCATTGAACAGCTTCAAGCCATGCAATGGGTCTGTGAAGAGGACGATCACAGTGGCTTCGTGCTTTGCCAGAGGCCCACGTCATGATCCATGCCGACACCGTGGTCCAGGCGCAGGGGGGCGATCTGGTAATCCACTGTTGCCCTATCCGGCGCTGTCTGTGGAGCACCTCCTGCTGCTCAATGGTGATTGCCGTGGTCACGCCCCTTGTTGGGCTGGTGGTGGGCCTTGCGCACCATCCAGTACCCTGCCGAGAGAAAGACAATGGCGGCGCCCAACGCCACGATCAGGGGCGCGGGATCCTCAATATCGGGCTTGAGGACGATCACCTTACGGGCCAGAGCGGTCAGGGCCGTGGCCAGAACCAGTTCCAACTGGATGGTGTGCTGCCGTAGATAGGCGGTAATGTTTTCCAGCACCTCAATGGCAATGAGGAGGGTCAGCAACTCCCCCAGGAGGGGAACAAGCCCGCCCCCCATGAGGTTGCTATCGATGCGGTAGATGGCCTGGGCCATATGAACCAGCAGGTGGACTGTGGCCACAACAATGACCAGGCCCAGCGCCACAGCCAGGACACGGGCCAGCACCCGTTCAAAGCGGCCCAGAAGCTCAAGGAAGTGCTTGTCGTTCACGACAGGCGACACAAGGCGACGCATGGAGATTACGGCGAAGGGGCAGACGAAGGCGGCGCTTTTGCCGCAATTTCAGCGAGGAAGGGTTCAGCAAAATCCTTTAATTTAACAGCCCCGACACCATTCACCTGGGCAAACTCTTCCACCGTGCGGGGGCAGTGGCGGACCATGTCAATCAGTGTGCGATCAGGGAAAATGATGTAGGCTGGCACGCCACGCTGCCGAGCCAGGTGTAACCGTAATGCCTTGAGGGCGGCGAGAAGATCACCTTGCTTGTCGTTCAAGGGCTCATCAGCCTGAGTGAGCCTGGGGCTGTGGGCGCTGGCGGACGCTTCAGGGGACTGCGGGGGGGCAACGGTGTCGTCCCGGTAGAGAAAGGTGCCTGAACCCCCGAGGAAGCCACTGGCCACCATCTGGCGGATGAGGGAACGCCATTGGTTTTTACGGCGCCCCTTCCCCACGCCAAAGCTTTCCAGTCGCTCGTGACCGGCGCGGCGCATCTTCTCCGTGGAGGCGCCGTAAAGAATATCAATCACGTGGGCAGCGCCATAGCGTTGCCCGGATTGGCGGACAGCCGCCAGCACCTGACGCGCCATCTCCGTACCGTCCACACAGGACACCGGATGCTGGCAGATGTCGCAGTTGCCGCACGGTTCGCTCACCTCCCCGAAATACGCCAGTAGTGGAATCCGACGGCAGGAGGGGGACTCGCAGTAGCCCAGCAGGGCATCCAGCCGCTTATGCTCCCGTCGTTTGCGCTCCGGGCTGGATGGCTCGTCTTCGATAAACTGGCGCCGGATGCGCAGATCCCCCAGCCCATAGAGCATATAGGCCTCTGCGGCTGCCCCGTCCCGCCCGGCTCGGCCAATCTCCTGGTAGTAGGCCTCCATGGTGCCGGGCAGATCCGTATGCACCACAAAGCGCACGTCGGCCTTGTCGATGCCCATGCCAAAGGCGATGGTAGCCACCATCACCACCGCCTGATCGGTGATGAAGGCGTTCTGGTTGGCCTCCCGGGCCGCCTGATCCATGGCCGCGTGATAGGGGAGGGCATGGAAGCCTTTCTGCTGCAGCAACGTCGCCACCGCGTCTGTTTTGTTACGGGAGAGGCAATACACAATGCCGCTCTCGTTCCGGTGGCGGGCCAGGATGTCCAGCAGTTGCTGTTTCCAGTTCCGCTTCATCTGCACCGAGAGGCGGATGTTGGGCCGGTCGAACCCCTGCACCACCTGTTCCATCCGTCCCCGTAGCAACTGCTGGGCAATGTCGTCCCGTGTGACGGCATCCGCGGTGGCTGTCAGGGCCAGGATGGGCAGATGGGGGAACAGGTCATGGAGACGGCAGAGGTCAGCGTACTCCGGCCGGAAGCCATGACCCCACTGGGAAATGCAGTGGGCCTCGTCAATGGCCAGCAGCGTGAGGGGCAGTTTGGCGAGGGCGGCCAGCATGGGTTCCGTCATGAGCCGTTCCGGCGCCATGTAGAGCAGTCGCACCTCACCGGCAACCACGCGACGCCACGTGGCCACGTTCTCTGCCCGCCTCCTGCCGGAATTGATGCTTTCCGCCGCCACGCCACAGAGGCGCAGGGCAGCCACCTGGTCCTGCATCAGCGCCACCAGGGGAGAGACCACCACCGTCAGCCCACCCCGCACCAGGGCCGGCACTTGAAAACAGAGGGACTTGCCGGCGCCTGTGGGCATCACCGCCAGCACGTGCCGGTTGTTCAAGACGGCCTCAATCACCTCCGCCTGACCGGGGCGGAAGGTCTGGTGACCGAAAACGTCCCGAAGGACGGCTTGCGGGGGAGGCGTCATAGGGGATCCAGGGCCACCAGGGGACGCAACGGTTCAGGAGGCTCGCTGACGGGATTGCCCAGGCGGGGGAAGATCCAATAGGACACGATGTGCAGGGTGAGGGTATAGACAATGTTCTGGAGCAGGATCAGCACCGCGGCCATGACTTGCACCTGGAGGATGGTGGGCGCCAGACTCAGCCCCACCACGGGCTCCAGGACGGTCAGGAGCCAGCCCAGCATCCAGGCCGCAGCGTTGGTCATCACCACCCAGAGATTGCTCCCCAGCAACAGGGAGAGCACCGCCAGCCGCACCACGAAGCCGAGACTGCCCACCAGCGCCCCCATGCTCCAGCTCATGCCCCATCCCGTCCCCCGATTCCAGCACCAGCCCAGCCAGAGTCCCAGGACGCCGTAGGG
>VXWH01000092.1 GCA_009836025.1 Synechococcus sp. SB0668_bin_13 | reverse complement strand
TCCAATTTGACCCTTGCCGGACCCCTCCCTTTCAATAGTTAAGTATGGAAGCTCCCTCCGATCCCTTCCGATGCTTGCGGCAACTCTGCTACTTCTGGCGGCCAACATGCTCTCCTCCTGGTCAAGCCAGCGAGACGTGTTGCATCAATATTCTCTACCGTTGGCGGTGCCTTTGGTTGTGGCCAGCATCGACGGGCTGGCTGGCGACAGGCTCCAGAGACGGTTCTGGTACCTCCACAATCTCTGGGCTGGTTATCTCTGGGCAGCACTATGTTGGGCAGGGCTAACGCAATTCCATTCCCAGGCTTTCTTTGATCGCTACCTTGCCCGGGCGGATCAAATCCAGGCGGTGCAGGAAGCCATTGCCAAGATCCCTGGTGATGCCGGAGTGCTCACCTACAATCACCTGATCCCTCATGTTAGCCGTCGTCAAGTGGTCCGTGGACTATTTGCAGGTCAGGTCTCTGCTGACTCGGCGGCTCTACCCGAAGGATCCCTTGTGCCTGTTATTCTTAACTCGACTGCAACTGGAGGCGTACCCTTGACGGCCGAACAGATTGCTCAAAAAGAACTTGATACAGCACTGCTCTTTCTCCCTCGACAAAACGGCAGAGTAGTTAGGTCTTCGCCCGGATGTTCTGGATTCCGCCAAGATTGCTGCGGTAACGATGCCCTGGCTCCAGGATTTCGGCTGGGTCTGTGAAGAGGCCAATCATGCTTTCGTGATCTGCCGTCAGCCTTGATCCAAAGTCACAATGCGCAGGAGGAGTGACGGCCCCTCGCTGGCAAGGCGAGCCCTTGCGTTGAGCCCATGCTGGCCTCCCTCTGGTCCCCTTATCCAGGATTTCGGTAAGACAGGACAGCCCCTTCTTTGATGATGCCACCATTGCCGCCCTCAGCCGTCAGCTTGATCCCCCCCATCCCATAGGTCTCCGGTACCTGCCGCCCCGGTGGACGATTCCGAACCGATGCCCTGTCTGGAGCCACGGCCCGTGGGGGATGCCCTGTTTCTGCAGGGGTTGCTGGAGTGCCGCCACGAGGCCCAGGGTTGGGCACGGTTGCAGGCCCTGGGCGCCCCGGCAGTGCAGCGGGTTCTGACCGTGGGTGGCGGCGCCCAAAATCCCACTTGGCGGCAGTTCGCCAACAGGCTTTGGGCTGCCCTGTCCTGAACCGCCCCCATGCTTCCACTGCTTGTGAGGCTGCCCAGTTGACGGGCTGGGTGCTCCATGGAGGAATGATCTGAACCTGGCCCTGGATGAAGCAAGTTTTTTGCCCGTGTTATTTTCCCCTTGGTCACCTGGTAGCCTGTCAGAACAGGGTGGATCACAAATGAGCCTGGTACCACGGAGATCAGCATGGCCAGCAGTTCGGGTCGCAGCGCGCTCCGGCATCATCAGTGTGTGGGACGGGCTGGTGACACACAGCCAGGATGGTGGGTGCTGCCAATGGAACGTCCTGGTGCTTGGCTGTTGGCGGCAGTGATGGCCATTCAACTACTCTCCACCACGGCGCCAAAGGCCGCCCTGGCTTTTGAACTGCCCAGTTCTCCGCACTGGTCCCCCTATTGGAGCGCATGAGAACCGGAAGGGATGATCTGTCTACCTGGGCAGATACAGCCAGTGCCCGAATCGCTGCGCAGTGGGCAAAGTCACCTATTGCACTGACAGAGAGCCAGACGACGTGAAAAGGACGTTGCGGAATCGTCGGGGTAACTTCACTCCAGAGCAACTCTATGAACGTATTCCAGTACCCATCAAGACCAGCGCAAAAGCAACTGAGGAATTTCTGGGAAGTCGCGACCTGAGTCATATCAAGCTGGTCAAGAATGCTCCTGGGCGGGAAAGTGACATCGCCAACGTCCTCTTTGAAAAGGTGAAATGGAATCGGGCGCGGGGAGCTGCCGATATGACCGTACATGAACTGATGCGTGCTCGCCTGGACAACTTCGCCGAATCTATTGTACCGGCCCTGAAAGCGACGGGAACGACTGGTCTGCAGGGTGCGCTCATTGGCGCCTTGTTGGAGCTTCCAGTGGCTACAGCCGAGAACTTCATCCTGGTGCGCGGGGAGGGCAGGACATGGCAAGATGCACTGCAAGATGTTGCCAAGAAAGCTGGTAAAGGAGCGATCTACGGCAGCGGGGCCGGAACTGTATACGCCGGAATTGTCATGCTTGGAGTGCCAGTAGAAGCGGTTGCAGCACCTCTGGCCATCATTGGGGGCACGATGTACATCTGGTCTGCAAAAGAAAGAGTCTGGCAAGCGATAGACAAAGTAAATGCCGATCTTGCAGTCGCGGAGAAGTCAAGCGGGACTGAAACCTTGGGGAGCAGTGCCATTTGGCAGAGGTTGGGATTGGTGGTAGTGAATCGTTAAGTAAGGACGCCACCAGCAGAAACCAGCCCTTGGATCATCAGAATGGGATCTCAACGTTGTCCGTGTGATCGGAGGCCACCCCCCATGAAGCGCCTGCAAGCCATCCTTTCCATCGGCCTGTTCCTCGTCCTGGCGGGTTACGTGAGCTTCAGCGGGTTCAGACTGCTGAGCTTGCTCTGGACCCGGTGGCAGGGCTGAACTGGTGCAGGATGGGATGACCCTCATCTCCAGCGCCATGGCTGCCGATCCCCTCACAACTGCCGTCAGTGACCGCATCTGCCGCCACATGAACGACGACCACGGGAGCGCTGTCGCCGCCTACGGACGCCACTACGGCAACTGCCCCAAGGTCTCCACAGCGCGACTGGTGGCTGTCACCACCGGGTGGATGGATCTGGAGGTGAATGGACAGCCCCTGAGGATTGCCTTTGACCACCCCTTGCAGGACAGCGAGGATGCCCATCGCACCCTGGTGGCCATGCTCCGGGCCATTCCCGGGTGAGTCCTGGCGGCGCCTCCGGGTCTGGGCGCCATCCTCTGATCCTGATGGTTGAGGTGGGGCTGTGGGAACACTGAGACAACACTTCCCATGCCCATCCTTCCTCTTGTCATGGCCGGCAACCCCTCGTCGACAGGTTCCCGTTGGCCTCTGGCACAGCTTTTGCGGCTGGGTCAGGATCTGATCACCCTGCCCACGTGTCCCTGTTGCGGCGGCGCCGCCACGGATCGCCACCGTCCCTGTGGAGATTGCCTGAAGCGGTGGGCCTGGCCGGAAGCCTTGCTCCACGGCAGTGAACCGATGCGGTTCTGGGCCGTGGGCCTATATCAGCAGAGTTGGCGCAGTCAACTCCTCGCCTGCCGCCAGAATCCACTGCCCGGTGTGCTCCACTGTGCTGCGGAGCACCTGCTGACGGGCTTGTGCTGGGAGGGGAACCCGCCTGTGCTCATGCCCATTCCCGGCTGGAAACGCCGGGGCAATCCACTGCCGGAGGCGTTCAGCCTGAGCCTGAGCCAGTGCTCCGGCTGGCCCCAGGTTCAGTGGCTCAAAAAGCAGCCCCGCCCAGGTCAGCACCATCTGGGCGCCAGTGGTCGCCGCCGCAACCTGCAGGATGCCTTTCGGCTCCTCGCCGTTGCCCAGGGTCAGCAAGGGCGGCTGGTGTTGCTGGTGGACGACATCCTGACCACCGGCAGCACCGCCCTGGCTGCCGCCGCCCCCCTGGAGGCAGCCAACATCCCCGTGGCGGGACTCCTCTGCCTGGCCCGCACACCCCCAAAACATGCACGTGTGCCCAGGGTGGGTTAGGATTGGCGGCATGGTTTTCGCCTGACCACCATCAGGCCATGGCCTGCCGGGTTAGCTCAGTTGGTAGAGCAGGCGACTGAAAATCGCCGTGTCCCCAGTTCAAATCTGGGACCTGGCATTGGTAGCTGTGATGTTGACATGAGCCTCTGAGGCTATCGTCTGCGCCAGCGGGGCGGCGCCCACACCCCCACGTTGCGGCTTCCCGTTCCTGATCCTTGGCAGGATCAGCGAGGCTGAACAACCTCAGCCCTGGGCTGTTCGCTTGACAAAGAGTAACAAAATGATAATTTGCCCTTTCCACATTCCACAGCAGTGCTCAGGCGATTGGGAGCAGGAAAACTTGACGATGGCGTGGCGGCAGTCGCGTTGGCGGCTGTGCTGGCGGGGACCATTGGAACCGCGGCCCAACTGGGACCCGATGAACTAAGCCCGATGGCGGCAGCGTCATGGCGGTCTCTGTTGGGCGCCGTCGGGCTGCTGGCGGTGTCCACGCTTCGTCGGCAAGCCCCATGGCGCTACAGACTTCCCGTCCGTTGGGTGGTGCTGGGAGGGCTTGGTTCAGCCGTAACCCAACTGGCGTTCTTTGTGGCGGCGGATCGTACCGGCGTTGCCGTGGCCACACTGGCGGCCATCGGCGCCGCCCCCCTGGCCGCCGGTTTGCTGGACTGGATGGCAGCAGGCCAGCGCCCCAGCCGGTACTGGCTGGGCGGTGTTGCCGTGGCCCTGGCGGGGGTGATTCTGCTCGCGGGCGGGGCGATGCGGATGGTGGGCAGTGGCGTGGCCTTGGCGGTGCTGGCGGGCTGTGGCATTCCCTGCCAGGGATTTGCCGCCCAGAAATTGATGATGGACCGGCCGCCTCTGACGGCCATGGCCACAGTGGTGGGTGGAGGCACGATGGTGCTGTTCCCGGCCGCACTCATGGAGACGGGGAGTGCCCTGGGATCAACGGCGGCCATGGCCACGGTGGTGTATCTGGGGCTGATAACACTCACCTTGGGCCATACCCTGTTTGGCCTCGGCCTCAAGCGCCTCCGCCTGGGAACGGTGGTGGTGGTGGGGCTACTGGAGCCGGCAGTGGCCGCCACCCTGGCCATGGTTGTGCTGACCGAGCCGGTGACCACGGCGCAACTGGGTGGAATCTGCCTGGTACTTGCAGGCGTCGCCATTGCTGCGGTGGACCCAACCGCCAGGCCGGGCAAGCCACGTCAGGGACATACTGGATCACCTCCTTCCCCGTTCCCGCTTTCGCAGGAAAGGGGAAACGGGAATTTTTCCTAGAATCGGGCCGTCAAGGTGAGGCTCACGGCCCGGCCGTCACCGGGTGAAACAATTCCAGTGCCTGTGGTGGGGAGAGCTAACAGGTTTTGGGGTAAACGTGTATCCGCGCCTGCTAAGCGTTGCAAACGTGCAGCCAAGCTTTCGTCCCTGCCGTATTTTTCGGAGCCCACCATGGGCTGAATGTAGGAATAGTTCAGGTATCTTTCATCAAAAACATTGGTCACCTTCAAGTCAAGTCTTAGATCGCGATCAGGGAATTGGTACCCAACTCCCATATCAACCAGGAAACGACTCTCCACTTCATCGATTGATCTGTTTTCAATATCGGAGAAGAAGCTGTCCCGCCAGTTGGCGGCCATGGAAAAATCAAGACCATGATCAAAAGCGTAGCTCCATCCGGCGCTGACGGTGGTCCTGGGAGCCATGGTGAAACTGTTTCCAACCAATTCACTAACCTCTTCGCTTGTAATTTTATCTTCATCTATATTGGTGATTTCCGTGTGCAAAAGCCCAAGTGATCCAAACAGGCGTAGACGTTCAGTTGCTTGATAATCTGCATCCAGCTCGAAGCCGTAACTCTTTGATCGACCTGCATTTCTGGTGACAAAATCAACGGCGGTAGCTACTTCTGGCCGCATCTGGAGTTGCTGGTCCTGCCAATCAACATAGAAGAGATTCGATCCCAGGCGCAAGCGACCATCGGCGCTCTGATGACGAACCCCCAGGTCCAGGTTCCACGTCTTTTCCGGATCATACTCGAACTCCTCGGCGGCAACCAGGCTGGCGCCGGCGCCGCCAGCGCGATAGCCACCCTGAATCGTGCCGTAGAGACGTGTCTCCGGTGATACCTTGTAGGACAGCCCCAGCTTGGGAAGGAAGACAGAGAAGTTCTTGTCGAAGTCGCTATCTCTGTCTATTCTTAGCACAGGTATTCCTTGGTTCTGTTGTACTCTCCCTGCGAGGGTTGCCAAGTCACCCAACTCCATTCCCTCAGATGGGTCTATTCTCCCGGCTTGTATAGCTGTTAAGATGGTAGCTTGGCTGATTTGTGTTAGTGGGAGCTGCGCTTTTGTGGCCAACTCTGGAAGTCTTGTCCGAAGTCCCGGCGCATTCTCCAGAGCCTGAAAGTCGATAATTCCATCGGCATCAATTTTCGTATCACTGCTCTCCTGTTCAAGCCGCAAACCGAAAGTCAGATCCATTCTTTCGGAGAGGGACCAACTTCCTTCTCCGAACAGCGCCATGGTTTGAATGTCTTGTTTTACAGTTCTTTCGCCAAAAATGTCAGATTTATTGAATCCCGTACCTTGAAAATCTTCAAAATATGCCCCAATGAATCCGTTAAGACGATCCCCTGCATAGCGAAGCCTTAATTCTTGACTTAACGTACGAATGTCGTCGTCGAAACCAGCATCATTCCTGTCGCCTGCGAGTTCTGTCTGGTCCACGTCAAAATTGCTGTCGGCGTTTTCCGTAACCCATACGGTGGCCGATTCCAAGGAAAGAGACGGATGTCCCAGCGGCCAGCTTCCCCGCAGTGAAGCTCCGGTTGAGTGATTCTCCAGGTGTGTGTTGGGATCGGCTCGGGTCACCCTCCTCCCATTCTCCCACTCTCCAGAATCCACGTAGTGGGTGCCCACGTTCGCCTCACTGAAAAACGCGCTTACCTCCACCTCGGCGCCCCGTTCTCCCCTGTAGAGCAGTTTTACCCTTCGACTTAAAAGATCTTGCCGGTCTCCATCTTCGTTCAACGTGACGTTGTCAATGAAGTTGGGTCCTGACTGCCGATCAAAAGCCACCCGATAGGCAAAACGGTCCTCCACAATCGGACCGCCGACGGAGAAGGACGTGCCCAGCCCGCCTTTGTCCGTCCCCACTTTCAACTGACCAGCCGCTTCCGTCGTGAAGGTGGGGTCGGCATTTTCGATGACCACCGCCCCGCCAAGGGAGCCGCGCCCCAGGATGGTGCTTTGCGCCCCCCGCAACACCTCCACCTGGTCCACGTCCCACAAGCCGAAAGGACCGGCATAGACGGAGACCGGAATGCCGTCCACGTAGGTGGCAACCAGATCCCCTGGGCCACGGGTGACCAGAAAACTGGTTTGCCCGAAGGTGGGACCCGAGGCGAAGCCGGTCTGGCCAATGCCGCGGATGGCCACGCCACTGCTGGCCGCGAACGGCGTCACGTTGGCCAGCCGCTCGGTCACGTCAAAGATGTCATCCGCCGCTCCCGCGATACCGTCGTTTTCGCCGGGAAAAACAACAGTGACGCTGCCGTCCGTTTCCGCCAGGGAGCGGTCGGATTTCTGGCCGGTGACCGTGATGGTTCCCAGATCGAGAACCGGATCGTCTTCCTCTTCCAACTCCTGAGCCGTTCCGACAAGAGGCATTGCGGCATAAACAAGGCCCAGGACCCATGCCCCCCCCCGTGGTGGACGCCTGAAAGCCGGACCTGGGCTGCCACTGCTTGAGAGGCTTGAGGGAAAAGGCATCACGCTTGAGGAGGACACGAGGAGATCATCAAGACCCTACAACGAATCTCCCCTTGAATTCAAACCGGGCATGGAGGTTCAGGCGCCGCCCCTGTCCAGAAACTGATGCGGGCAGCCGCCATGGCGCAACACCCCCAGGACCATGGCCCGTCGGAGCCGATCCGGCAAGGGATCACCTGCCCCCCCCCATGGATCAAGGCCTGGCCACGGGGATCGTAGCGCCAGGATTTGAGGATGGGGAGCAGGGGTTGATGGAGGAGCTTGCAGAGGCTTTCCTTGGCCAGCCAGCAGTGCAGCCGTTGGCGTTGCGCCCACCGGGGACCCCGTTCCCGTTCCAGGTCAGCCAGCATCCTTGCCTCCTGGGGCGAGAAAAACCGTCGGACCAGGGCAGGGGCGACGGGGCGGTTGTCAGCTTCCAGATCCACCCCTAGCGGCTGGCGGGCCATGGCCGCCAGGGCGGCGCCGCGGCTGTGGCTCAGGCTCAGATGCCATCCCTGAGCGGGTTGCAACCGGGGAGGCTGACCAGGATCAGCCCGCAAGGGCACCGCCTGGGGTACGCAGCCCAGAACCCTGGCCGCCAACCGTCGCAGCAGCACCCGGCTCCTCAACACCTCCTGGGACCGTTGCGGTGGCAAGTCCCCCAGGGCGTCCCGCTCAGACGGCTGGAGCCACTCCGGGCAATGGAGCCGCTCATCCAGGGGGCTGAGCCACAGGATCAAGGGGGCGCCCCGTGCTGTGGCGCCAGGATTTCCTAGGCTTGCGCTGCGTTGCTCCCATTGCGATGACTCCCCAAGTTGGCGAGGCGGCCCCTGCATTTACCCTGCCAGACGCCTCTGGCCAGTCGATCTCCTTGAGCGATTTTGCCGGACAACGGGTGGTGGTCTACTTCTATCCCAAGGACGACACCCCAGGTTGCACAAAGGAGGCGGCCAGCTTTCGGGACGCATGGTCCGTCTTCGAGAAGCACAACATCAAGGTGTTGGGCATCAGCAAAGATCCCGCCAGCAGCCACACCAGGTTCATCGACAAGTACCAACTGCCCTTCACCTTGCTCACGGACGGGGAACCGTGCCCCGTGGCCCAGGCCTACGGAAGTTACGGCCCCAAGACGTTCATGGGGCGTGAATACGTGGGCATGTCCCGCCACACGTTTGTGGTGGACCCCCAAGGCCGGGTGGAAAAGGTGTACACCAAGGTGAAGGCCGACGCCATGGCCAGCCAGATCCTCGGCGACCTGGGTCTCGATTGAGGCCAGGCGTCAAGCCCTGTCGCCCTCTGCCCCGGCCTGCACCCGCAGCAGACCCTTCAACACCAGATCCGGGTCACAACGGAGTGTCACTTCCCTGGCGGCCCGTTGCCCGGCGGCCACTTGCGTGCCGATAGACGCCTGAAGGAGGGGAGCATCACCGCCGGTGAGCCAGCACTCCCGGATGACCGCTGCGGCCGCCAGCGCCGTCATCGTGTTGGCCACGGCGGCGCTCAGGCCATGGATCACCCCGTCCACCATGGCGCTGACGGTGTCGGTGGCCAGGCCAGGCTGAGCTTGATTCCGGGGCAAGGTGGGCCGGGCCCTGGTCCACGGGGAGACCACGCAAGGGAGGGAGGCGGTTCCCCGGTGCAGGCCCTCAAGCTGCAACGCCACACCGGGCAGGATCCGCCCCCCTGCAAAGCTGCCGTTGGCGGTCACGGCCGTCATGGTCAAGGCGGTGCCGGCATCCACCACCAGCACCCCGCCCCCACCGCTACAGCCAAATGCCTGCCAGGCCCCCAGGGCCCGGTCCACACCCACGTGGGGGGGGCAATGGGCCAGGGGAACCTGGCGGGTCTCAACCGGCGGCGGCCATGGTCCCAGGCGGGTCTCCAGGGTTGGGGGGATCAATCCCACCGCGGCCCAGCGCATCGTGGCGGGTTGCACCGGCCAGGGGGGGCAGTTCCCGTCCCAGCGCTGGAGCAAAGGACCATCAGGACCAGTGTTCTGCGGTGTTCCCAAGCCCCAGTGCAAGCGGCTGTTGCCCACCAGCAGCACCGTAACGGCCATCAGCCCGATGGGCGGGCTGTGGCGGCGGCCGAAGCGGTCTCATCCAGGTGAAGGCCGCATTCCCCGTGGGGGCGTTGCCCCCGGAAGCGGGTGGACCGGCCGGTCACCTGGCCGTCAGGCGCGCTGGAATGCCAGTCCCCAACCGTGCTGTAGCCCTCCTTGAACAGGGGATGCTGCGGCAACCCGTGCTCCTCCAGGTAGTAGTAGACGTCTTTGCTGGTCCAGTCCAGGAGGGGATGGAGGGTCCAACGGCCCCGCAACCGGTCCAGCACGGTCATGGAACGACGGTGGGGGGTTTGATTGCGGCGCACCCCGCTGGCCCAGCACTGCACGTCGAGTTGATCCATGGCCGTTTCCAGTGGCTCCACCTTGCGCATTTGCAGGTAGCGCTCCATGTCCTCGGGCCGGTCCGATTCCCAGAGGGGACCGTACAGCGCCTCCATGCGGGCGGCGCTGAGTACGGGCTGAGCCACGTGCAACTCGAACCCCAGGCGCTCTTCCAGTTCCCTGGCATAGCGATAGGTTTCACGGGGCAGGTAGCCCGTATCCACCCACACCACGGGAATGGCCGCCGCCACACGGTGGGCCATGTGCAGCAGCACGGCAGACTGAATGCCAAAGCTGGTGGTGAGCACAAAACTGCGCCCAAACTCCGCAGCACACCAGGCCAACTGGCCGGCAGGGGGAAGGGCGGACAGGTTGTTGCGCACCGTTGGCAGATCCTGTCCGGCCACCACCTCCCCCGCGGCAGGCCCCGCCGCGCCCTGATTGAGATCGGCGAAAGGTGTCGGCCCGGCTGAATCGACCATCATCATGGCGGTGGCGCTGTGCTCCATCTTTTCACCTATCACCCCATGGCGTGGGCAGCTAGCGTCACAGACGATGCAATGGTCCCATGGACGGCCAGTTTCGTGTAGTGGTTGTGGGGGGCGGTTTTGCTGGCCTCACCACTGCCCTGGCTCTCGCCCACAAGCGCAGCAGCGTGTCGGTTGTGCTGGTGGAGCCCCAGGAGCATTTCCTCTTTACCCCCCTGCTCTATGAACTGCTCAGTGGCGAGCTACGGACCTGGCAGGCGGCGCCAAAGCTGGAGCACCTGCTGGCAGGCCGCGGCGTGGCCTGGCTGCAAGACCGGGTCACCAGCATCAACCGCCAGACCCGTTGTCTCACCACCAGCAGCGGCCGTGAACTGAGCTTTGATCGCCTTGCGCTGACCTGTGGCGGGGTCCTGCAGTCCTTCGGCGTTGCCGGCGTCACAGACCACGCCATCGGCTTCCGCACCATGACCGATCTGCGGCGCCTGCAACAGCTGGTGCAACGGCTGCAAACCCAAACCCACCCCCTGCAACGGCTGGCCATTGTCGGGGCGGGCGCCAGCGGCGTGGAACTGGCCTGCAAACTGGCGGATCTGCTGGCGGGTCATGCCCTGATTGAACTCATTGAACAGGGGGACGACATTCTGGCGGGAAGCCGTGAATTCAATCGCCAGCAAGCTCTGGCGGCTTTACAGCAACGGGATGTGCTGGTGCGCTGCCAGAGCCGGGTGCAGATGGTGGCGGCGGACCACCTCACCCTCCTTGTTCAGGGGCAGACGGAGACCCTGCCCTGTGCCGGCGTGCTTTGGACCGCGGGCCTGGCCGTGGCGCCGCCGCTTCTGCTGCCGTCGGCGCCGGCGGATCCCCAGGGTCGGCTCATCTGCCAGGCAAACCTGCGGCTGGCGGAGGAGGAGGCGATTTTTGCCGCTGGCGACGTGGCGGCAGTGCCGGACAAGAAGAAGCAGCAGCCCCTGCCGGCCACGGCCCAGGTGGCCATGCAGCAGGCGCCGGTGCTGGCCCACAACATTCTGGCCTCCCTCGATGGGGAGCCCCTCCAGGACTTCCACTGGAACGATCTGGGGGAGATGCTGAGCCTTGGCCGCGGCCAGGCCGCCATCACCGCCAAGGGCTTCACCATGGCAGGACCAACAGCGGCCAAAGTTCGGGAAGCCGTCTATCTGGCGCGGATGCCTGGGGCAGGACATCGCCTGGCCGCGGCCGTGGGCTGGTTGGGGGAATACTTGAAGCCATGACCACCTTGTCCCGCCCCCGTGGTTTGCTCATCGACGCCATGGGCACCCTCCTGGAACCCGCCGCCCCTGTGGCCGTCACCTATGCCCGCAAGGCTGCTGCCGTGGGCATCACGGTGTCCCCCGAGCGGATCGGCCCCGCCTTCCATGCCGCCTATCGGGCAGCGCCCCCCATGGCGTTTCCGGACCGGTCGGTGAAATCCCTTGATCAGCAGGAAAAGGAATGGTGGCTGGCCTGCGTGGGGGACGCCTTCCAACGGGCTGGCCAGCCGCTGGCGAGAACCGTGCTGCGCCAACTCACGGGTCAACTCTTCTACCACTACGCCAGCCCCGATGCCTGGGTGGTGCCGGAGGACGTGCCCCGCTGTCTCCAGCGTTGGCACGGCGCCGGTCTCAAGCTGGCGGTGGTGAGCAACTTTGACAGCCGTCTGGATTCCCTGCTGGAGACCTTGTGGCTGCGCCACTGGTTCACGGCTGTGCTGGTCTCAAGCCGTTGTGGCGTGGCCAAGCCCGATGCCCGGTTGTTTCATCTGGCCCTGGAGCGGCTGGGGCTGTCGCCCCATGAGGTGTGGCACCTGGGTGATGCCGCTGCGGATTTGCAGGGGGCCCGGGCGGCTGGAATCCGCTGCATCCTGGTGCAACGCACACAATCTTTCCCACCCAACACGGCAGCGGGCATGATGGAGGGATGAGTGAAGGGCTGCCGAGCCTCCCATGGATGCCCTCATCACCCTGTTGATCCTGGCGCTGGCCGTTGTCCTGTTCATCACGTCGGTGTTGCCGCCGGAGGTGGTGGGCCTGTTGGCCATGGGGCTGCTCATGGCCAGCGGGGTGCTCTCCCCTGCCGAGGCGCTGGCCGGCTTTGCCAGCCCTGCGGTGATCACTCTGCTGGCCATGTTTGCCCTCTCGGCCGGGCTGTTTCGCAGTGGCGCCCTGGATCGCTTGCGGGAGTTGATGGGGGGCAACCGCATGAAGCAACCCCGGCAGTTGATCCAGTTGTTCGTGGTGGCCATCGGTCCCCTGGCAGGCATCCTGGCCAACACCCCCATCGTCGCCACCTTGATCCCGGTGGTGGAGGCCTGGTGTCAGCGCCGGGGCCTGTCGCCGTCACGCCTGTTGCTGCCCCTCTCCACCGCCACCATCCTGGGGGGCACCCTCACCCTGATTGGCACCTCCACCAACCTGCTGGCCAACGACCTGAGCCGCAGTGTGGGTGAGGAGATGGGATTCAACGGGGGCCTCCAACTCTTTACGCTGACCCCCATTGCCCTGCCGCTGTACGTGCTGGGCGGCGCCTACCTGATCTGGGTGGCGCCCCATCTCTTGCCGGAGCGGAACCGGGATGGGCTGGAACTGCTGGCCAGCCTCAGCCGTGACGGCTACCTGACGGAGGTGGAGGTGCCTGCCGACTCCATTCTGGTGGGGCAGACCCTGCACAACAGCCGTCTGCAGCGCCGCTTTGACGTGGATGTCCTGGAGTTGCAACGGGGGGGTGAGCGCTTCTCGCCCCCCTTTGCGGATCGGGTGCTCAGCGGTGGGGACCGCCTGCTGCTGCGTTGCAGCCGGGCGGATCTGCTGCGGTTGCAGCAGGAGCACACCGTGAGCCTGGCGGCCCCGGCATCGTCCGGGGAGCAAGGCGTTGAGGGAACAGCCACCCAGCGGATGGTGGAGGTGCTGCTGCCCGCCGGCTCCTTCCTGGCCGGTGCCTCGCTGCGGGAGTTGCGCTTCCGGCAACGCTTCAACGCCACCGTCATTGCCCTGCGCCGTGGCCAGGAACTGGTGCGGGAACGGTTGGGGCAGGTGGTGTTGCGGGCCGGGGACGTGCTGTTGCTCCAAGCGCCCCTGGACAGTCTGCGGGGTCTCCAGGCCAGCAGCGATCTGGTGGTGATGGACAAAATTGAACACGAACTGCCCGCCACCGCCAAAAAATATCCCACCATCCTCATCGGCCTGACTGTTCTGGTGGTGAGTGGTCTGGGGATCATGCCCCTGGTGGCTGCGGCCTGTTTGGGGGTGGTGGCCATGGTGGTGGTGGGCAGCCTTCGCCCTGGTGATCTGCAACAGGCGGTGCGGTGGGAGTTGATCCTGCTGGTGGGTTCCCTGTACGGCTTCAGCACGGCGCTGGTGAAAACCGGTCTGGCGGGGGAGATGGCCACCCGACTGGTGGCCTGGACCGGGGACTGGCCAGCCTATGGGGTGCTGGTCACCATTTACCTGATCACCACCCTGACCACGGAAGTGATGAGTAATGCCGCCGCGGTGGTGCTGTGGCTGCCGGTGGCCGCCCGCATCGGCCTGGATCTGCAGATTGATCCCATGGCCTGTGTGGTGTGCATTGTCTTTGCAGCAAGCTGGAGCTTCATCACACCCTTCGGGTATCAGACCAACTTGATGGTGTTTGGCCCGGGGGGCTACCGCATCCAGGACATGGTGCGCTACGGCGCTCCCCTGACGATCCTGGCCACGCTGCTGGTGCCCCTGCTGACGGTCTGGCGGTTTGGCCTTTAGGATCCCTGGCCATGCTCCTGCATCCGGCCATGGTCCCATCCAGCCCCAGCACCGCCACCGGCAACGAGAAAGAGGTGGTGCGCGACTATTTCAACGGGACCGGTTTTGAGCGCTGGCGCCGCATCTACAGCGACAACCAGGACGTGAACAAGGTGCAGGAGCACATCCGCCGCGGCCACAACAAAACCGTCACCGCCGTGCTGAACTGGCTTCAGGAGGACGGCGACGTCAAGACCCGGAGCTTCTGTGACGCCGGCTGTGGCGTGGGCTCCCTCACCCTTCCCCTGGCGGCCATGGGCGCCCAGGGGATTACCGCCAGCGACCTGTCCGAAGCCATGTTGGCCGAGGCCCGACAGCGTGCCGTCGCCGCTGGCATCAGCGCCCAACAGGCGAGATTTCACGTGGCTGATCTGGAGGCCCTGCGGGGTGAGTTCCACACCGTCATCTGCCTGGACGTGTTCATCCACTACCCCCAGAAAGCCGCGGAGGCCATGGTGCGCCATCTGGCCAGCTTGAGCCAGGATCGTCTGATCGTGAGCTTTGCCCCCTACAGCCCGCCGTTGGCCCTGCTGAAAGCCGTCGGGAGCGTCTTCCCCGGCGCCAGCAAAGCGACCCGGGCCTACGCCCTGAAGGAATCCGGCATTGTGGCGGCAGCAGCAGCAGCCGGATTTCAGCCCACTGGTCGTCAGTTGTTCTGCAGTGCGCCGTTCTACTTTTCACGGCTGCTGGAGTTTCGGCGGTGTGGGTGATTACGGGGAGGGGAGACAACGGGCCGCTTGCCGGGCAGACCAGCAGTTCTTCAAGGGAGTCACGTCCATGGCTGGACCACGGGCGTCTGTTCACGGATCGCAGGTCTGAATAGCGAGAACGCCTCTCCCCGTTTTGTCGCTGAGCATCTGTTCGATCTCCGCCCAGCCTGTGGCCAGGGAGCCCGGGAGGGCCGTCATGCCTTTCTTGAGAAACGGTCTCCCCGGTATCAAGATTATCCCTGGTTGCCCTGACAGGCAACAACTGGGGTTAGCATCACTAGTAGTTCACTCGCTATATCACCAGTCATTGCCCTATCATCTGGACAAACGCAGCGGAGTGGGAGGCTGGTCCATCTCCGGCTGGCTGGATTTCTGCTGCAATGTCAGACGGTCAGGGGGATCTTGCGTTCGCGCCTTGCCGGGGGTTGTTCCTCGCGCCACTGCTGACGCTGTTGTTCGGGGCTTCCATGCCGGCAGCCGCACAGTCTCCATCGACCGTGCCGGTGGTGACCATCGCGGGCGGGTCGGCGGTGTACAGGGGCGCGGATGCCACCTTCACGCTGACGGCGCCTCTCGTGGTGAAGGTCCATGCGAAAGACAACTGGTTCACATGGTACGGCCGTTGGCACACTCGCTGGGCGACCATCGGCACGAGCGGCACGGGCAGCTTCACGGTGGACACGTCGCACCAAGACTGGGTCGAGTGGCATGACGAGATGGTCGCGATCGTGGCGGCGAGCGGCAACCGCTACAGCGTGGGCTCGCCCTCCTCAGCCTCGGTCGCCGTGAAGGACTGGCCCTTGCCGAGGACCGCCACCATGTTTGCCGCTCCGTCGGAGGTTACGGAAGGGGAGGAGTTCAAGACCTTTCTTGAAGTTAGGCCGCTGTGGAGAGGGACAATACTGGACCCCAAGAATTGGCAGGTTGTAAAGGAAAAGTTGAAGTGGACGGGCGACTTCATGCGCCACGAGTACACAGATCCCAACTTTCATTCCAAGGAGACCGTCAACCTTAATAAATGGTTGCAGGGGGACGGAACCGGCAAGGGCGAGTTTACCTGGGTGGGCTTCACAAACGGGGACTCGTATTGGCCCCACCCAACAGTGGACGACAGCATCGACGAGCCGGGTGGCACCTTTACGATGCGGACCGAGTGGGGGGACGGCCTCACCACGAACAGCGTCACGGTTTCCATCCGCGACAACGATCCGACGGTGGTGAGTCTCGCCCGGGTGGGATCGGGGGCGGTGAGCGCGGGCGAAGCGTTTACGTTCAGGATGACGCTGGGCCGGGCGCTGGTGAAGGGCGAGATCATCGACGTGCCGCTGGTGATATTCGGCGCGGGGGTGAGCGTCGACGGCTACACGCTGTCTGTGAGGAGCGGCACGGGCGCGGCACTCTCCGCGACCAATACCCTCACGCCGAACTTGCGCTTCTCGGGCGCGGGCGCACGGACGGCGACGCTGGAGTTGATCCCCAGCACCACGGGGACATGCAGGATTGTGCTCGGTCCGGACGGCACAGGGGCGAACAGCTTCGACCAGGTCAGCCTGGGCACCAATGTGCCAATGTGGGCGGCGGAGCGGACCCCAGCGAGACGAACAACGGTTTCAGCGTGAACGTCGTCCCCCCGTCGAAGGCCACGGGCTTCAGCGCCGTGGCGGGCAACGGCGAGGTGAGCCTGTCATGGAGTAACCCCGGCAACAGTGACATCACCGGGTGGCAGTATCGGCAGAAGGAGGGAACTGGCAGCTACGGCAATTGGACCACCATCAGCGGCAGCGGCGCCAGCACCGTGAGCCACAGGGTGAGCGGCCTCACCAACGGCACCGTCTACACCTTCCGTATCCGTGCGTTGGCGGGGACGGTACATGGCTCGGCATCGGCGAGGCCACGGCAACACCGTTGGCGCCAGTGGTGGAGTTCAGTGCTGCCAGCTACGACGGGAGCGAAGCTGCGGGCAGCGGCACGGTCACCGTGGGACTGAGCGCCACCCCGGCCTTCAGCACGTCCACCACCGTCTCCTACAGCGTGAGGGGCACGGCCAGCAGCGGCGCCGACTTCACTGCCCTGGCTGGGGCGGTGTCCATGACGGGTGGTGGGGGCAGCCTTGCGGTGAGCATCCTGGACGACCGGGTTGACGAGGAGGCCGAGACCATGGTGCTCCACCTGGAGGCCGGGAGCGGCTATAATGGATCCCACGGGGTCCAGCCCCAAGAAGGGGGTGCTGAACTCTGATCGGTGGCGCCACAGAGGGGGAATGCCCTTGGCTTGGGACAGGCAGTCTGCCTGCCCGTCCGGTCCTGCC
>VXWH01000136.1 GCA_009836025.1 Synechococcus sp. SB0668_bin_13 | reverse complement strand
GTTACTCGGAGAATCACCCTCTCCTGATTTCTACCACCTTCGAGACACATCCATGATGCCCTCCTGGCGGAACTTGGGGTGGACGGGGACACCCCTTTCATCACCCGCTTGACCCATGTGCGCTCAAGCACGGAAAGACAAGCCGCCGAGGAGATCTCCCGCCGCAACCCATGCAAGGATTTCCACGCCTTCAAGCCCCGCTTTGAACAGGTTCAGAAGGAATTGGCCACCGGCTTGCGGAACGCCCGTCCCTTCAAGGAAAACAGGGGAAACACGGAAATCAACGTGGGTGATTTCTTCATTGTGGGCGGCCAGAAAGCCTATGTGGCCAGGAAGGGGCGTCAATCCTTCACCAGGGACGGCAAGAAGGATGCCAGGCTCCGGGTCGTCTTCGACAATGGCACGGAAAGCAAAATGCTGATGCGTTCACTTCAACGCGCTCTCTATAAAGATGATACCAGTAGACGAATTACCGCAGCAATTCAGGGTCCACTGTTTGCGGATTATACGGAGGAAGAAGATGGAGCCAGCGGCACAATCTACGTTCTGCGCAGCCATTCCCAATTGCCGGATGTCGCAAGAAATCGCGATCTCATCCATAAAATTGGCGTAACCAACGGCAAGGTGGAACAACGCATCAGCAATCCACAGCTTGATCCCACATTTCTCATGGCAGAGGTGGAGATTGTCGGCACTTACAAACTCTACAACATCAACAGCAAGAAATTTGAAAACCTCATCCATCGAATTTTTCAACCTGCATTGCTTGAGATTAAAGTCAAGGATCGTTTTGGCAACACCGTGGCCCCCCGTGAATGGTTTCTGGTCCCTCTCCACGTGATTGATCAGGCCGTTGGAAAAATCCAGGACGGCACCATCACAGGCTGGATCTACGATCCCCAGGGGTCATGCTTGAAGCGCTTGGGTTAGGGGAAGACTGAAAAAACCCTATGAGACAGTCAGCCATGAAAGGGTCTCCATGAGCCAGCAGCGGGCCAGCAGGCTTTTGCGGGCGGGGGGATGTGGCGGCGCCCTGTTGCAAGTGGCCTGGACGATTTTCCACGCAAGCTCCTGGGCTTACAGTTCTCAGGCTCAAGCTGCTGCAAACACCTTGTGATTACCGTTGCCCTGGCCAAAGGAGCGCTGTTGCAGGACAGCATCACCTGTCTGCAAGGGGCAGGGTTGGACTTCACCGCCTTGACGGCGCCCGGCAACCGGCAGTTGATGGTGGACAGCCCCTGTGGCCGGGCCTGCGCCCTGCTGGTGCGCAATGCCGACTGCCGGTGTACGTAGCCTACGGGCAGGCCCAGTTGGGGGTGGCGGGGGACGACGTGTTGCGGGAACACCCACAGGAGCTGGCCCGCCTGAATGATTTCAATTCGTTGCGTAGCGGCGCTTGAGCGGCAAGGGATGACGATAAATCAGTCTCCGTAATGGGTTAAGGCACGTATCACTTTCACAAGCTTCTCTTCTGGTAAAATCTCATAGACAAGTCTATGTTTATGGTTGACTCTCCGAGATAGAGCACCCTTAAGATCTCCTTTAAGTGCTTTATAAGGAGGACGACGAGGATCTTCTTGGATTATTTGCAGAAGTTCCAAGACCTTTTTCCTTGTAGACGGCGCTACTGAGAAAAGATTTGCCATATCCTTCTCGGCGTCTTTTGTGAATAAAAGCCTCCACATCGTGATCAGACGAGATTTAAAAATTGCGTGAGGTCAACTTCCCTCAGTTCAGAAACAGGTGTGGCGAGGCCTTCCCGAATCGATTTACCAACGCCAGGAATAGACTCAAGATAGTGCGTCTCTTCCCAATCCGCTGCATCGCTGGAATTGACCACCTGAGCAATTTCCGCTTGCTGCTGCTGCGGCAGCAGAGTCCGGCCAGGGTGGGCCGTGCCTGCCGATACGGGTGACTGGACGACCAGGGAGACGCAAGCTGCCATGGTCGTGATCCCGATGGTTGGGTTGAGCAGTGTGTTCATCGCTACAAACAGCTTTGGGCAAAGCTGCCCACTGGTAATCTGATTTGGAAATCCTAGGGGAGGCCAATCATCCTGTAAACAGTGCCAGCCACTTGTTCAACTGACACGATCTTGGTCCAGCCCGAACCCGTCGTCCAACGCAAGACGTGTTGGTACGATTGACTTGAGCGCAGAGGCTGCCGATGCTTCGCTTCACCACGGGTGACATCCTGGCCGAAGACGCCGAAGCCCTCGTCAATACGGTGAATTGCGTCGTCGTGATGGGACGCGGTATTGCCCTCCAGTTCAAGAAGGCGTTCCCGGAAAATTTCCGCGCCTACGCCAAGGCTTGCCAGCGGGGTGAGATGAAGCTGGGCGCCATGTTTGTCTTCACAGACCGGTACCCTCACCAGTCCCCGCACCATCATCAACTTTCCCACCAAGCGCCACCGGCGTGGCAACAGCCGGATCGAGGCCATTGAAGCGGGGCTGAAGGATCTGGTCTGTGCGGTTCGTGGACGTGGCATTCGCTCCATGGCTGTGCCGCCCCTCGGCTGCGGCCTCGGCGGCCTTGACTGGAGCATTGTGCGGGGGGGGGGGGGGGGGGGCGGGGGGGGGGGGGGGGGGGGGGGGGGGG
>VXWH01000001.1 GCA_009836025.1 Synechococcus sp. SB0668_bin_13 | reverse complement strand
GTTACTCGGAGAATCACCCTCTCCTGATTTCTACCACCTTCGAGACACATCCCATGCCTGGCCTGAAAACACGTTCCCCAGCGTTTCCTTAATGTCATCCCAAGGAATCAGGATTTTGTCATTATCTTCTTATTTATACACATCATCCACCAAAGACTCAATCTCAAACCAGTTTATCATGGGACAATAGCATCTTCTTTGCCATAAAAATGACAAAACATGGTTTTCTCTTTCTCCACTTTTCAGAATCGCGACAACCAGCGCTGAAGCATCCAATACAGCGGCAGGGTAGCCTATGAGATCAGCGTTCATGGCCGTGAGTTGGCCTCTGAACAACGCCTCCGTAGTAGTTCAGTAGCAAGATCTTTGCCCTGAAGCTTTGCAGTGATTGCCCATAGGTGTTGCTTGCAATCTTGCTCTGTGTTCTTCCCACCTGCAACGTAGGGCATTCCATTGGCGAACTGGTATGGATCCAGCATGATACCCGCAGCGCCCACTGCCAGGGCAACGGCAACCGTGCAAACAGAGGTTTTCAGGGTGTGGGGTGAAGCCATCAGCCAGGGCCTCCAACATTCACTTAGGCAATTAATCCTGGAGTCTGAATTGGCTGGGCATTCGGGCCTTTGTGACAGTTTCACTGCTGGCGATACCCAACCATGGTTTTACACCAGCGTAGGAAACAATTGCCCCCTCAATGCCCTCCGCCAGGGCGATGGAACCGGCACGCCCCTGCCCTTCCTCACGGCGCCCAGCAGCAGCGTCCTGCCGAGCGCCTCCCGTGCCGGGATGTTGCCTATGGCGCGGCCGTCGGACGGCAGGACCTCCAGCAACAGGTCTCCCGGTTCGGTGGCGTTGCCGCGGGAACGCAAGGCATTACCGCTCCACGACAGTTGGATAAGGTAGCGCCTGGACACCCACCCCCTGGCTCGTTAGCCTGGGTGTGGTGTTGATGGACCGTGCCCTGCCCATTCTCCCCAGCGGACTGTGCCCGGATTCTGGGCTGCCCGATCTCCCCGGTCTCCTCCCTCCGGAGCCCCAGCCGCGGCATCAGCACCGATAGCCGACAGTTACGCGCTGGGGAACTGTTCCTGGCCCTCCGGGGCGAGAGCTTTGACGGACATGATTACCTGACGGCAGCAGCGGCCCGAGGGGCTTGCGCCGCTGTTGTGGACGCCACGGCGGCGCCCGACCATCCGCCTCTGACCCTGCTGCCGGTGGCCGACACCCATCAGGCCCACCAGACTCTGGCCCGGGCCTGGCGCCGTCAGTTGGGTTTGCCCCTGGTGGCGGTGACGGGCTCCGTGGGCAAAACTACGACGCGAGAGCTGATCAAAGCCCTGTTGACGCCTTTGGGCGCCATTCACGCCAGCCGGGGGAACGAAAACAACGCCGTTGGCGTGCCCCGCACCATCCTGGCGGCGGATGAAACAGCGGCGGCCATGGTGGTGGAGATGGCCATGCGGGGGCCGGGAGAAATTGCTGAACTGAGCCGTTGCGCAGAACCGGATCTGGCGGTGATCACCAACATTGGCTCAGCCCACATCGGCCGCCTTGGCAGCCGTGAGGCCATTGCTGCCGCCAAATGTGAGATCACAACAGCCCTTGCCAGCACGGGGCTGGTGGTGGTCCCGGCCGGGGATCGCCTCCTGGAAGCCAGCCTGGCGGCCAGTTGGCAGGGCCCGGTCCGTCGCGTGGCCCTGGAGGGCGACCCCCTCCCGTCCCATCTACCCCCGGCGGACCAGTACGGTCAACTGACGGCCAATGAACTGCGCTTCGGGGGGCGCTGTTGGCGTCTGCCCCTGCCGGGGACCCACCAGGCACGCAACCTGATGCTGGCCCTGGCGTGCGCAGAGTGGCTGGGCGTCACGCCCGATAACCGTCACCTGGCCCAGGTGCAACTTCCGGGTGGCCGGGCCCGGCAACTGCTGCTGGGCACCGTCACCGTCTGGGACGAGACCTACAACGCCTCTCCGGAAGCTGTGCTGGCCACCATAGACATGGTGGCTGAACAGCGGGGGCGCCACTTTGCCGTGTTGGGACCCATGTTGGAGTTGGGATCCTTTGCCTTGAGCTGGCATCGGCGCATTGGGGAGCATGTGGCCCGGCGGGGCTTTGCCGGGCTGGTGGTGGTGGACGATGGACCCCTTGGGGATGCCCTGGTTACTGGCGCGGGCCAGGCGCTGCCGGTGGCGCAGGTGGACGAACCCCAGGCAGCCCTGGGCCATCTTCTGGCATGGTTGAAGCCCGATGATCATCTGCTGCTGAAAGCCAGCCGCGGTGTCGCCCTGGAACGTCTTATTCCTCTCCTGCAGGCCCGACTGAACACTTCACGCCAATAATGACCAGAATTCCTGAGATTCCGTCTCCTGGGGACGAATAGCCCCCTGGCAGGGTTTCAACAAGCTCCTGATGGCCAGGAGTCCCCATGGAAGCCCGTTGCACAAGAGCACAAGTTGCACAACAGGTTTACCCATTGAGTCCTGCGCTTGGTGATGGATCGGGTCCCCCTATCGGTCATGTAGATTTATTAGGATTAAGCGAATAAGACTTAAGGAAAGCCTGGGGAATGGGGAGGGATGTGGGATCATAGAAGGAGTGAGGTT
>VXWH01000111.1 GCA_009836025.1 Synechococcus sp. SB0668_bin_13 | reverse complement strand
TCTATCCTAACCCCAATCCTGGAAAGTACAGCTAGACCCTTCCGTTCTAATCACATTCTTTTACATAGATTTGTTATAAGAAAACAGTGGCACTACACTGCCGACAACCTGACCATTCACTCCTGTACTTACCTATTTTTCGTGGCGCTCTTATGATAGATTTGCAAAGTAACTGCAGTGCCAATCCTTAGCTTCTCAATGTTTTGGTGATGAGTTTGATATAACTTGCCTATTCAGATAAAGATTTCAGCGATCCAGAAAGACTCTCCATCAGAGAAATAGCTGCACAACTCAATCTTAATCAAACCGATATCGATAGCATTGAGTGAGAAGACCAGAAAAGTGCGATCATTCTAACGGAACGGGCAGCTTGGGGCTGGAAGGAATAGAAGGATAGCTTAAGGGCCAGGCCTCAAACCAGAGGATGAGTGTAGAAGCGAGCAGGACGGCAGAGAGAAAGATATGGGCACAACGGTCGTAGCGTGTTGCAACGGGGCACCAATCCTTGAGTTTGGCCAACAGGCTTCTCAACCTTATGGCGCATGTTGTGTTGTATAGTCCCTTGCTGTAGTGAACTAATGGAGCTTGCTGCTCAATCCTCCTGTGGTGTGACCGATCAATCGGGGTTCACCAACCCCCTTGTTGAGGCTGGACGCCGTGCGATTCTGTCCCAGGACGGGGGCACCCACCCAGCGCAGGTCAGACCGGAGCGCATGGATGCTGCCCGCTTAACATCCTGCGTTCGTCGACACGGCTTACGCCGCGAGACTTGGGGAAGAAGGGTTGGATTCTCTCAAGCTGGCGCTCACCAAGCTGAGCCAGAACAAGTGGGGCATCCCCTCATCCTCCTGATGCTCTCTCTTGGGACTCCTCTCTGCTGGGCGACATTCCCCGCTTTATGGGACCTGACCCTAAGGGAGAGACTACCGCCACAGTGCCCGCTTCTCCTCCTCCCGCCATTGGCACCAGGGGCGCCGGGTCAGGGCTGCGTTGCTCAGCCGACCGTCACCACTCACCTCCGGGCCGAGCCAGGGGGGCAACTCAAGGCTGGCGTCAGTTCGCTCCACCTCCACCTCCGCCAGCACCAACCCGTCATTGGCGCCAGCGAAGCAATCCACCAGCCAGTCCCCACCAGTCAGATTGAGCATGTAGCGCTCCTTGCTGAGCTGGTGAGGGCAGTGTTCCAGCAGGCGCTGGGCATCCCCGAGGGGAATGGCATACTCAAACTCCCAGCGCTGAATGGGTGTGGCGGCGGGTGCTGCCCGCGCCCCTATGGGCGCCTTCAGGGTGAGCCAGCCCTGGTTGTGGTCATGGCGCACACGGGTGGTTACGCCATGGGGACTGATGCTGATGTAGCCCTGGCTCAGGCGCATACTGGCGCGCACCTGGTCTTGCCAGGCTGTTGTGCGCACCAGGAAACGTCGCTCGATTTCCAGCCCCATGGACGTGGCGAGACAATCACACCGGTTCGCCGGAGCGACCCATCAGCCCGCCAGCGCGTTGCTTCCCCTGGACAATCACGGGAGGCGCCTGGCCGCTGCCGGGCAGACCTGGCACCACCGTGGTGGTTCCATCCCACTTGTCAAGGAAGAGTTTGTAGAGCACCTGGTCGTTGAGGCTTTGGTTGAGGGTCTGGTAGCGCTTGGCTTCCTGCTCGGCAATGCGCACTTCCGTGCGGGCCTTCAGCAGACGCTGATCGGCAATTTGCTTCTGCTCAATGGCGGCCCGGTACTCCTCGGCAATGCGTAGCCCGGTGAGGTCCAGCCCCTGAACATCCACGTAACCAAACTTGCTGAGCTCTTCCGACACCTTCTCCTGCACGATCTCGGAAATGCTGTTCCACTCGGAGGCGATGGTCACCAGTTCGTACTGGGAGAAGACGGATTTCAGCGCCTTGAGCAGAGACGGCTGCACGATGCGGCCATAGACTTGCTGGTTGGCGGTGGCAATGGATCGGAAGATGCGCCCAGCCTGGTTGGAGCGGATCGCATACTTGATCGTGGCAGTGGCCTCAATGACCTGCAGATCCTTGGTGAGGGAGGAGAACTCTTCAGGCCGCACCTGGGTCTTGATGTCGAACATGGCAATGTTCTGGATCAGGGGAACCTTGAAATTGGGGCCTGCAGACCGGGGCTCGCCGGTCACTTTCCCCAGGGTGGTGACGACCGCAACGTTTCCTGCAGGCACAATGAACAGCACTTGGCTCAGGAGGATGAGGGCAACAGCAACCACAAACCCCAGCAGGGGCAGAAGGGCGTTGCCGTTGTCGTTGTTGATGGGGCGGATGGGCGTCTGCATGGAGCCGGTTGGTTGCCCATCCAGTCTGCAACCTCCAGGCTTCCAATGGGTGGCTGTGTGACCAGACCGTTTGCCTGACTTGTCAGGTTCCGGCGTGGTGATTGAAACTTGAAACCAAGCCGCCCCCGCCTTGTCTCCCCATGCCTGCCGATGATGTGAGGAAACCGCCGCAGCGCTACCGCCAGCGGATACGGGTGGTGGCGGCCGTTGTCTCGGGAGCCTTTGCCTTGCCGGTGCTGTTTGTGTTTGGCGTAACACTGCGTGAACTGTCCAGGCCCCCGGAACCCTCCATCTACGCGGCGCCTCC
>VXWH01000127.1 GCA_009836025.1 Synechococcus sp. SB0668_bin_13 | reverse complement strand
TCAAGTAAAAACCTCACCTAAACGTTGCATTGGTACACCTATGTATGTAATTCCCTAAAATTAGAGATAGTAAACACTGGATCCCGCCATGGTGCGCTCCTCCCTGGCCCGGCCAGCCTCAGCCTTCGGCCCAGGTGGAAGGCCTGATGGATCTGCTCATGGCCGCCACCGCCCAGCTCTCGGCGCCCCTGACCATAGAACGACTCAACAGTTGGCATCGGCAACTGTTCAAGGTCGGCGCCCGTGGCCTGCTGTCCTTTCCCGTAGGCGTGTTGCACGATGAGACCATGCCAATGCAGGTGGTGTCTGGCGCCATCGGCCGGGAGCAGGTTCACTCCTCCATGATAGCTCACCTCTGATTTGTCACCTTCCATCCCTGCGAAGACGGCAACGGCCGCTTGGCCCGGGCATTGACAGAATGGGTTCTCGTACAAACCAGCCGGGCGGAGGTCAACACCTCCCCTTGGTGATTCACGTGCGAAGCTACCCAGCGGGAAAACCAAAGCCCTGTTCTGGTGGACCCCACTCACGGCACCACCAACTTGAATTCACGGCAACGGAAGCTGCTGAACTGCCTCTGGGATGCTGAGCCCGAGGGTTTTCACAGGGTGATCTCACCGTGCGTAAGGCTGTTGTCCTCCCCCACGTGAGCCTGCCCACCTCCTGCCGGGAGCCGAGTGACTTTCTGAGCCAAGGCCCTGCCACACGATTTCGGGTATGGTAGCAGGGGGTAACGTGATGGATGTGCTGGCCATGGTGGAGGAAAAGGGAAGCAGGCCCCTGGCTAGTGGGTGGTTCCACTTCAACTGTGGTCAATGCCCTGCTGCATCTTGCCTGGGTGGATCCCGGTGCTATAGTACATAAGGTCCAAGATGCCCGAACTGACCCACCAACAGAGAGGCAACAACAGCATGGCTATTGATCCAAAAACACCCCAACCCCCTGGGTTGGTTTTTGCTCACCGCACGTATGGCCGTTCTCACATGGTGCATGCTGATTGCTTCCAATGGTTGAGGCAGGTTCCAGATAACTCCATTGACGCCGTCGTGACGGACCCGCCCTACGGCGTCCGAGAGTATGAGACGAGGGAGCTTGAGCAACGTCCTTGCGGCAAGACGGGCATCTGGCGCATCCCACCCTCTTTTGATGGCAACTCGAGGGCGCCGCTACCCCGCTTTACAGCACTGGATGACGGGGAACGCAAGACGGTGCGGCATTTCTTCCATGAATGGGTAACCATCCTGCTGCCCAAGCTGAAGCCCGGCGCCCACGTGTTTGTTGCCTGCAACGCCTTCATGTCCCAACTGGTGTTTTCCTCCCTGATGGAAGGTGGGTTGGAATTCCGTACCCAGATTATCCGCTTGATCCAGACCCTGCGTGGCGGCGACCGGCCCAAGCTGGGGGAGCAGGAGTTCCCGGATGTGTGCTCACTCCCCAGAGGCAGCTACGAGCCTTGGGGTCTCTTCCGCAAGCCTCTCCCCAAGGGGGTGACCCTGCGTCAGTGCTTACGGGACCATGGGACCGGGGGACTGCGTCGCAGGATGGATGGCAAGCCATTCTTTGACGTGATCCCCAGTGAGCGAACCCCCCGCCGTGAGCGCCACATTGCCAACCACCCCAGCCTCAAGCCGCAGTCGCTGATGCGCCAACTGGTCTGGTCAGCCTTGCCTTTGGGTAAAGGCACCGTGCTCGATCCTTTCATGGGTTCCGGATCCACCATTGCAGCAGCAGAGGCCGTGGGCTACCGCTCCATTGGCGTAGAACGGCACAGCGACTACTACGAATTGGCCGGCGAGGCGGTCCCCAAACTCCATGCGCTGCCAAGTCATGGGCTGACAGGTAAGCTGCCTCCCCACAACGGGCAGGCACAGCTAGAGCTTGAGGCTGGGGTTCCTGTAGATCCAGTTGCTCACCATCTTGTCGTAACCTCTGCGATTGACGCTGGCTGTGATCGTGCGCCGGCTGGTGGTTGAGCGACCCGAGAATTGCCAATCAGTCTTCTCAAGCCGAGCGCCAAACACCCCTGAATAGTGGAATGGGAAGGGCTGGATACCCTTCTCCTTGTCATTGGGACGATTCGCCGTAAAGCAGAAGACCATCAGCCATACATTCTCTGCATTATGCCCCTGCCAGTGCCGGAGATAGCGTGAGCTCTTGATTTCAATTCCTTCCTGGGCGTATTGCACCGTGTCGCTGGGAAACATTCCCTTGGGCACCAGATCTGGATGCCCATTGTGATAACCATTCTTGGCGATTGTCGGGCAATGCTTTGGGATCGTTGAGGCCATAAACTCCCCAACGATTGAGGAGAAAGTTGCAGGCATCAGCATTGTTTCCAGCCGCGGGCTGCTGCGATCATGGAGCTTCTGGTTAATAAATCCAATCAAATCGATGAATGCGTTCATCGCCCCGCAGAGGTGCTCAACGGTGAGCCCGTAGGGCACCCTCGCTGCCGGGTTAAAGCTCTCGATACCCACTGGCTGGGGATGGCAGGCGCACAGATCAAGAGACTCCATTCTCCTCCCTGGGTCCCCCCCGCTCAAGGCGCACCATACACCCCCCACTTGGCGTCTCAATAACCACTCTATCCCCTCCCTGCTTGCATCTCCACCACCTGCACCCCCTGGCCGGTGCGCAGGTTGGTGAAGCACCATGGCCGC
>VXWH01000060.1 GCA_009836025.1 Synechococcus sp. SB0668_bin_13 | reverse complement strand
CCAATTTGACCCTTGCCGGACCCCTCCCTTTCAATAGTTAAGTATGGAAGCTCCGCTACAACTCGTTGGTGGTGGGTACCGGGGCGGCGTCGGTTTTGGGCAGCAGGAAGGCGGCCACGTAAAGATCCGCGGCGGCCCGGACCCGCTGGACATCCGGCGTTTGCGCAAGATCCCGGAAGCGGGTGGCCTTGGCCTTGACTTCCCCCACCGTGTCTTCCCCCAGGGTGCGAAGGCGGGCAAACTTCAGCGCCAGGGGTTTCATGGCCGGCATCAGACCTTCCTGGTCCAGAGTGTCCAGGGCCAGGCTGCCCTGCCCCCTGTCCCTTACCTCCTGGTTGAGCTTCTTGCAGCGTTTGGCGGTGGCTTTGTGGTCGCCGGTCAGGGGTTTGTAGGCGGCGTCGGGAATGCCGTCCTCCAGCACGCCCAGATCAACCAGGCCCAGGAGGGCGTCGCCGCAGCGGATTTGGCCGTCCAGAAAGCCCAGGGGGGAGGCCGGGGGTCACCGTCTCGATCCAGAGGGGCCACACGGGCGAGTTCCACGGCCATGGGGTTCTTGTCCACCCCGTGGAGGCAGCAGCGGGCCACGTCCCGCAGGGCAGGGCGGAAGTCCGCCAATTCCGGGGCACCGTCGGCGCGGATGCGGGCCAGGCGGGTGGCCAGGCGGCGGGCGGCGGCCAGCAGGAAGTGGCCCGAACCACAGGCCGGGTCCAGGATGGAGAGCTGGAGGAGCGCCGCGGCGGGGTCTTCGGCTTTTGCTTCGGTGCTGTCCAGAACGGGATCAAGGGCGCTGTCCAGCAACGCCTGAACCAGGCTGTCCGGGGTGTAGTAGGAGCCGGTGGTTTTGCGCTGGTTGCCTCTCCGTTCGCTGGCCTCGGCGGCAAACACCAGGCTGCGAGCGTCGTCCGCCAGTTGGGGTTGGAGTTCCAGAAGGGATTCATACACCGAGCCCAGTTCCTCGGTTTCCATGGCCCGCCAGTTGACCGGCACCCGACCGGTGCGCTCCGGTAGCCAACCCAAATGCCAGAGGGCCGCCATGAAGGCGTTGTTGGGCAGACGGGCCGTCTCCAGGTGGGGCAACTGGTGGGGGGCGAAGAGGCCGCCAAGGGCGGGCAGGGCCAGGCGCCCTTCCCCCTCAGCCAGCGCCCGAAACACCACTTTATGCCTTCGTAGCGGTCGTGGTGCCTGTCCCAGGTGGCGGGCGCTGGCATTGGCGGCGCAGGGTGGTGAGGCTATAGCCGTCCCTGTAGAGTTGGCGGGCGGCGGCCGTGCTCCGGGCGGGGTGGAGCAGATTGCGGTCCTCCGCCACCATCAGGAAGATGAGCCGATACACCAGCCGCAGCAGTTCGTTGAACCAGTCCGCCAGGGGGACGTGGCCGGCTTGCAACTGGCTGGCCAGATGGCGGTTGGCGCTCAGGACGCCGGAACCCAACACCTTGAGGGCCTGCTGCACCTGGGCCGCCAGCCGGTCCCGGGCGGCTTCCCCAAGGCTGGCGCCTTCCTCGCGCCAATGCTCCAGAGGGCAATCCGTTGCCGGAGCGCCGGACTGCCCAAAACGGCTGCGGTGGATCAGCAACCAGAACGCCGCGAAGGAGGCGGCATCTTCGTTGGTGAACATCCCCCTCCAGATCGGCCTCGATGTGGGCCGGTCGGGTGAGGGAGGCGTTGTCCCGCAGCAGCCGCATCCGGCGGCCGTTGGTCACCAGGCCCCAGAGGGCGTGGTCGTGATGGTTGAGCCAGTCCTGAAGGGCAAAGGCGGGGGAGCGGGAGCGATCCGTGGAGAGGGTGGGGCTGCGGCGCTCCAAGTCCTCCCCTGGCGGCGCCACCACCACAGGCACCCGCTCCCCGACAACGAAGGACACAATCCCGTCGGTTGGGGCAAGGTCGTGGAAGCCGAAGGTCTCCGCCAGAAAATCCCGGACAAAGCGCTGCGTGGTCGCCAGGGAAGGATCGTGACGCCGGGCAAACTCGTCCCAGTGGGACTGGCCCACCCGGAAGGCGGTGGAGAGTTCCTCGCGAATCGTCAGCCCTTTGCGGACTGCGTAGCTGGCGCGGGTGGCGGAATCGTCCCTGGGGTCGCTGATCCGGGCCACCATGGCGGGGGTGAGGAGGTTGCCCTCAAGGCTGAGGAAGGGCCAGGCCCCTATCTCGGTGGCAGGTTGACGGGCCACGGCGCTCAAGCCTTGGGCGCAGGTAGTTGCCTGGCCTCACTGGTGGCGATGGCTTTGCCCAGCCTGGTCTCCGAGGTCATCGCGCCATGGGTCACGGGATCAGCAGGCCAGTTTAGGACCATGGGCCGGCCACGGCTTACACCGCACTGGGCGCCAGAACAAAGAGGCCGATCACGTCCGGCGGCTGAACGGCCTCCACACTGACGCGGGCGGCTGAACGGGCCGCGGTCCGCAGTCGGGCATGATCCTGGCCCAGTTCAGCAGCGCGGGCGCGGACAAAGTCCGCCAACGGTCTCTCCAGCAGAGCAGGCAGGTGCGCCTTGGCGGCCGTGATGAATCGATCCCGCGCCACCGGCGCCATGTTGGCCGCTGCGGGCGTGTTCAGCAGCGTCCGGGACTCTTCCCCCGTGGCCATGATTGTGTTGTTCTGGATGGCCGCCAACGCTGCTTCCTCCACCAGAAGGAGCCGCTCGCGCCGGGCATGGGTGGTAAGCTGATGGCGGAGCCGCAACAGCAGAAGCCATGTCACCCGCTCAACTGCCGGGGTGGGCCATGCGCCAACCCGGCCAATGACCAGCCCAGGCAAAGACTCCGGGTCCAGGGAAGCTTCCACCAGGGCTTCCGCCGTGGTGGTGACCAGCCCATGGGTTCGGGTCAATCGCTGGGCGCCAGCGGGTGCCGGCTCGGCGGTGGCCAGCCGCACCGATCCCGTCAGGTTCCGCTGTTGGAGCCGTTCCCGCAGCCCGGCTTCCAGCGCCTCCACATGGGCCAGCACCACAGGTCCTTTGGGCTCCAACGGCACGCCAAAGCAGGCCATGGCGCGCTGAAGAAAGACCCGGGCATCATCGGGAGACCCCAGAAGCGTGCGCACCTTCTCCCATTCGGGCGCCACCTCCTGGGGCTTCATGGCGTTCTGGGCAAAGCGGGTGCGGGATTTCCTTTCGTTCTCCGCCACGTCCCGCCAGCGGGCCTCCATGGCCGTGGCGCCCTCCTCAAGGTGCAGATCAAGGGCCAACTGGGGGGTGGCGCCATGCCGCAACACCATGGCGGCCAGCAGCGCATCGGTGACGGGACCCCGTTCCTGGGGAAGGGGCACGGTGACACCCGTGTCTCTGCGGATGTCCTCGGCTTTGCGCAGAATCACCTCCAGAACGGCGCCGTCAACAGCGCTGTCCGGGGAGAACATCATGATGGAGCGCACCAGCGGCGCCGGCTGCCCGAAACGATCCACCCGGCCTTCCCGCTGCTGGTGGCGGGTGGGATTCCAACACAGGTCGTAGTGAACCACCGTGTCGAAGAACTGTTGGAGGTTGATGCCCTCGGAAAGGCAGTCGGTGGCCACCAGAAGGCGCTGGCCGGCCTGCTTGCCCATCTCCGCCACCCGATCCCGCCGCTCGTCAGGGGTCAGCACGCCTGTGACGGCGGCAAGGGTGAGATGGGGGAAGGCTTGGCGGAGACCGTCACGGACATGCTCCGCCGTGGCAATGTACCGGCAGAACACCACGGGATTGGCCCCCTTGGCGCAGAAGGGGCCTGAGGGCCTTGACGAGGGCCGCCAACTTGGGATCAGGTTGATTCAGCAAAGCCTCGGCCCGGCTCACCAGGGCGAGGAGAGCCGGATCGGGAGCAAAGCTGGCGCCGGGCTCCAGGTCAACGGCGTCTTCATCCTCTCCGTCTTCGTCGTAGATCCGGGGCTCCAGGCGCTCGTCCTGGTTCAAGGCCCGGTTGCGCAGCACACTGAGGGCGGCGCGGGGGGACGAGCCAACGCAGCGCATCAGCGCCAGGGCGCCCCAAAACGCCAGCCGCCGCTCCCGCTGGCCGCTCCCGGATTGCTCCACCACAGCAAGGCAGTAGTCCAGCACCGCCTCCTGGAACGCCATGTGGGCTGGCGACAGGGGATAGGGATCCTCGGTGGTCTCGTGTTTGGGAAAGGCGCGGTCCTCGTGCCAGTCCCCTGAGACAAGATCCACCCGCCGCCGCTGCACAAAATGCCGAGCCAACCGCTCCCGATAGCGGGGATCGTCAAAATCCATCTCCGCGAAGGATGAATCAACGAGCGACAGCAGGCGCCCAAACGCCGCCTCGTCTCCAGAGTGGGGGGTTGCCGTCAGCAGGACCATGCCGCGATCAGGATCCCTGGCCAGGCTGGAGAGGAGGGTAAAACGCTGTTGTTTGCCCCTGTGGGCGCCCACGCAGGCATGGGCCTCATCCACAATCACAAAGTCCGGGCAGGCCATTGGCAAAGGTCTCGCGACGTTTCTCGGCCTTGATGTAGTCCAGGCTCACCACGGTGGCGGGGAAGGCGTCAAAGAGGGTCTGGGCCATGGGCAGTCCCCGTTCCAGACGCACTGCCGTGGCGGCGGTGACGGCAACCGCCGTGATCCCAAAACGCGATTCCAGCTCATCGACCCATTGCTCCACCAGGTGGGGAGGGCAGAGCACGGAGAAGGCGTCCACCTCGCCCCGGTCCTTCAATTCCCGCAGAATCAAGCCGGCCTCGATGGTCTTGCCGATGCCCACATCATCGGCAATCAGGAGGCGGGGCACCGGCAGGCGCAGGGCCATGAGCAGGGGCACCAGTTGATAGGTGCGCGGTTCAAAGGCAAGCTGGGCCGCAGAGCGGAACGGACCGGCGCCACGGCGGAGGGTGAGCCGCAAGGCATCCGCCAGGAGCCCGGCCTTGGACTGGACCGTGATCCCGGCATCCGCCGGTAAATCAAAGCGGGCCGGCTCCACGGGGCTCAGTTCAAGGGACGGATCCAGCAGGACCACATCCTGTTCACTGCCCGAGAGGGGGCGCAGCGCCAGAATGCCGTCCGAAGGAGACGGCAAGGCCACCCACTCGCGGCCACGGGCCTTTACCAGATCGCCGGGGGCAGGGTTCATGCTCATCCGTTCAGGTCTTCAACGCAGGTCTTGAAGTCGAGTCTTGGGGTCAAGTCTCGAACATGGCCGTCAATCCGCGCTTGAAGAAGTACTGGCATGGGGTGATTGGGCCGCACAATAGGCCATGATCACCGCAGCCTGCCCTGAGCGGCCAGCGCGTCCGGCCCGCTGGGCATAGTTGGCCGGAGTGGGGGGAACATTGCGCAGATAGACGGTATTCAACGCTGAAATGTCCACCCCCAGTTCCATGGTGGGCGAACAGAACAGAGCGGGAAGAAACTGGTCCGGCTCTCCGGCGGCTTTGATGTCTGCCCGACGCTCGTCAATCTTCTGGCGATCATCCTCTTCATAACGAAAACGCCACTCTCGCCACTCCCTCTGCTTCTGGGGAACCTGCGCCGTGTGTTCACGACTTTCCATGCCCCAATAGCTGCTGCGGCCACGCTTCAGATCAGCGGCAATGGCGTGGTAGAGATCATGGAAATACCTGTTCCCCAGTGCTTTCCCTTGCCGTACGGCTTCGCCCGGAATCAGCTTGACCGCCGCAGGGGGAAGACGCCAGCCATGAAAATCGTCCTCAACCTTCCATGGTAACACCAGCCCTTCCCGGGCCACCAGTTCCATCAGACCCGCCATGACCTGGGCATATAGTCGTCCCGGCTGAGCGCCATGCCGGGGATCTTCCTGATGTCTCGGCCAATACGGGAGTTGTGGCCTGCACGAATCACCATCTGCTCCTCACGAGTCCTCTTGGCCGGCTTCAGGATCAATGCGTTGTGGCCCCGCAACATTTCCTGATGATCCATGGCCCACGGAGCGCGGAGCAGACTTCTCGATTTCTGGGCAACGGAATCAAGAATCGCGGGATCCAGCGCTTCCGTGTTGACGGCAAGGCCCTCAAGCAAGGCAGCAAGGATGATCCGGAGGACTTCTTTGCGTTGCTCTCGCTCAGCCGCCACCTCTTGGGGCAGGACGGCACCCAGGCTTTCCCCATCGTCGGCCATATCCTCAAGACCGACAAACTGGAAATCCACCAATTTGAGCACCGCCAGGCTTGGGTTTGTGTATCGCCAGCCGCGGCGCAGGTCTGTCCAGACACGGTGCGCCAACACCTTGGCCAGGGATCGCTGGGCGTTTTCCCGGACAACGGCCCCGGCATCTGGTTCCAGCATCCAGTGGATACGGGCGGCCCTGTTGGCTGCCGTGAAGCCCGGCGCCTTTACCAGGCCCGGACCGAATTCGTCCTCGCTGATCCCGTCGTTGCCAGCATCCAGAACGGCCCGCAACGTGGCGCCCCGCAGAAGACTGACAAAGAGAAAGTCGTTGAAGTGGCCCGCCTGGAGTGCCGCATCCTGCCGGTTGTCCGTGAAGCCCAGAAGCTTGCGCTTTTCGGGGGCGATGCCGCTGGTCTCGCCATTCATCCACTCCAAGGCCGTGGACACCAGCAGGGTGGTGGCGGAGCTGCGCCCTTCCCCCGACAGGCCCATCAGCTTACTGCGCTCCCACATGGCGGGATGGGGCTGGTCAAGACAACAGGGGCAGAAGCGAAAACGCCCCGGAATGAACCAAAAGCTGGAGCCAGGCCCACCACAGCGCCCGTCCGAGGCCACGGTCAGTTGATCGGGAACCTGGTTCTTCCGATTGGCGCGAAGCCGTTCGCTGCCGTTGCGTTCTTCGCGCCAGTCTTCCGGGAATGTGTCCAGCTCACCTGTGAACAGATAGTCCGTGTCCCCTTGTTGTCTCGTTGGCGTCAGGTAGCCGGCCACGTTGTCCTGGTCCTGATCCTTAATGGGGGTGTCGTCGATATTGCGGGGCAGAAAGATCTCCTCACCACTCCTTGTGGCGCGGGTGACAACATGGGCTTCATGGCCGCATGCTCTGCAGAAGCGGGTTGGATATAGACGATGTCCTGGGGTCTCCGGGTCTTCCAGTTGACCATCGAATAGAACTCGGCGTGGGGACTCCGTGAGGGTTGTGTAGACATCACCTGCCCCGGAGACGAACCGATGCAGCTTGAACGCCAAAAAGGCTCCACTGCCTGTCCCGCCCCTTTCAGTCTCCGGCAGGCTGACCATTGTGAGGAACTGTTCCAGCCTCTCCCGGCAAATTTCATGACTCTGCCCACTGTCCTGAGCCAATTGCTCAGCAGCTTTGTCAAAGGGAACGGGCTCCTTGCGCGTTAACTCCTGCTGATCGTCCAATCCAATGGCCAATTCCACCCACACCGCCAGCGGGTGGGTGCGAAGCTTCTCGTCGGTGAGCCCATGGGACAACTCAGCCCGCACGGCCTCCGCCAGTTTCGGGCGCACGTGCTGGAGTTTGAGACCGTCGTCCGTGGTGCGCTGCAGGGATTCCCCAATCACGCCATCCGGACCCATGGGCGTTCCGAAGAGACGTGCGGCCACATCAGCCACCGCCTGGGATCTGCTGGCGCTTTCTCCCTCGTTGGCCATGGTGGCCGAGGTGCCAATGCAGATGGGCGCCTTGTCTGGCGTGCATCGGTTGCGAAGCCGACGGACAAGGATGGCCACATCCGCTCCCTGGCGCCCCCGATAGGTGTGGAACTCATCAAGGACAATGAAATCCGGGCCCATGGCCTGGTTGATGACCTTGGTGGCCAACTCGTCCTGCCGGGTCAGCAGCAACTCGGCCATCATGAAGTTGGTCAGCAGAATGTCGGGCGGCTCCCTGGCAATGCGCTGGCGTTCCTCCCGGCTTTCCTGGCCCGTGCAGCGTCGCACGACGGGTTTCAGGGCCTCTGTCGGCCGGACTGGGCAATGAACTTCTCAATTTCGTTGATCTGGCTATTGGCAAGGGCATTCATGGGGTAGACAACGACGGCCTGCATCCTCCGTGGCTGACGGGCCTTACGGGCACGGACGATGGCGTCCACAATGGGGATGAAGAAGCAAAGAGACTTGCCCGAGCCGGTCCCCGTTGTCACCATATAGCTCTTGCCCGCGCCGGCTTTGGCGATGGACTCAACCTGGTGCCGATACAGGGGACCGGGCAAGTGGAAAATTTTGCCCGTTGCCTCGTCAAGCGTCCCATCACCCACAAGGCAATCCACAGTGGGACCGGATCGGAAGCGCGGGTTCAGGGACAACAACGCATCTGGCCAAAAACGCTTGTTGCCGTACTGACGGTCGATCTCGTCACGCAGATCCTCAGCCCGAATTGTGCTGAACGACCGGGAGAACTGTTCATAGGACTTGATGATGTGCCGATCAAACGCAAACGCCCTCATGGCAGTCGCTGCCTGGCTCAGAAACCATAGATTGGCTTGCAGTGGGAACCCATGGCCATGGGGCTTGGAGCACCGCCGCCGGCTGGGACTGCAAACCAGCACAGACGCACCCGCGAGAACTGGGCCGAGCGGTCCCGATAGCCGATCAACTCCTCTTGCTCACCGCCCCCTGCCCCCGGCTCCTAGAGTGACCCCTGTCCTGCTTGGCACAGGGTGAGGGTTGCAATTGTTGGCGCGGGGCTGGCGGGGCTGGCGGCGGCGGTGGAGTTGGCGGATGCCGGGCACCAGGTGGACCTTTATGAAGGGCGCTCCTTTGTGGGGGGCAAGGCGGGCAGTTGGGTGGACGGCCAGGGCAACCACGTCGAGATGGGTCTCCACGTCTTCTTCTACAACTACGCCAACCTGTTTGCCCTCATGGCCAAGGTGGGCGCCCTGGACAACCTGCTGCCCAAGGAGCATACCCATCTGTTTGTCAATGCCGGTGGCGACGTGCGGCAGCTTGACTTTCGTTTTCCCCTGGGGGCGCCGTTCAACGGGCTCAAGGCGTTTTTCACCACGGCCCAACTGAGCTGGGTGGACAAGCTGCGTAATGCCCTGGCCCTGGGCACTTCCCCCATTGTGCGGGGCCTGGTGGACGTCAAGGGCGCCATGGCGGTGATTCGGTCCCTGGATCGCCTCAGCTTTGCGGAGTGGTTTCTTCGCCACGGGGGCAGCAGGGCCAGTCTGGAGCGCCTGTGGGATCCCATCGCCTATGCCCTGGGCTTTCTGGATTGCAGGACCATCTCCGCCCGCTGCATGTTGACCATCTTCATGATGTTTGCAGCCCGGACAGAGGCATCCAGACTGAACCTGCTGCAGGGCTCCCCCCACCGCTGGCTCCATGGCCCTCTGGTGCGGTACATCGAGTCCCATGGCGGCCGCCTGCACCTGCGCCACCGGGTGGGCGCCATCCACGAGCAGGAGCATGGCGGCGCGACGCGGGTCACGGGCCTGTCTCTCACCACCCCCACAGGGGAGCAGCGGGTGCAGGCGGACGCCTATCTGGCCGCCTGTGACGTGCCCGGCATTCAGCGGCTGCTGCCGGAGCGCTGGAAGCGACGCCATGCCCAGTTCGCCAACATCGACCGGCTCAGCACCGTTCCGGTGGCCACGGTGCAACTGCGCTACGACGGCTGGGTGACAGAACTCCAGCAGCCCCGGGCGGCCATGGATCCAGCCCGCCCCACCGGCCTGGACAATCTGCTCTACACCGCGGATGCGGACTTCAGTTGCTTTGCCGATCTGGCGCTCACCAGCCCCGCCGACTACCGCAAGCCCGGCTGTGGTTCCCTGCTGCAGTGTGTGCTCACGCCGGGTGATCCCTGGATCAAGGCCAAAAACGAGGACATCATTGCCCACACGGACGACCAGGTGCGGCGCCTGTTCCCCTCCAGCGGCGGGTTGACCCTGCTCTGGGGCAACGTGGTGAAGCTGGCCCAGTCCCTGTACCGGGAAGCTCCCGGCATGGAGCCTTACCGCCCTGCGCAGCGCACCCCCGTCAGCAACTTCTTCCTTGCGGGCAGCTACACTCGTCAGGACTACATTGATTCCATGGAAGGGGCCACCATGAGTGGGCTGTTGGCTGCAGCAGCCATCCTGAACCGGCCGGCCCGGCTGGCCATGTCCGCGGCAGTGGCTTGAGATGGCCCACTGGCTGGAGCACAGTGTGGTGGTGGACGTGGCGGCGCCCCTGGAGCAGGTGTGGGGCGTGTGGAGCGACCTGACCGCCATGCCCCGCTGGATGCGCTGGATTGAATCGGTGCGGGAGCTGGAGGATCCTCTGCTGACGGAATGGACCCTGGCGGCCCGGGGGTTCCGGTTCACCTGGAAGGCCCGCACCACCCGCAAGGTGGAACGACAGCAACTCCACTGGGAATCGGTAGCGGGTTTGCCCACCAAGGGGGCCGTGCGCTTCTACGGCACATCCTCGAACAGCACCACGGTAAAGCTGAGCATTGGCTATGCCCTGCCGCCGATGTTGGCTCCGCTGATGAAGGCCTCCCTGCTGCGGGGCGTGGTGGACAAGGAGCTGCAAGCCAATCTGGAGCGTTTCAAGGAGTTGGTGGAAGAGGGGGCTGGCGGTCGGAGCGCCTGAACAGGCCCAGGGAGGGAACCATAAGGAGAAGTTCCCGATCCTGGAGACGGACTCCCCATGGCCCCGAACAAGGCAAGGTGTTGGCTGCTATTCACCAGCCTCCTGCCCATGCTGGCCGCCTGCCAGGGGGAGCCGCCTGCCGTGGGGATCGTCACCCGGCAGGACGTCCCGGTGGCGCGATCCCTGCCCAGGCCCAACCAGCCCGTTGACCTGTCCGGCCTCACCCGGCTCCCCGCCCCTGACGACTTGCGGCAGCGCCACACAACCAGCCGCCCTGATCCCTTTGCCGCCTTACCGGCTGTGGAGACGGAAACGCCGCCAGCGGAGCCCCTGCCCTGCCCTCTGGGGCTCACCGGCGTGGCTGTGCTCAACGGCCGGCCCCAGGCTTTCGTGGAAGGGGAGATGGGGGCGGGCAGTCTCCAGCCGGGAGACAGAGGGGGCGTGTCGACGGATTTACTGGCGGACGGGGTGCAGGTTGCGGCCGTTGACGTGCCCGGACGTCAACTGATCCTGCGCCAGAGCCAGGCCGGGACGCTGGTGACCTGCAGGCTTTATCGTTAGCGCAGGCTCCTGACGGCAGCAACCTGTCAATAAACTGAGGAGGCACTCAACCCGGGCAGCATGGCCGACAACTCAGCCATCGAGTGGACCGATGCCACCTGGAACCCGGTGACAGGTTGCACCAAGGTGTCGCGGGGGTGCGACCATTGCTACGCGGAGCGCTTTGCGGAACGCTGGCGGGGGATTCCCGGCCACCCTTATGGGCAGGGCTTTGATCTGCGCCTCTGGGAATCACGACTGAATCAGCCGGCGCAATGGCGCAAGCCGCGGATGATCTTTGTCAATTCCATGGGGGACCTCTTCCACAAAGACGTCCCCAGCGGGTTTATCGATCAGGTCTTTGCGCAGATGGAAACCGTGGATCGTCATACCTATCAGGTGCTCACCAAGCGCAGCTTGCGGATGCGGGACTACCTCAGGGGCAGGTATGGGGAGCGCACCGCACCGCCCCATATCTGGTGTGGCGTTTCCGTGGAGGACCGCACAGTGCGCTCCCGCATCCGCCACTTGGCCATGGCGCCCGCGGCGGTGCGCTTCCTTTCCCTTGAGCCCCTGTTGGAATCCCTTGGAGCCATTGACCTGGAAGGAATTGCCTGGGTGATCGTTGGTGGGGAAAGCGGTCCCCAGGCCCGTCCGTTGCGGTCGGAATGGGTTTGCGAGATTCGGGATCAGTGCAGGAGTGCAAGGGTGCCCTTCTTCTTCAAGCAGTGGGGCGGACCCACACCCAAGGCCGGTGGTCGGCTGTTGGAAGGGGTGGAGTACAATGCCCTGCCGAAGGTTTCGGTGGGAAGTAGCCGTGGCGTTCTTTCCATGGCATCCTGAGAAGACTTCTCCCCGGATGGCTCTTTATGCCGAGTTCTTCTTCCCGGAATCCCCGAAGAGATATTTGGCAACCAGGATTAAAGGAGGAAAAGAGGAAGTGGCAATCAAAGTAATCATGACCCTATCGCTGGTGGAGAACCTGCCCCAATCCCTTGGCATCCCGTTTGCACATATAATAGCTCCTAGAAAGACAAGCCAGGAGATTCCCATGCAGATGAATATCTTTGAATATATTTGTTTCTGATTGATTTTGTTTTTCAGATCTTCGTTTTCAAGTGCAATCCTTTCATTACAATAATCACGGTAATCGCGTTTAGTAGTCTCAGTCTTATCCAAGTCGTCAAACAAAATCTCTTGAGATAGGTCTTTAGATTTTGCGGTTACGTCCTCTTTGCTCATCGTCAATTCTCCTTCTGCATTTGTTTTTGAAGTTTTTCTCTTTGACGTTCTTTATATTCTTCTAGAATATCATCATTAGAAATGACAAGATCTTTCATTCCACAAATATAATTTTTTGCCCAGGCGCCTTTTTCCCAATGGGTAATCGCTACAAGTTTTGGGCCTGAACCAGGGGGAAAATATTCAAATGCTTCTTTTAAGTTGTTAATCATATTTCTATGCAGGTCAATTTTTAAGTCTTTTACATTTCTAAGAGCAGATTCATCAATAAAAGATGAACCAAAACGCTTTAATCGATGATAAAGTCTGGGGTGGACAGGGCCATAATCCCAAGCCTGAAAATCTCCCTTAACTAACGGCTCTCCTTGTTGACCTAAATAAAGCATATGGCAAATGTAAATTATTTTCTGTAATTCCAAGTTGGAAAATCTCCAACTTGACATTCGGCCAAGGCACTTTGCAGCCTGAAGAACGTCGATGGTCATTTGGGGCCTCCTTGGAAAATCCTTGTTGCCTGTGTTGCGCGCCTGTGGCGGAAGGCGGTGTTGTCCGCTCCTGGCCTTCCCGAAAGCGGGCCACCGGCTGGCTTCACCGCCCCTGCACCGCTCAGGTGGATCGGCTCAGTGGGTGCGGAGCCTCGTGACGAATCGGGTGGACCATGGAGAACTGGAATCAGGGGCTGGTGGTGGCGAGGGGCCGATGGTGGCAGCGTACACGGCAGGGCGCAAGCTGTCACCCAAATAGTAGCAAAGTACTAGATCCCTCAGGCGCATTGTTGCCGTTTGTTTCGCCACCCATTCCGGGTTTTTCCCTGTGGGGATGCAGGCCGAGCATCAGGAGTCGGCATCAACGGCGTTATCCCGCAGCCGGGTCATGGGTCAAACTCCACTCCCTGGGTGAGACTTGGGACAGACTTGACACGTCACTTCAAGAGAAAACCGGCCCATGGGAAGGGTTGACCCCATTCGGGTGCTGGCAGTGGCAGGAGAGGATACCGACCCGTGGCGTGCTCAGATGGCATCGGGCTGATGCGCTCTCACTTTCCATAGCTTGAGTTGCTCAGCGGGCTGGGTCTGCTTTCGGCAACAATCGCTTCGACTTCTTCCAGCAGCGGCGCAGGAGCACGCCCAAAGCTGACGGACAGCCAGTGTAATGATAGCGCACAATGCTATGCTCAAGATCCTCCCGGTCGCAAGCAAGCGTGGCGTCCTTTCAATGGCATCCTGACGAGCGCCCTCCCTGGATTGAACCCCACAGCAAGGCCAAGCTGGAGGTGTTGAGGGCGTATCTGCGACAGTATTTTGATCGGCTGGCGGTCAGTCGAAGGCGGGAAGAACTCAAACTGGATCTTGTGGACGGCTTTGCGGGTGGAGGGACGTTTCAAGATGGCGACAAGATCTTGCCTGGATCGCCGTTGGTGATGCTTGAGGAAGCCGAGGCAGCAAGGCACCGATTGAATGAGGGCCGTGACAAGAAGCTTGAAATTAACTGCAGATTCTACTTTATCGACAAGGAGAGATCCCATACGGATCATCTTCGACAAGCCTTGAAAGAGCGTGACTATAAAATTGATGAAAAAGAAATTACAGTACAGACTGGACTTTTTGAAGATAATTTAGAGGAAGTTATCCGGTCAATCCGTGAAAGACAGCCTCGTGCTGGTCGTGCAATTTTTCTCCTTGACCAAACTGGTTTTTCCTGTGTCAAACTGGATCTTGTCCGCCGCATCTTTAGCGAGTTGGCTACTGCAGAAGTAATTCTTACTTTTGCTGCTGATGCTCTTATCAATCATCTTGCAAAAACTCCTGAGATGATCAAGATGGTTGCACCAATAAAACTAACCGAGTCACATATCCATGATCTTATTGAGTATCGTAACGGCGATGGTGGCAGAGCTCTCATTCAAAGAACCTTGCGCAACCAGATTCGTGGTGTCACGCAAGCGGCGTATGATACGCCTTTCTTCATCCGCCCTGAAATCTCGCGTCGTGCTTTGTGGTTTATCCACCTTTCCAGGCACCCAACAGCACGTGATGTGATGATTCAGCAACATTGGAACATCCAAAATACATTTGAACATTATGGAACTGGTGGCTTTGGAATGCTTGGATGGGATACAATTCGAGACTCTGAAACTATTCCCCTATTCGAATTCGGAAAATTAGATGAGCAGGAGATGAGAAAACAGCTTCTCAATTCACTACCAGGGAAGCTATTTGGTCTTGCTAGTGAGCAACCTGTGACAATAGATACAATACATCATGCTCTTGCCAATCAAACCGCTGCACGTTTCTCTGATCTTGATGAGGCTATTCTCCAGCTTGTGAGAGGAGGAGAATTTGACATTTTAGATTCAAATGGCAAGGCGCGTTCAAAGTCATTAAAGAAAATAAAATCAACTGATCAAATTGCATTGCCTTTAAATCTATTTATTCCGGGGCTGTTCTAACTATGATAGAGATTGCTCAGGACAGCGATTAAGAGAAGTTTTGAAGCACTGCCACTGGACAATGGCATCCCATCATTAAATTATGTCAAGAGCCTGGCACAAAGAGAGACATTATAGCTTCTCAATAGAGCCATTACGGGGTCTCCCAAAATTCTCCGGTTTTCCCCGTTGTAAATTGCAAGACTCCACGTCTCCCTAGAACGTTGGCTATGGTTGGAGAGTAGTTAGCTCCCTGCCCTTTTCTCATCCGCCCCACCCATGGCTTCTGGCGCACCAGCAACCGAATCACCAACCAGCGTTTTCGATGTCGCAGCCTACATCCTGCGACGGGAAGGACCCATGACCACATGGAAGCTGCAAAAGCTGGTCTACTACTGCCAGGCATGGTCCCTTGTCTGGGATGATGATGTCCTGTTTCAGGAGGAGATCCAGGCCTGGGCCAACGGTCCTGTGGTTCCGGCTCTCTACGAGGTCCATCGGGGTGAGTACAGGGTGGCCACCATCCAGCAGGGGAACCCGGACGTCCTCACGGATAGCCAGCGAGAGACTGTGGATGCAGTCCTGGACTTCTACGGCAACAAATCACCTCAGTGGCTCAGTGATCTTACCCACATGGAAGATCCATGGAGAAAGGCTAGGGCTGGCATTCGTGATGGTGAACGGGGTACTGCTCGCATCACGGAAGAATCCCTCGCAGAGTACTACGGCAGTCTACAGACAGATGTCTCCTAGCAGAAAACCCAAGCGTCCACAGACCACGCACACTCCATCAGGGAAGAAAGAGCCACGCACCGCTTCAGGACTCAACCCCGAAGCGTTTAATCAGAAGAAAATTGCCTGGGGATTTGAATTTCTGGATCAGGGTGGTCCATGGGGATTGAAAGCCATGAATGAAGACTGGCAAGTAGAGATTCTTCCCAAGCTTAGAATGTTTGAATCCATGACATGGCAGGAAATCCTGAGCGCTTCTGGCGCCAAGAAAAAAGGCAGGGGTAATCACCATCACTCTGTAGCAGTTGAAAAGCTAAGCAAAGACGCACAGAAACGCCTTAAAGAGATTAAATTAGATGATGTAGAAAGTCTGTTTTCCTTAAGGCTCACCGGCAGAAAAAGACTTTATGGTATTCGTGATGGCCGGGTTTTTAAATTCATCTGGTATGACCGAGAACATGAAGTTTATTTGTCTTCTCCTAATTAAACCGAGTTGTGTATAAGGAGATTCAGAGAGGAATGACCTTGCCCTGACTGGTGAGTTTGGGAAGTCTCACGGGAAATGGGAAGTGGAGAAAGGGAACCCCTGCTGTGGCCTGTTGTTGCGGCTGGCCAATCTTGTCCCATCCCGTCATTCCCGCGCAAGCAGGAATCCATGTTGCAACACCTGGTAGTCATCACCATTTTCACAGGCATCCAAGTGGGCATGTCTTTCCGATGTTGTCCGCACCAGAGGGTTGGACCTTCTTGACGGTGGGCTGATCGATGGATTTCCACACAAGCAGGAATGACGAAGTAGGAGAAATGCGACTTTTCCTGGTTCACTGATCCAGAACTGGGGTTACTCCAGGGTTACGCGCTCGGGATAGAATGGTGCAGTGCCTCTGTAGCTTCCCCCACCCAACGATATGACCCCGAGGCCGCCTTTTACAGGATGAACAGAACCATCTGGCTCTATTATCTGCAGATTTACACGATCAGTCCACAGATTGTCAAGGCACTTTTCCCCAAGATGGTAGCGGCATGAGCCGGACAGTTCAAAGTGCGCCGATGTCGTTCCATCCAAGCTCTCCCACTTGTCCTCCACTTCCAGACGGACTTCAATAATATGGCAGTCCTCCGTAGCCAGCCGTGTTTGCTTGACTCTCCCGGTCGCCGTTGGTCGGCATTCGCTGTTCGATTGCAATTCCTGGATTATTTCACGGATTGAGTCGTGAGAACCTGGAAGAATCGGACCATCTTCCCTGGGGGGTGCATTCTCACCATGAGAAAGTTCGTCATGGGGAGAGTTTGCGTGAGCCAGCAGATCTTCCTGGGTGGGGGAACGGCGGTTTTTCGAGGTGCTCTCGTAGATAAAGTGGAAGATTTCATCATCCGCTATCGGAGTCATCTCGCTTTTCAACTCTCCCAGTAACGGTGTCATATCAGAGTAGAATCTTAAGCTTCGTCCAGCTCCAACCTTTTTGGCTTCTGCGTCTAACTGCGGATGCAAGGTTCCATGGCGGCTCTGAAAATCCTTGTCTTGGGAAACGAACACAACATCATGATTCGACAACAGTTCCAGGCACTGTTCCCAGATTCTGCAGTCCCCTTGCGTCTCTTTCTTTTTCTTCGTGTGTCCTGGTGGTCGTTCCTCCGAGTATCTGCGCTCTGCCCGTGCTCGAATTTCCTTAGTTTCATCAAGAAGAATCGCCCCATGTCTGTGACCCATAGCGAGCGTTTTGGCCTGAGCTTCGATAACAGCGTCTCCAGGAGCCGACCATCCCGCTACTGGGTTAAAGAAATATGCCAGCCATCTCAATGACTCCTGGATATTTTTTACTTTTTTATTGGCTTCTTGGATCAAGTGTCGTTCATACTCCTCCACGGCTGCTTGAGGCACAACGAACTGCGTCCCGCGACAACATAGATAATGCTTCAGCGCGGAGCCTTGCCTCGACATGAGGCCGATTTCCTTGATGAAGGTGCAGGTGTCAAGGACCAGCACCTCTTGGGCGCCTATGGTCTTCCGATCTTCATGGGACATGGAGGGGCCTGCCTGCCGATACCGCTTCACTACTCATCATAGGGCGCTACGGAAAATCAGACAACCTTCCCTATGGGATGCCCTCTCACCATGAAAAGTCAGTCCCCATCCCGTCATTCCCATGAAAGTGGGAATGACGAAGGAGAAGCAGGGCTGTGAATTTCCCAGTCCTTCCTTAACGTCCCTTCCCCCTCCCCTTCTTTTTGCCGGTTATCCCCAC
>VXWH01000105.1 GCA_009836025.1 Synechococcus sp. SB0668_bin_13 | reverse complement strand
GGGGACCGCCGGGGGACGGGTGGGCTCCACGGCCGTAAAAGCAACTGCGGGCGCCGGTGTGGCAGGCCATGTCCCCCACCTGCTCCACCGTGAGCAACAACACGTCCTGATCACAGTCGTAGCGCAACTGGCGCACCCGCTGACGATGGCCGGAGGTGGCCCCTTTGCGCCAGAGTTCCTGGCGAGAGCGGCTCCAGTAATGGGCCTCGCCTGTGGCCACGGTTTGCTCCAGGCTGACCCGGTTCATCCAGGCCACCATCAGCACGGCCCCATCCAGCCAGTCCTGGGCAACGGCGGGAATCAAGCCTGCATGATCAAAACGCAGTGTTTCCAGGGGAGGGCATTGCAAGTGCTGCAAGTGCGGGTCAGGTGAGACAGAAGGGGCCGGCAGGACGCTCTGGTCCGGCTCCGGGGCAGCAGGATGGGTCATGGTCCGTTGAACCTTCGGTGATTGTCCCCCACAGAAGCAACCCCGGCCATGATCCCACCCCCCTGCCCGGCCATGGGTCGTCCTGTCTACACCTGCAGCAAAGCTTTTACGGATTTCCCCTGCTGCCACCGCCAGTGGCGCCACAAGGGTCATTGTCGCTTTGTCCATGGCTATAGCCGTTCCTTCGTTTTCTGGTTTGCCGCCACCCACCTGGATGAACACGGCTTTGTGGTGGATTTCTCCAGTCTGGGTCCTCTGCGGCGGCAGTTGACGGAGCAGTTTGATCACACCTTCCTGGTGAATCGTGATGATCCCCTTCTGGCGGAGTGGCAACGGCTGCACCAGTTGGGTGCGCTGGATCTGCGGGTGCTGGAGAACGTGGGCATGGAGGCCACGGCCAGGCTGGTGTGGGAATGGGCCAATACCCTGCTCTGGCGGCGGGATCAGGGGCGCTGCTGCTGCTGGAAAGTGGAGGCTCGGGAAAATGACAGCAACAGTGCTTACTATGAGACGTACCCCGACTGGTATGACAGCCCATGAACATGGCCCGGTGGGAGCATCAGCAGAAAGGTTTATGGCGAGCCTAGGCATCAATCTTGATCACGTCGCCACGGTGCGTCAGGCACGCCGCACCGTGGAACCTGACCCCGTTCAGTTGGCGGTTCTGGCTGAGTTGGGCGGCGCCGACGGCATCACCGTTCATCTGCGGGAAGACCGGCGCCACATTCAGGACCGCGATGTGGAACTGCTACGCCACACCCTGCGCAGTCGTCTCAATCTGGAGATGGCCGCCACGGAAGCCATGGTGACCACGGCCCTGCGGGTACGGCCCCATCAGGTGACCCTGGTGCCTGAGCAGCGCGAGGAAGTCACCACGGAAGGGGGCCTGGATGTGGTGCGGCAACTGCCGGTGCTGCGCCAGGCCGTGGAACGCCTCCAGGGGGAAGATATTCCCGTGAGCCTGTTTGTGGATGCCGAGGCGGACCAACTGCAGGCCTGCCGGGTTACCGGAGCCCAGTGGGTGGAGTTGCACACCGGCCCCTATGCCAACGCCGCTAGTCCCGCTGCTGAACTGGCCCGCCTCCAGGCGGGGACCCGCTTGGCCCGCGCCTTGGGGTTGCGGGTGAACGCAGGCCATGGCCTCACCTACCAGAACGTGGAGCCCGTGGCCGCCATTGCTGCCATGGAAGAGCTCAACATTGGCCATACCATCGTGGCAAGAGCCCTGGCCGTGGGCTTGACCACCGCTGTCCGCCAGATGAAAGCATTGATCCGGAATCCCCGTCCCAACCTGTTGCTCACCCAGGATTGATGCCCACCTACCATTACGTTGCCGCCAGTGAACGCTTCCTCTGCGAAGAGGAACCCCTCGCCGAAGTACTGCGGGAGCGGCGAGATCATTACAGGGAACAAGGCAAAACCGTTGATTTCTGGTTGGTTCGTCAGCCAGCCTTTCTGGACGCTGAGCCTGTGAAGACCACTGGCGCCGCCGTTCCCCGCCCTGCAGCAGCCGTGGTCTCCACGGACGCCAAGTTCATCGACTTCATGAAGCTGCGCCTGGAGTGGGTGGCCAGAGGGCAGTTTGAAGCGCCCACCTCAGCCATTCCCGATCCCCTGGCCAGCCTCAAGGTGAAGAACGAGAAGGACTCCCTAGCAGCAGTTCGGCTCCATAAACCAGGGGAAGGCTGAGCACAGCCTGGGCAAAACCATGGGTTCGGCAGCGGAACGGGGACTGGCCGCGGAGCAGCGGGTGGCGGCGGCGTTGATGGCGCAGGGCTGGGAGGTGCTGGAGCATCGCTGGCGCTGCCGCCATGGGGAGATGGATTTGCTGTTGCACCAGCAGGGTCGATTGTTGATCGTGGAGGTGAAGTGCCGCAATGTAGCCGGACTGGCCTTTGTGGATGGTCCTGGGAACTGTCTCAGTTGGCGACAGCAGCAGCGTCTACACCGGGCCTTTGGCCTCTGGCTACAAGCAGCGCCCCAGTGGAGCCATTGCGGGGTGACCCTGGCCCTGGCGGTGGTGGTGGGGGATCGGATCCTCTGGACCAGCATGGGGGACGCCATGGCCGACTCTCCCCAGCCATGGAGCCCGTAAATTAAGGGGATTATGACCATGAGTCACAAGAGTGACCAAGCCCAGTTTCACGGATCGTAGAGGTCTCCAACGAGAACGCCTCTCCCCGTGCAGTGGCCCCAACCCCGGAGGCCAAGATGTTCTGTGCTGCGTTCAGGTCTGCATTGGCCCGGTAACCGCAGCTTGTGCAGTGGAAAGTGG
>VXWH01000014.1 GCA_009836025.1 Synechococcus sp. SB0668_bin_13 | reverse complement strand
TCCTGCCAGAGGCCGCGGCGGTGCGCCTCCAACAGCCGTTCTCCCATCTCCTGCAGTGCCCACGGGTTGCTGCGGTTCAGGGCGGCCCGGCTGCCGGGCTCCAGGATCCATTGCTGCGCAATGGCGCCATAGGCCCAATCCGGCACCGCCCCGGTGCTGGCGTCGTAGGCAAACAGGTAGTTCAAGCTGGCGCTCATCTCGAAGCCGCCCCGATACCCATGGCGGCGCATCCCCTCCAGCCAGCGGGGATTCAGCAGTCGTGAGCGGATCACCTTATCCAGCTCCCGGGCCAGACGGTGTATCCGGGGGCGCTGGGGGCGGGCATGGTCGCCAAACCAGAGGGCAGGGGCCTGGCCGCGCAGGTGGGTGACCGTCGCGGCCAGGCCGCCCTGGAACTGGTAGTAGTCATCGGAATCCAGCAGGTCGTGTTCGCGGTTGTCCTGGTTGTGGAGCACCCCGTCCACCTGCCGCAGCCGGGCGCAGAGCCCGTCCCGGTCCTGCTGCACGCGCAGTGTGCCCGTGGCGTTGCTGCTGTAGCGCCACTGGCTCCAGTTGAGGAAGGCGGTGGCCAGATCCGTTGTATTCTCCCAGGCGCCGCTGTCCATCAGGCCCTGCAAACCGGCGCCGTAGGCCCCCGGCGCCGAGCCGTAGATCCGCCCCAGGGTCTCGCCGGTGGTCTGCTGTAACAGCAGGCCGGCCCGGTGAATCAGGTCCACCAGATTGGGGAACGCATCCCGGAAGAACCCGGAGATCCGCAGCGTCACGTCCACCCGCGGGCGGTCCAGTTGGGCCAGGGGAATCACCTCAAGATCCACCACCCGCCGTTGCTGGCCATCCCACACGGGCCGCACCCCCATGAGCGCCAGGGCCTGGGCAATTTCATCGCCGCCGTTGCGCATGGTGGCCGTTCCCCAAACACTCATGGCCAGGTGACGCAGGGGCTCCCCCTGTTGCTGCTCATGGTGCTCCGCCAGCAACTCCGCAGCACGGCGCCCCAGATCCCAGGCGGTTTCCGTGGGCAGCCCCCGCAGGTCGATGCTGTAGAAGTTCCGCCCCGTGGGCAGCACGTCCAGGCGGCCGCGGGTGGGGGCTCCGGCCGGGCCTGGGGGGATCCGCCCCCCCGCCAGGCCACGGAGCAGGGATTGCTGTTCCTGGGCTGGGCAGGCATCCAGGCGGGGCGCCACGTCAGCGGCCACCTGCTCCAGACAGTGGCGGCTGCGCGGGCCAGGCGCCGTGGCCTCCCCCTCCAGCAGCGCCAAGGCCCAGTCCTCCAGCATGGCCGTGGCGTCACCGGCACAGCGGGCCGTGGCGGGAAGATTCAGCCGTTGCCGGTCCTGCCGGCTCAGGGCCGCACCCTCTTCGCTGGTCCAGGGATCCAGCGCCAGGCCAAGATCCAGGGCCATGGCCTGGGTGAGACCAGGCTGATCTCCCCGCGGGCAGCGGGCCAGCGCCAGGAGAAGCTCCAGCCGCTGCCGGGGCTCCGGCGCCATCCCGTAGCAGTGCAACCCCGTGCGAATCTGGGCTTCCTTCAATTCACAGAGATAGCCGTCAGCCTGCTCCAGCCGTTGATCCAGATCACCTTCGGCGTCCAGGTGGAGCGTCGCCAGCAGTGCGTCCAGTTCCCGGCGCAGACGGGGCGCACGGTCGCTGCCAAGCTGCAGCGCCTGCCAGTACTCATCCAACCGTTGCTCCAGGACGGCCTCCTGGCCATGGAGGCCGGCCCGGGCCAGGGGTGGGGTGAGATGGTCCAGGATCAGGGCCTGGCTGCGGCGCTTGGCCTGGGCCCCTTCCCCCGGATCATTCACAATGAAGGGATAGAGATGGGGCAGGGGACCCAGGGCCAGGTCCGGGAAGCAGTTGCTGGAGAGGCCCACGCCTTTGCCCGGCAGCCATTCCAGGTTGCCGTGCTTCCCGAAGTGGATCACCCCGTCAGCCCGGTGAACCGTTTGCAGCCAGTGGTAGGTGGCCAGGTAGTGGTGGGTGGGCGGCAGATCCGGGCTGTGGTAGCTGAGTTGCGGATCCCGCTCATAGCCGCGGCTGGGCTGAATCAACACCACAACCGCACCAAAACGGCAGCCATGGACGGCAAAGCCCCCCGCCTCCAGGTGGTCGTCCTGGTCCGGTGGTCCCCAGCGCTCCAGCACCGCCTGGCGGGCCGGGGCGGGTAATCGGGAAAACCAGGCTTCATAGGCAGGCAAGGGCAGGTGGGCCATGGGCGCCAGGGGCAGGCTGCGGGGATCGTTGCTGCGCCCCGTGGTGAGCTTGTGAATCAGTTGATCCCCGTCCCTGGGCAGTTCCCCAGCCACGCCGTAACCCGCCGCCGCCAGCCAACCCAGACAGGCCGCCACACTGGCCGGGGTATCCAGGCCCACGCCGTTGGCCAGGTGGCTGTTGCGGGTCGGATAGTTGGCCAGAACAATGGCCAGCCGCCGCCGGGCGGCCGGGGTGGCGGCAAGCTGCAGCCAGGCCCGCGCCCACCGGGCACACCAGGTCAGCCGCTCCGCCACCGGCGTGTAACGAAACAACGGACAGTCCAGTTGCGGGTGCCGTTGCTGCGCCTCCTTGAAGCTCACCACCCGCCCCAGGAGCCGCCCGTCCAACTCCGGCAGCACCACCTGCATCCCCAGATCCCGGGGTCCCAGGCCCACACTGCTCTCCCGCCACGTGTTCCGGGAGCCGCTGCTGCAGACCATCTGCAGCACGGGGCAATCCAGTTCGTCCCAGAGGGTGGCGGCATCCTCCCCTG
>VXWH01000033.1 GCA_009836025.1 Synechococcus sp. SB0668_bin_13 | reverse complement strand
GGCTAAAGCCACCCGCCTCCTACTTGCCCTGAATAGTTAAGTATGTAAGCTCCGGCACGCCATTGGCAAGACTTGAAGCCATGGAAATCAAAGAGATCAAAGAACAGAGCCGGAGAGGGAGGGCTGAGCCCTATAGCGACGTAGTCCCCCGCAACCGCTCCAACACCGTGGCGTCCTCCAGGGTACTGGTGTCGCCGGTGATGGTTTGCCCACTGGCCAGGTCCCGCAGGATGCGGCGCATGATCTTGCCGCTACGGGTTTTGGGCAGCACCTCGGTGAAGCAGATGTCGTCGGGTTTAGCGATGGGGCCGATCTCATGGGCCACGTGCTGCCGCAGCGCCTGAATCAGGGCATTGTCCCCTTGCCGACCCGCCTCCAGGGTGACAAATGCCGCTACGGCACTGCCCTTGAGCGCATCGGGTCGCCCCACCACGGCCGCCTCCGCCACGGCGGGATGGCTCACCAGGGCGGATTCGATTTCCATGGTGCCCAGGCGGTGGCCGGAGACGTTGATCACGTCATCCACCCGGCCCATGATCCAGAAATACCCGTCCTCGTCCCGGTGGGCCCCGTCCCCCGCGAAATAAACGGGCCTGCCGTCGGCAGCAGGGGGCAGGGCGCCCCAATAGCTCTTGCGGAAACGCTCCTCGTCCCCATGGACGGTGCGCATCATGCCCGGCCATGGTTGCCGTAATACCAGATAACCCCCTTGTCCAGCCGGCAGGCTCCGGCCCCCTTCATCCACCACGTCCGCGGCAATGCCCGGCAGGGGCAGGCTGGCGGAGCCGGGCTTGAGGGCGGTGGCGCCGGGGAGGGGGGCAATCATCATGCCGCCGGTTTCCGTCTGCCACCAGGTATCCAGCACGGGGCAGCGGCCACCGCCGATCACCTCCCGGTACCACATCCAGGCTTCCGGGTTGATGGGTTCCCCCACCGTGCCCAGCAACCGCAGGGACGACAGGTCGTAACCGTCGGGAATCCGGCGACCGGCCCCCATGAAGGCCCGGATCACCGTGGGTGCGGTGTAGAAGACGGTGATGCGGTGTTTCTCGATCAACTCCCAGAACGCGCCCGGTTTGGCGGGGCGGGGGGCGCCTTCATACATCACCGTGGTGGCGCCGTTGGAGAGGGGACCGTAGACGATGTAGCTGTGCCCCGTGATCCAGCCCACGTCGGCGGTACACCAGTAGACGTCGTCCTCCCGCAGGTCAAAGACCCATTGGCAGGTGAGATGGGCCCACAGGTTGTAGCCCGCCGTGGTGTGGACCACCCCCTTGGGTTTGCCCGTGGAGCCGGAGGTGTAGAGGATGAAGAGGCGGTCCTCGCTGTCCATGGGTTCGGCGGGGCAGTCTTCACTCACACCCTCCATCAGCCCATGCCACCAGTGGTCCCGGCCGGGGGTCATGGTGACCGGTGTTTCCGTGCGGCGCACCACCACCACGTCCTGCACACTGGGGCAGGCCCCATCCGCCAGTGCTTCATCCACGGCGGGTTTGAGGGGAACCGCCTTGTCCTTGCGGAAACCGCCGTCAGCGGTGATCACCACCCTGGCCTGGCCGTCAATGAGGCGATCCCGCAAGGCTTCCGCGGAGAAGCCGCCAAACACAATGGAATGGGGGGCGCCAAGGCGGGCGCAGGCCAGCATGGCGATGGCCGCCTCCGGCACCATGGGCATGTAGAGGGCTACCAGGTCCCCCTTGTTCACCCCAAGGCCCTTGAGCACGTTGGCGAAACGGCACACTTGGCTGTGCAACTCCCGGTAGCTGAGCCGCCGCACGTCGCCGGGCTCCCCCTCCCAGAGGATGGCGGTTTTCTCCGCCCGCCCGTTGGTCAGGTGGCGATCCAGGCAGTTGAACGACACGTTGGTGCGGCCGCCGCTGAACCAGTGGGCCATGGGGGCGTCACGCCAATCCAGCACCTCTTGAAACGGTTCAAACCAGTGGAGTTCCTGGCGGGCCAAGCGCCCCCAGAACCCTTCCGGGTCCCGTTGCGCCTCCTCTGCCAAGGCGGTGTAGGCGGCCATGCCGCCAATACGGGCCTGCTGCTGCACCTCTGCAGGGGGCGCAAAACGGCGCTCTTCGTGGAGGACGGATTCAATGCCTGCAGCAGCCATGGATTTCAGCCAGGAACGTGGCTCCATTCAAGCTCCCCGGAGGATCGCTTCCGATCATCCGCCATAAAGTCTTGCGCTTCCCTCTTGATGAGCGCTCCTTCAGAACGCCGGCAGCCCCATCAACGGGGATCACAAGGCCAGGGCTTGATCACAAGTGCTTGGGTTGCGAGTCTCGTGGCTGCTGACGTCATGGGCTTGCCATTGATTAGGGCCATCTGCATCCCCAGCCAGGTCTCCGCTGTGGAGCCGAACACCTCCGCCAGCCGGCTCGCCATCTCCGGTGAGATTCTCTTTTGTTCGTTGATCAATGCTGACAGGACCTGCCGTGTGGCGCTAAGCTTTTGGCCAGCCCAGGCATTGGCGCCTGACCACGCCGCCTGGATGGAGCGGGTTGGGCAGACTCACTTGCTCAAACCCTGCTTAGGAAAAGCCTGGGAAATCGGGTCTTTACAGCAGCGAGGGAGTCAGATTGAGCCTAACGATAGCGTCCAAACCCTAGTCCTGGGAAGACGAAAACTCATCCAATTCAAACCAAAATGAAAGCTCCGCTTTCTCTCTTCACTCATCAAACCTCTGATCAGCAAATGAGCACTTTTCTTGCGATTCTTTCGATTTTTTACTTACTGTGTTCAGTGGTATATAGT
>VXWH01000199.1 GCA_009836025.1 Synechococcus sp. SB0668_bin_13 | reverse complement strand
CCACGGCGCGGGCCCTCGTCCCTGTCCATCCCCCCCCGGGGGGGGAGGTGCCGGGGTCCTGGGACACGTCCGCCATCAGGTCGCCAACGATTTGCGCCCGTGGGCGCCAGCGCCGCGGCACCCGCCCATAGGCCCTGTGCCCCATGACCGCAATGCGGTCACACCAGCGGGGCCAGCGGGCCACCCATTCGACGTAGCAGACGTGGCGATAGCCCAGCCGGGCCGCCAGCAGCACGGCCCACAATTGATCACCCCCCAGAAACACCACCACCCCGTGGGGCCGCCAGCGCCGGTAGCGCCCAGGCTGGTACAGCAGATGCCAGAAGAAGCGCGCCTGAATGATTTGGTCAAACACCCCCAGGGCTGCCGCAGACCTGGCCTCCTGTCCATGGGCATGGGGGCATGGGGTCAGCACCAGATGGAGCCGGGCCGCCGAAAATTCGGGGTTGGACACCAGATCACGGTGAAGCCGACGCGCCAGGGGGCGCACCCAGGTCAGCAATTCGCCCGGTCCGTTGGACACCAGGATGATGTCGCTCTGGGGGAAAACCATGCGGATGGCGAGATTTGAACTCGCAAGGCCGAAGCCACACGCCCCTCAAACGTGCGTGTCTACCAATTCCACCACATCCGCTGTTGTTGCGCAGTCCATGGCTGCCCCTTTATTAAACACCATGCTCTCCATGGGTTGGCCTGCCGTATCAGGCACTGATACGATCCACCATTGCTGGTGTTGCTGTGGATGGCCCTTGGCAAGGTCCTGATCGCCAACCGGGGTGAGATTGCACTGCGGATCATCCGCAGTTGCCGTGACTTGGGCATTCCTACGGTGGCCATCCACAGCACCGTGGACAGCAACGCCCTCCACGTTCAGCTTGCGGACGAGGCGGTGTGCGTTGGGGAAGGCCCCAGCGCCAGAAGTTACTTGAACGTGGCCAACGTCATTGCTGCCGCCACGTCCCGCGGGGTTGATGCCATTCACCCGGGCTACGGGTTCCTGGCGGAGAGTTTCCGCTTTGCGGAGATCTGCAGGGCCCACGGCATCAAGTTCATTGGCCCGTCCCCCGAAGCTATTCGCACCATGGGGGACAAGGCCACGGCCAAGGCCGCCATGCAGGAGGCCGGCGTCCCCACGGTGCCCGGCAGCCGGGGTCTTGTGGAGAACGTGAACCACGCCTACCAGTTGGCAGAGCAGGTGGGGTATCCCTTGATGATCAAGGCGACCGCCGGTGGGGGTGGCCGGGGCATGCGCCTGGTGTCCAAGCCGGACGAGCTGGAAAGCATGTTCAAAACAGCCCAGGGAGAAGCGGCGGCGGCCTTTGGCAACCCGGGGCTTTACATGGAGAAGTTGGTCATCCGGCCCCGCCATGTGGAGATACAGATTCTGGCGGATCGCCGTGGTGGCGTGGTGCATCTCGGTGAGCGGGATTGCTCCCTGCAACGACGCCATCAGAAAATCCTTGAGGAATCCCCAAGCCCGCACCTGATCCCACGGTTGCGCCGCAAGATGGGTGAAGCGGCGGTGCGTGCAGCCAAGGCCATCCGGTACGAAGGCGCCGGGACGGTGGAGTTTCTGCTGGAGCCCGGCGGTAATTTTTACTTCATGGAGATGAACACCCGCATCCAGGTGGAACATCCCGTGACGGAGATGGTCACCGGGATCGACCTGGTGGCCCAGCAACTGCAAATTGCCGCTGGCGCTCCCCTGGCGTTCGGTCAGAAGGACGTGCGTTTCCAGGGCCATGCCATCGAGTGCCGCATTAACGCCGAGGATCCACGCCATGGGTTTCGGCCTGCACCGGGATGCATCAGTGGTTGGCTCCCACCGGGAGGGCCTGGGGTGCGGGTGGATAGCCACGTGTACACCGATTACCACATCCCCCCCTACTACGATTCCTTGATCGCCAAGATCATTGTGTGGGGCCAGAACCGACCCCAGGCCATTGCCCGCATGCGCCGCGCCCTCAGCGAGTGTGCCGTAACCGGTGTGAGCACCACCATTGATTTCCACCGTCAACTGCTGGAGCGGCCCGAATTTGTGAAAGGGACTGTACACACCAAGTTCATTGAGCAGGACATGCTCAGCCAGACGCTCACCTGATGGCCATGGTCAGCAGGCCCTGCTGGCCCACCAGCAACTCCCGCAACAGGCTCGCCAGACCCAACCAGATCACCGGGGTCACGTCCACACCGCCGATGGGGGCCACCCAGCGGCGCGTGGGCGCCAGAACAGGCTCCGTGGGGACGTGGAGAAAGCGCCAGCCACCCCGCTGAAGATCCACCTGGGGATACCAGGTGAGTACGATGCGGAAGAGAAACAGCAAGCTCCAGGCGGCCAGCGCCAGGCCCAGGAGCAGGTGGAGCCAGGGCAGAGCCTTGGCCAGGACCAGCAAGGCCATGGTGCTGGCGGTGGTCTCAGGCAACAGCACGGGAGAGACGGGAGCAGTCTTCGGCAAGTCTAGCCAGCGCCAATCCCCCTGCTCTCCAGACCATGCCTTGGCTTGGCCCTGGGTCTGTGGTCTTCCAGCAGGGCATCCTGAAAAGGGGCTTACAGTCTAACCCCAGTTCCGGATCAGGGGACCAGGAGAAGTCGCGGTTTCCCCGCCTGACCCGGGTTCCCCCCCTCTGGCCTCCTGATCCGGACTTGGGGTATATGATGAGGCTGTGCTGTTACTCCTCCGCCCGTGAAGTTCCTTCCCATCAACAGCTTGGTCCGGGAGTTCAGGGGGGGGAAGGCGGGTGATGGGAGGCCGGGCGCGCCCCCGGCTGGCCGGATTGCTGCT
>VXWH01000129.1 GCA_009836025.1 Synechococcus sp. SB0668_bin_13 | reverse complement strand
TCCAATTTGACCCTTGCCGGACCCCTCCCTTTCAATAGTTAAGTATGGAAGCTCCTTTCCGATCCCTCGGTCACGCCTTTGGTGGATGTGTTGTCATGGGGCACGGCCTTGAACTGGCCGACTCGTATGTAATTTACCTTGCCTTGGGGTTGTCACTGGATCCGGTTACACTCGTGCCAGTAAGAAGTTTGACCGTTAAACCGACCAATGCACCACTGCTTTTCTTGATCCTTATCCTTTGTGCAGACGGGAAAAGCGACCACGTCAGTGTCCACCATGCCGAAGTCCCACGCACGTTCATGGGCTGAAAAGCCATGGGACATGGACAGTTCGGCTTTTGTCTTTGCCTGGCTATCGACGCGAAGTCCGCAAACCTTGCACACAAGATCCGGAATGCGGACTCGCTTGTGTTTTACGTCCTTCCAGAGCTTCGTGTCCATTGCGCCACGTTCCAGCTCAACGATTTGATGATCCAGCCTCTCCAGATCTTGCGCTATATGTCGGCTACCAACGGCTCCCAGGGCGATCTTCTCGAAGAAGCTGGAATCAGGTTTGAAGGCGAGAGGTGGCATGGTGACAATCTAAACCCAATAGACAACCACAACACCCCCTCACAACTCCAGCCGCCGCCAAATCTGCTCCAGGTTCACCTGGTGCTGCCGGGGGGAAAAACACGCCGCCAGGGCCTCCCCACTCAGGTGGGTCGTCACCTGTCGATCAGCGGCCAGGCTGGCCTGGAAATCACCACCCGGCTGGTTCCAGGCCTGGTGGGCATGGCGTTGCACCAGGTCGTAGGCCTCTTCCCGGCTCAGGCCGGCAGCCACCAGCGCCAGCAGCACCTGCTGGCTGAAGATCACCCCGCCGTAGATGGCCATGTTGCGGAGCATGGTCTCCGGGTAGACCACCAGGCCAGCCACCACGGCGGTCATCTCCCGCAGCATGAAGTGGAGGGTAATGGAACAATCGGGCAGGAGCACCCGCTCGGCGGAACTGTGGCTGATGTCCCGTTCATGCCACAGGGGCACGTTCTCCAGGGCCGCCATGGCATAGCCCCGCAGGAGCCGCGCCAGGCCGCTGATGCGTTCGCTGCGGATGGGGTTGCGCTTGTGGGGCATGGCGGAGCTGCCCTTCTGACCCTTGGCGAAATGCTCTTCCACCTCCAGCACGTCGGTCCGTTGCAGGTTGCGGATTTCCGTCGCGAAACGATCCAGCGTTGCCCCCACCAGGGCCATGGTCTGCACATACTCGGCATGGCGGTCACGGCTGATCACCTGGGTGCTGACCGTGTCCGGGGTGAGGCCAAGCTGGGTGCAGGCCAGCACTTCCACCCGGGGGTCGATGTTGGCGTAGGTGCCCATGGCCCCGCTGATCTGCCCCACGGCCACCACCTGCTCCAGCCGGGTCAGCCGCTCCTGGTGACGCTGCACCTCAGCCAGCCAGCCAGCCAGCTTGAATCCCAGGGTGATGGGTTCCCCGTGGATGCCGTGGGAACGACCGACCATGGCCGTGTGCTTGTGGCGCCGTGTCTGTTGGCGGATGGCAGCTTCCAGCTTGCCGAGTTCTTGCCGCAGCAGCAGCACCGCCGCCCTCATTTGTAGCGCCAGGGCGGTGTCCAGCACATCGCTGCTGGTCATGCCCAGGTGGACGTAGCGTCCGGCGCTGCCCACCTGCTCGTTCACGTTGGTGAGAAACGCAATGACGTCGTGGCGTACCTGGGCTTCAATCTGGAGGATCCGCTCCACCTGGAAGCCGGCCCTGGCCCGGATCTCCGCCATGGCCTCGGGGGGAATCCGCCCCAGTTGGCAATTGGCCTCACACGCAGCCAGTTCCACCTCCAGCCAACGCTGGTAGCGGGCTTCGTCGCTCCAGATGGCTGCCATCTCCGGGAGGGTGTAGCGTTCAATCACGACCTGGCCACAACTACAGTGGATAACCTACCGACCCACTGAGGGGAGACCACCGGGCCAGGATTCAGGATTGCGGTCACAACACATTGGCCATGGGACAAGGACAAATGCGGCTGGATCAGCTTCTGGTGGAGCGGGGCCTAGCCCCCAGCCGCCAACAGGCCCAGCGCTGGATCCGGGCGGGCCGGGTGCGCAGTGGCGCCCGAATCCTGGACAAACCCGGCCAGGCCACCAGTTGCCAGCTTGCCCTGCAGGTGCAACAGCCGGCCCGGTTTGTCTCCCGCGGGGGTGAGAAATTGCTGGGAGCCATCCGCACGTTTGGATTGCAGGCGGCTGGGCGCACGGCCCTGGATGCCGGCATCTCCACGGGCGGCTTCACGGATTGCCTGCTGCAACAGGGGTGCCGGCACATCTACGGGGTGGATGTGGGCTATGGGCAGGTGGCGTGGCGTCTACGTCAGGATTCGCGCCTGCTGCTCAAGGAACGCTGCAACCTGCGTTACCTCACCCCCGCCATGCTGTACGGACCTGACGACGTCTGGGCCGATCTGGCGGTGGCGGATCTTTCCTTCATTTCCCTGGGCCTGGTTTTACCGACGCTCAAAGCCCTGCTAAGACCGCCCCAGGAGGCGGTCGTGTTGGTCAAGCCCCAATTTGAAGTGGGGCGGGCACTGGTGGGCCGTGGCGGAGTGGTGCGGGATGCCCAAGCCCAGGCCAGCGCCATCAAGGCTGTTCAGGCCAAAGCACAGCACCTCAACTGGTGTGCGGTGGGGCTGGCGCCCTCACCCGTCAAAGGGGCTGCCGGCAACCAGGAGTACTGGCTTCACCTGGTACCCCCCGATCAGCGCAAGGGACGAGACATCGTTGAGCCGAAACAGGTGGAGGCCACGGTTCAGGCAGCCCTGGGCCAAGACAATGAACCTGCTGCCGGACAACAGGCGCTTGCTGGGGCTTGAACCGGAGCCCGCCCTAGAGAGCGGTGCTGTCCCGGTCACCGGTGCGAATGCGCAGAACACTCTCCACCGGTGAGATGAAGATCTTGCCGTCGCCAATCTCGCCGGTGCGGGCGGCATTTTGAATGGCATCCACCACTGTTTCCAGCTTGTCGTCATTCACCACCACTTCCAGCTTGAGTTTCTGGAGAAACTCAACGGTGAACTCGGAGCCGCGGTAGCGCTCCACCTGGCCTTTCTGACGGCCGAAACCGCGCACTTCGGTCACGGTCATGCCCACAATGCCGGCATTGACCAGAGCAACCTTCACATCATCCAGCTTGAAAGGGCGGATAATTGCTTCAACTTTCTTCATGACGCCAGAAATACAAAACAGTGTTCAGCAAGAGGAGAGGAACCAGTGACGTGTGCCTTAGGCCTGCGGCAGTGGGCTGGAGCAGACCACACCAGCAGCGGAGCAATCAGCAAGAAATGCGGGCAAGGTGTCAGGCTCAAGCTCAACGCACCCGGCAGCCAGAGAGTCCCAGTGGCGATTTTCAAAGTGCAACTGGAGCCACAACATTCCCAGGGCACTATGGACAGAAATTCGCTGAGCCGGAGGGGAGGAGATCCCGGCAGGGGCTAAAGATGCTGAAGACACGGGAGAAGCCACACCAGCCACTGGGCTCAGGAACAAATCCATTGAGGAAAGTGTTGATTCCCTTGCCATTAGGGGGGTGTGGCTTCTGGTTTTCAGTAGCTATCGCTACTGAATTAACGCTTCAGCGCTTCGGCGATGCGGGTCTCATAGACCGCTCCCCGATAGCTCACGCGCACAGGCTGGTCCGACAGAGCATCGGCCTCGTGGCGAGGAGCCCTATTGAAGTGGATGCCACGGTAAACGTGTTCCACCGGTTGATCGCTGAGATCAGGGCGCTGGGTGGTGTCGTAATCAACACCACGATACTTGAGCTGGACCATGAGAGAAACCTCCACAGAACGGGAACTGCCAGCCACGGACTGGCGAAATCCGCTTTGTTCAAGAGGTGCGTTGCTTCACCGTCGCGGTTGGGCTACTTCCAGCGCACCTAAGAAGCCGGAGCCACCCGATGCGCTCAACGTTTTGTCCTCGCTCTCATACATAGGGCTTCTGCACTGTTCATGACAAGCATTTTGCGGGTCTGTTGGTAAATCTTTAGAAAAAATCCAAAATTGGGAGGGGATTGATCCCCTGTAGCGTGAAGGCTATCGCCTCTCCTGGACTGGACCATCATCAACCCGGCATGACAGAGCGCCAAACCACCACGCCCCGCTACGGGGAGCGGGCCATTGCCGCCGCTGAACTGATCTGCTTCGACAACCCCAACCCCGGCCGCCCCTACCGGATCGCCATTGAGTTGCCGGACTTCACATGCAAGTGTCCCTTCTCCGGCTATCCCGACTTTGCCGTGTTGCGCCTTTGCTACCAGCCTGGCCCCAAAGTCCTGGAACTCAAGGCCCTCAAGCTCTACATCAACAGTTGGCGGGACCACTGCATTTCCCATGAGGAAGTGGCCAACCGCATTCTGGATGACTGCGTCGCGGCCTGCTCACCCCGCTGGATGGAACTGGTGGCCGATTTTTCCCCCCGGGGCAATGTTCATACGGTGATCACGGTTCACCATGGCCAGCCTCAGTGAGCCTCTTCAGTGAGGGAGTCCAGCAGGCGGGGCAGCGCCTCACCAAATCCCACCACATCCCGGTTGCTGACGCCTGCCACATGCAGTTTGCCCTGGGCTGCAACGGCCCAGAGCTTGCGGCTGGCCAGCACACTCAGGCCCCCACCCAACAGGGCCACGGCAAATCCTGTGTAGACCAGGGGAACGCCAGGATCCCGCTTGATCAGCAAGCCACTGGCGGGCAGCACATGGGTGATGCGGATGGGCAGTCCATCCACATCCAGCGGGGGGCCGGCAACCAGCAGCGCTCCCTGTTTTTCCCCGTTGCTGTCTTACACCAGAACAGGGCCCTGCGCACTGGCAACGTTGTGCAATACAGGGTGGGATCCCTCCGGGCGGGTTGGCAGGGCCAGCCCCCAGACCTGCTCCCCCAGGCTGGGCAAAGGCTGCAGCGGAAACTGCAACTGGGGGCTCCGACCCAGTTGCACCGTCAGCGCCGCCACCTGCCAGTCAGCCTGATACACCGTCACCCCACCCATGCGGGCAGGATGGTTGACACTGATGTCCACATGGCGGGCGGTGGCCATGGCGGGGGCAGAGAACAGGAGTTGAGAGTGGAACTGCCGAGCCTGCCCGCGTGCGTCGCGATCCACGGAAAAATCCTGCAACCGGATCGACAACCGGGTTTCCCCTTGGCGGTCCACCAGGTCCAGACTCCGGCCAGGCGCCAGGAAACGCTCCAGTCGCTGCCCCCCCAATGCGCCCCAGGCGGCGCCCGTCATCAGCACAATCAAACCCACGTGAACCAGAAGAGGCCCGCTCCGGCCGGCAATCACCCCTTTCCTGGCCGCCAGTCGCCCGGTCTTCTGCTGCACCTTCCAGCCGCGCCGTTGCAGGAGTTGGGCCAGGTGCTGGAGGCTTTGGGGACCTGCCTCCCGTGTGATGCCAATGCTGTATTTGCTCAGTTGATGGGGGTGCTGGTGGTCCGTCCACTGCAATCCTGATCGCAGGGCAGGCCATTGGCGCCGGATGCTGCATGTGGTCAAGGAGGTGGCCAGTAGCGCCAGCAATGCGAGAAACCACCCACTGGAATAGACGTGATCCAGGTGTAGAGCCAGAATGGGGCCGGCTGTCAGCAGCCCCAGCCATGGCTGCGCGTCGTAGTGGTCGTGATAGGCGCCAGCGGGCTCGTTCTGGGGCAAGGCTGTGCCCAGGGCACTGGCGAGGGCAATGAGCAGCAGCAGGCCAATGGCCAGCCGCAGGTCCCCCAGCAGGGCAAGCAGCCGTTGGCCGGGGCGGAAGATCTGCGCAGCATCGGACGCCATGGCTTAAGAGAGCACGGGAAGCTGCGAGAGCAAAAGGATGCTGCCAACCGACACCAGGACGGCGCCGCTGAGACGTGGGATCCACTGGGTCCAGGAGCGGAGCGCCAGCAGCCGGGGCAGGGACGCGGCAGCGGTTCCCACCAGGAGAAGGGGCAACACTTGTCCCACACCAAAGCCGGCCAGCAGCAAGGCGCCCAGCAGGGGACGACCGGCGCTGCCAATCCAGGCCAGCAGGACAGCCAGGACAGGCGTCGTGCAGGGGGAGGCCGCCAGTCCAAAGGCCAGACCAGCCGCCATGGGGGCAAGCGCCGGCGGGATGCGGCGGTGGATCCATTGCCCTGACGGCCCCGCCGTCCAGGCCATCGGCAGCAATCCCAGCAGGTTGAGGCCCATGACCAGGGCCAGAGCAGCCACCAGGGCCACCACCAGGGCAGGAACCTGACCATAGATGCGTCCCATGAGGGAACTGAGGAGACCCAGACCGGTCAGGGTGGCAACAATGCCCGCTGCAAACGCACTGCTGCGCTGCCAGGGGCGTAGCTGGCCGGGACCGGTTCCCGCCAGAAACGCCATGGTCACGGGCAGAAGGGACAGGGAACAGGGACCCAGGGATGTGAGTAGCCCCAGCAGGGTGACCACAGCCAGGCTGATGGGCCATGGGGCTGTGAGGCTTTGGTTCAGTAGCTGCTCTCCCCAACGGGAAGCGCCAGCCAGGTCAAAACCCACCACAGCGGCGAGCAGAGGCAAGAGCCTAGTCATGCTGATCTTGCTGAAGAGCCTAGCTTTTTTTCGTGCGTTCCAGATTGGCGCGGATGAGAAGCCCCGCTGTGATCAGGCAGCTCAGCACGGCGCTTCCCCCGTAACTGAACAAGGGGAAAGGCAGACCTGTGGCGGGCATCACCCCTGTGGCGACGGCCATGTTGAGAATGGCTTGGCCCACCAGAAGGATGGTGGCTCCACTGGCAACGAGTTGAGACCTCTGGTCCAGGCTGGCCTGGGCAACCCGTAGGCCGAGAAAGGCAAACACCAGCAGAAAGCAGAGCAGAAGCAGACAGCCGATGAAGCCCAGCTCTTCGGCGTAGATGGCAAAGATGAAATCCGTAGTGTGGAAAGGGAGATGGTGGAGCTTCTGGGTTGACAGCGTAAAGCCGGCGCCACTCATGCCCCCTGATCCAATGGCCAGGATGCTCTGGATCAGTTGATAGCCGCTGCCCGTGGGGTCCGACCACGGGTTCAGGAAGGCAATGATCCGCTGGAACTGATACGCATTCACCATGAGACTTGTGACGCCTGTCCCCAGGCCCAGGCCGGCGATCACCATGAGCAGGCCCATGGGGAGGCCAGCGATAAAGGCCATAAACCAGAGCAGCAGCCCCAGTAGGGTTGCTGTGCTCAGGTTGGGCTGCCTCAGAATCAAGCCCAGGACCACAGTGAAAACACCGGTCCAGAAAAGCCGCTGAACCATCCGGTGACGATGCCAATTGGAGAACAGGACAGCGGCCTGGAGAATGACCAGGGGCTTGATCAACTCCGAGGGTTGCATCTGCACAGGCCCGATCAGCAGCCAGCGGGATGCGCCGTTGATGGTCACCCCGAAGAAGATGGTGAGCACCAACAGCGTCAGGCCAGCCAGCAGGCCGACGGCGCTCAGTCGCAGCCACTGCTGCAGGGGCCAGCGGACAATGATCAGGAGCAGGCACCAGCCCGTCAGCAGCCAGAGCGTCTGGCGCTTGACGTAATACAAGCTGTCGCCAAGCTCTTGCTGTGCAGACCACCAACTGGCGGATGCAAGGATGAGGAGTCCCACCACGCTCCAGAGCGCAGTCATCAGGAGGAGCAGACGGGCGTCTGCAGGCCAGGTATCGCCTTGGGAACTGGGCCTTGGCTTGATCATCGCTACCACATCCCCGAATCCCAGGCACAGAAAAAGCCCGGCAAAACCAGGCTTTGGTTGGGAGTGGCTTGTTGGGGGTGGACTAACTAAAGGCCAACGTTGTCTTGCTGGCGACCCGCGCAAAGCTCAACCTTGAGAATTTTCCCCCCTTGCTTCTGGATGCGCTGCTGCTCAGCGAACCAACTGCCATAGGGAACCCACTTGGTGAAGTAGGTATTTTGCAGTTCCCGCTGGGCGCGGATGTTGCGCTGGGTGGGCAAGCAAGCAGTGATCTTGAAAAGACGCATGAAATCGTTCCTCACGACGGGATCTGATCCGCCAGGCGCTTAGCCGCCCAGTCCGGAGCAGATGTAGTCAAAATAAACACCCATCTCCTTGCCGGCATCAGCACCCACCAGAGAGGCAGTGACTTGCTTCATGGCTTGGATGGCCTGCACGGTGGCGCCGATGGGCACACCCAGGGAGTTGTAGGTCTCGCGAAGACCATTCAGAACCCGCTCGTCCAGGATGGAGGTATCGCCAGCCAGCATGGCGTAGGTGGAATACCTGAGGTAGTAGTCCATATCGCGGATGCAGGCAGCGTAGCGGCGGGTGGTGTACATGTTGCCGCCGGGACGGGTGATATCCGAGTAGAGGAGGGCCTTGGCCACGGCATCGCGAACAATGGCGGAAGCGTTGGCGCTAATCGTCGCTGCTGCCCGCACCCGCAACTCACCACTACGGAAGTAGGATTGCAGCTTGGACATGGAGCCGTCGTCCAGGTAAAGCCCTTGGACGTCGGAGGAATTGATGACAGACGTGATGGCGTCTTGCATGACCTGAGAAGCGTGGGGGAATGGAGAACAGTCTGGGGAGAAAATGCGGCGGCCTCAGGACAGGGCGCCAATCACATAGTCGAAGTAGAAGGATGCCTCATCGGCGTCCTGACCACCAAGGAGGGACAGGGATGCAGACTTCATTTCACGCACCGACTCCACAATGGCATCCAGGGGAGTGCCCAAAGAGCGGTACATTTCACGGGCGCCAATGATGCCGATCTCCTCAATGGGAGTGACGTCGCCGGAGACGATCCCATAGGTGACCAGACGCAGATAGTAGTCCATGTCACGCAGGCAGGCGGCAGTCATGTCTTCTCCATAGGCGTTGCCGCCAGGAGAGATGACGTCAGGGCGCTTCTGGAACAGTTGACTGCCCGCCTGCTTGACGATGCGCTCGCGATTTTCGCTAAGAGCATTCGCTACTCGCAGCCGCTGGGCGCCGCCAGAGACAAAAGACTTGATTTGATCCAGCTCACCGGGGCTCAAATAGCGGGCCTCGGCATCGGCGTTGATGATCGAATTGGAGACGATGCTCATTCAGTTCGGCCTCGAAGCGTACGGTCTCTTTGAAGGGGACCAGGGTTTAGGGGAATTGGAAGAATTAAGGCAAGCTGAACCGGTCATGGATGAGCAGAAGAGCTGCCTTGGCCAATGCCTCATGGAGATTAGGGGATTCGGAGCGGTCAGAGGGGTTGCATCCCTGATTCTGTAACAAACACAAGGCAAGTAAAGTTTGATGACCACAGGACATGCAAGCTGTTGGCATGGTTGTGGTTGCCGTGTTGACGATCCTGCCAGGAATCCCTGGAAAAGCGTAACAGTTCTTCACGGCAAATCGTCGCCGCAAGGGAATGGCAACACAGGCACAGACAAGCCAGTGGCGTCAATGAACAACAAAAAACTAGCCCTGCCTTGACTAGAGACAAGGCTGCCCTACTGGTTGCTGCTGGTTATAAGAAAACTCACCTTGGCCAAAGCGCTGGGATGTCGGGAATCCCGGTTGAGGAGTCCCAGGTTTCCAACAGTACAACGCCCTGGCGTAGGTTTTGGGAGCATCGGGCTCAAGGCCGTGGGGTGATGCCCGCGGGGCCCCCATCCAGGCGTGCCGTCCGCGTGATCACGGCCTGACTGCGACCGGGAAACGTCTGGGTCCCTTCCACCACGGGCACGGTGTTGTCCCCAAAACGCTCCTTGTACTCAGGCGTGTCCAGGAGAGCGGCTATAGCGGCTGCCTTGCCAAGGCGGGCTTGTTGGTCAGCGAACGCGCTGGCTTCCGCTTGGCTGGGGGAGCGGCCCTGAAGGGCCATGTAGGCCGCATCAGCCGCCTTCAGCGCCGAAAAGGACGACAAGCGGCTCTGGAACAGGGAACTGGCGCTCACCTGTGCAATGAAGCCAGCCACCGTGATGCGTCCAGAGCGGAGTTGGGATTCAGCCGAGGTCAGCCGCTCCTCCGCAAGAGGAACCCGGCCCAGAAGTTGGCGGTAGGCGGCGTTGATCACGGCAGTCAACTCCTGTTGACTGGGCTTGGGAGAGAGGCGAAGCTTGACCGGTTGTGGCGTCCGTCTCGGTTGACCAAGCGCCGGGAACAAGCCTGTGGCGGGGGTAAACAGCAGGTTTGTCGGGAGATTGCGCATTGGCACTCCCTTCAGAAAATCTGGCTGGCCGGCCCGGTCGCTCACCTTGGCTGTCCAGGGGGGTGGCTCCACGTCGGACACTGTGCTGGCGTCGGGCTGGGCACCCGCTGGAATCCCGGCAAACACCGTTGTAAAGCTGGGGGTGTTGTAGGTGCGCGGGAGAGTGTCCTCAACGGAATAGGGCACCGCATCCTCCCCGAAGCGCTGCAGGTACTCGTCGCTATCAAGGTAGCTGTCCACTTCGGCCACCACACCCTTTTCCGCCACCAGGCGGGCATGGACGGCCAGTTCCTGCTGATTGGCCGGAGGCCGCCCCAGCAGGTGGCGGAAGTTGAAGGCCACGAACTGTTGGGGGTTGCACACCTCGAAATAACGGCGACGGTACAGGTCGCTCAGGGCAATCTCCCGCACAAACTGCCGCACGGTGATGGTCCCATGGGCCAGTCGGGATTCCGCTCCGGTGAGCCGCTCGGATTCCATGGGCTGGATGTTGCCCAGCACTTGGCGATAGGCGGCGCGGATCACCTGCTGGAGTTGGCTGCTGTCGCCACGGCTGGTGAGGGACACCGCCTCTTTGCGGGGAAGGGGAAGCCCCCGCATGAAGCGGGGCGACGCCACCGGCGGCATGACCGTGATCCGGGCCGCCAGGAAGGGACGAACGCGATCCACGCCGCGGCGGGGCAAGGCGCCGCTGTACTGGAATCCCCTGGCCGGCCGCCGCTCGGGCCGCCGCTCGCCACGGAGAGGATTGGACGTATCGCCCACATAGGGGATCCTGTAATCCGTCCGCAGGCCCGGAACCTGGCGCGTCACCCGGTCCGTTGGCGTGATGTAGCGCTCGTAGGGAACTGTGTCGTTCCCAAAGACCTGATTGTACTCCCGGGAGTCCAGCATGGCGTTGACGATGCCATAGAAGCCTTCGCGGGAGGCCACGTCAAAATAGGCGTCAATTTCCCAGCGGCCATAGGTGGGACGTCCCAGCAGGCGCCGGTGGATCACCTCAATGGCCTTGACCACATACAGGCCATCCCAGTAGCGCTTGCGGAATCGGTTGGAGCGGGCCACCACCCGCACAAACTCCCGCAGGGTGATGTCTCCGTTCTCCAGCTTGATCTCTTCACTGGAGAGGCGCTCTCCCTCATAGCCCAGGGTGCCGAGAACCTGTCGGTAGACGGCTGCCACCACAGCCTGGGTGGACGCCTCGGTGCAGCGGATGCTGGGCTGCCCGCCACGGCGAGGGATTGACGCTCCACCCGTGGCCACCTGCTGCAGGCGGACCACCTTGGGCCCCGACGTGGTGGGACGGGGTTTGCGAGAGTCTGCTGAGCCCATCTGGGCGCTCAGTCCGGGAGCACTGCCCACGAACAAGCGTCGGCTGTCGTAGCCAAAGCCTGCAGCCAGCGTTCTGGGGGCGTTGGTGCTGGACGGGAAAATGGCGCCATACTGATTGGCCAGCGGATCGTTGGCGCCGCCGTAGGCATGCTGATCGGGGAGAGGACGGCGTTGGCCGGAGAAGCTGGTCACGTACTGGGGAGACCCCTGAAAACGCGCCGCATAGTTGAAAAGCTTGCGGCTGGGACCCCAGTTGGCGCTTTCCTGGGCCTCTTCTCCCAGATCCCGCAGGTAAGGGACTGTCTCCTCCCCATAGATGCGGCCGTACTCATCGGAATCCACCAGGAAATCCACCAGGGCCCCTTGTCCACCGCTGGAGACCACGGCAAAGGCCTGACGGAATTCCTCCAGGGTGCTCACACCGCGTCCGAGGAAGTGGCGGAAGGCCAGCTCCACCACCCGGCTGTTGGACTGGTTGCTATAGAAATCGCGACGGTACAGGGAAGAACGGCCAATGCTGCGCACGAACTCCCGCATGGAAATGCGCCCGTTGCGCACGTCGGTCTCGGGAGCAGCCAGCCGCAGGGAGTAGGCCTTCACCACATCCCGCTCCAACACCTGCCGATAGGCGGCCCGGACCACCTCGGCCTTTTCCCGGCCCGAGAGTCCCGGTCGCATCACGTAGCGGCCCGGCGAGGCGGCCGCCTCGGCATAGGTGGCCGGAAGCTGGAGTCCCTGGGCCACCACACTGCCGGGGCGAAGCCGGGGCGAAGGGCCACTCTCGGAGAGTTCCGTGAGCAGGACGTTGAAACAGTCCACCACCAACCGGCGGCCCTCCGGCTCGTCCTGGAACACGGCTGCCGCCGCCGCCCGCATTTCTTGCAGAGCCAGCAGCGTTGCCGGGATGGAGCAGCCTTTCTCCAGCACTTCCCGCAGTCCACGGGCATTGACCACCAGAATGCTGGGATCGCCGGCCACAACGGCATACCCCACATAGCGCAAGAACCAGCCCAGATCCCGCAGGGACTTGGTCATGCGCTCCTTGCCATAGCGGGAGATGTCGATGGGGGCAAAGCCTGCGGGGGTGACCACGGCCACATCCCCCGCTTGGCGGAAGTTATCCAGCAGGCGACTGAACAAGCCCCGATTTGAGCCAGCCGATTGGACAAACGTCTCGACAGAGCGGTCAAAGGCTTTCTGCTCTGACCGGCCCTCCGGGAAGGCTGTCCCCACACCGGGCACGGCGGCGGTGCGACTTGGGGGCTCTTCCAGGTAGGCCAGGGGCGTTCCGCCGGAAAAAATGCGGTTGGCCGCCTGGGCGATAATGGCGCCAGCATTGGCGGCCAGACGACGGGCAACGTCAACCCGTTGTTGTCCCCCCTGGAAAAAGTTGATCAGCCGATCCAACTCAGTGCGATCGGGGAAGCGATCCTGCTGCTCGGCCTGACGCAGGCTGGAAAGCGGCAGGGTGTCATACAGCTGCGGTGAAACGCTACTGCTGCCACTGCTGACGGTCACGGTCATGAAGGAAAGGCTCCGATGCAGCCACGGCGGCCTGATGGCTCAGACCTTCTGTAGTCCAGAACGCTACGCTGCGATTGTGTGGAATCGGGGATGGGTGAACAAATGTTTGCAGCTCCAGGGGTTGTCCGAAGTCGGTCCGCTATTGACACCTGATGCCGCAATCTCTTCCTCCATGACCATGGCCGACGGCGCCACACCCCAGGTGCGTGATTTCTACAATAGGTTCCCCTATCCGCCAGACCCTCTCCAGGACGGTCCGCCACCGGGCTACAACTGGCGCTGGTGCTACGCCACGGCCTATAGCCACTGCACCGGTCGGGCCCCTGATCCCGGTCAGCCCCTCCGCATTCTGGATGCCGGTTGCGGCTCCGGCGTGAGCAGTGACTACCTGGTGCATCTCAATCCCGAAGCCCAGGTTACCGCCCTGGACATCAGCCCCCGAGCGCTGGCTGTGGCCCAGGAACGCCTGCGACGGTCCGGGGGTGAGCAGCGCATCCGCTTTCACTGCGTCAGCTTGCTGGAGGCTCCTTCCCTGGGGCGGTTTCAGCTCATCAATTCCGTGGGTGTTCTGCACCACATGGCGGATCCCGCCGCCGGCCTTGCGGCTCTGGCCACGGCCCTGGCAGACGGGGGAATCCTGCATCTGTTCCTCTATGCGGACGGGGGGCGCTGGGAGATTCACAGGGCCCAGCACGCTCTGAGGTTGTTGGGCATCCAGCCAGACGGAACGGGGGTGCAGTTTGCCCGTCAACTCATTGCCCGGTTGCCTGAGCACAACAGCATCCGGCAGCGCCATCAGCAGCGCTGGGCCATGGACACGGTGGGTGATGCGGCCTTTGCCGACATGTATCTCCATCCCCAGGAAACCAGCTACACCCTGGAGAGGCTCTTCCAGTTGGTGGAGGGGTGCGGGCTGGAATTTCTGGGTTTCAGCAATCCCGGGATCTGGCAACCGGACGCCCTCTTACAGGGGGAAGCCCTGGAGCGTGCCAAGGCTCTGCCGGATCGGCAGCGGTGGCAACTGGTTGAGGCCCTGAACACGGACATCAGCCATTTTGAATTTTTCCTCGGCAAGCCGCCCCTGCCTACCCACGCCTGGAGCAGTGACGAGGATCTGTGGGCCGCCACCGCCCAGCGCAATCCTTGTTTGTGGGGCTGGCCCGGTTCGCGGCTGCTGGGGCCTGACCTGGAGCCCATGGATCTCGACCCGGGGGACATGACCCTGCTGAAGGCCATTGACGAGGCGCCGTCACAACCTTTGCGGCATCTGGCGGATCCCGCTGGCGGCAGGGGTCAAAGGCGACTGGGGGAGCAGATCAGGACACTCTGGCGGCGCAGATTGGCCCTGCTGCGCCCCACGATCCACTGACCCTGGATGTTAGAATCCACCCGCATTTGCCTGTACAGCAGTTCTGTGGACAGAACGGAGGTGAACCACGGGTTCACCATGGAAGCCTCCCCTGAAGACCTGCTTCAGGCCCATCCAACAAGCCTCTGGCGTGACCAGTTGCTCCATCGCCTTGCTGGCCATGGCCTGCCCCCGTCTCCCCTTGGAGAGGGTGGTGGTTGGTCCCGGTTCAGGTCACCTGCTGCCCGGTCCTCTTCGTCTGCGAAGATCCCGGAGGACAAATCCACTCCCATGGCGCCCAGTCCGATGGAGGAGTTCTTTCGCCTTCGGCAACGGATTTTCAGCCTGACGCTGAGCATCACCATCGGGGCCGGCCTGTTGACAGTCCTGGTCTGGGATCTGCGGACGTGCTTCAGCCTTCTCGCCGGAGCTGCTGGGGGAATTCTCTACCTGCTTCTGCTTTCACGTTCGGTGGAACGGCTTGGCAAGCGCTCCAACAGACTTGGCAAGGCGCACCTGGCGGTTCCTGTTGTCCTTTTCATGCTGGCCCTCCGTTTTCAAGGGCTGGATTGCGTGCCGGCTTTCTTCGGCTTCTTGCTGTACAAGCCAGCGATTTTGCTCATCGCCTTCGGCGATCTGACGGGTTCCGACGAGCCCGCAACCTTCGTTTCTGGTTCTCCGCTTGCCTGAGTCATGCTGCTGCAGACCCTTCTTCCCCTTGCCGAGGCTCTCCCGGCCAGTGATCCGGAACTCGTGGTCGAGGAATCCCATGGTTTGGAGATTGGCCAGCACTTTTACTGGCACCTGGGCCAACTGGACCTTCACGGTCAAATCTTCCTCAGTTCCTGGATCCTCATTGGCGCCCTGCTGAGCATTGTGGTGGCGGGGACCCGCCGGATGGAGCGCAAGCCTGGGGGACTCCAGAATCTGCTGGAGTTCCTCTGGGACTACATCCGCAACCTCTCCCGGGAACAGATCGGCGAAGCAGCCTACCGGGACTGGATGCCCTTCATTGGCACCCTGTTCCTGTTCATCTTCTTCTGCAACTGGGGCGGCGCCCTCGTGCCCTGGCGCCTGGTGCGTCTGCCCTCCGGTGAGTTGGGGGCCCCCACCGGGGACATCAATACAACGGTTGCCCTGGCCTTGCTGGTGTCCCTGGCCTACTTCTATGCCGGGCTGAGCCGCAAGGGGTTGCGGTACTTCGAGTACTACGTGGAGCCCACCCCCATCATGCTCCCGTTCAAGATTGTCGAGGACTTCACCAAGCCCCTCTCCCTCTCCTTCCGGCTGTTCGGCAACATCATGGCCGATGAGCTCACCGTCTCTGTGCTGGTGCTGCTTCTGCCCCTGTTTGTGCCCTTGCCCATGATGTTTCTGGGCCTGTTCACCAGTGCCATTCAGGCCTTGATTTTTGCCACCCTGGCGGCCTACTACATTGGCGAGGCAGTTCACGAAGAACACGGCTGACGCGGTCCTCCGTTGTCGGCCGACATCATTGCGTGCGGTCCGAGTGCTTCGGGCCCCTTCCCCGTCCTGGGGAATGTTCCAGGCGCGCCTCCAACACCCGCGTAGCATCTGCGCACCCCCAACCATCATCCCCTCAATCATGGAATCCTTTATCCCCGCAGCATCTGTTGTCGCCGCCGGCCTTGCCGTCGGCCTGGGGGCCATCGGCCCCGGCATTGGTCAGGGCACCGCTGCTGGTGGGGCTGTTGAAGGCATTGCCCGTCAGCCTGAGGCCGAGGGAAAGATCCGTGGCACCCTGCTGCTCTCTTTTGCGTTCATGGAATCGCTCACCATCTACGGCCTGGTGGTGGCCCTGGTGCTGTTGTTTGCCAATCCCTTCTCCTGATCCGAGTCAGCAAGGCGTCGCGGCACAGTTCAGCCTGAACCGCAACCTGTGTCTGTCCTGAACCATCGTCCATCCAACTGTCCCCAATGATCAGCTGGTTTCCCCTGGCCGAGGCCCCTGTCCCTGAAGGCGGTCTCTTTGACTTTGATGCCACTTTGCCGCTGATGGCCGTTCAGGTGGTGATCCTCACGTTCATCTTGAACAAGTTGTTCTTCCAGCCTGTTGGCAAGGTGGTTGAGGAGCGGGAAGGCTTTGTGACCACCAGCCACAAGGACGCCAAGGAACGACTGGCTCAGGTGGAACGCCTTGAACGGGACCTCAAGGCCCAACTGCAAAAGGCCCGTCAAGACGCCCAGGCTGTCATTGCTGCGGCCGAAGACGAGGTGGCCACGCTTTATAAAACCGCATTGGCGGAAGCCAAGGCCTCTGCAAGCAAGCTGCGGGAGCAGGCGCGGGCTGACATCGAAGCCCAGCGCTCTGTCGCCGCCGCCGCTCTGACCAAGGAGTCTCGTCAACTGGCCGATCTGATTATCCAGCGCCTGGTCACGATCTGAATCCACCAATGCCCATTGTCGCCCCTGCCCCCATGGCCGCCCCTCTCTTGCTGGCAACGGAAGGTTTTGGCATTGACCTTGACATCCTCAATGGCAACCTGGTCAATCTGGCCATCCTTATCCCTGTTCTGTTCTGGTTTTTGAAGGGATTCCTCGGCGGCATCCTCTCTCGCCGCGGTGAGGCAATCCTGCAAGACCTCCATGAGGCGGAGTCCCGCCTGTCTGAAGCGACAGCCCAGCTTGAGAAGGCTGAGGCTGAACTGGCTGCTGCCCGGGAAACAGCCCAGACGATCCTCAAGGACGGCGAAGCCCGCGCCGATGCCATTCGCGCCGAGGGGGAACAGCGCACCATCGCCGAGATGGCTCGCCTTCAAGAGGAAGCGAAGGCCGATACAGACAGCGAAGCGCGTCGCATGAGCAATGAACTGCTCAGCAGCACCGCTGAGCAGGCCATCGCCCTGGCCCTCAAGGATCTTCCCGACGCTCTTTCCGACCAGAAGCAGACAAAGCTTCTGGAGGCCACCATCCATTCCCTTGGCTAGACGATGCCCCTCCTGAACACCATCGCCACGCCTTACGCCGAAGCGCTGTTGCAAATCGGAAGCCAGCAGGGCACCAGCGATGACCTTGCTGCTGACGCCAAGGCCGTGCTTGAGATCTGGACAGCTTCAGGCGTTTTGCGAGATGCCCTGGGCTCCCCAGTCCTTGAACCGGAAACCAAAAAAGCTGTCATTACGGCACTGTTTCAGGAGAAGGACATGCTCAGGCAAACGGCCAGCCTCAACCTGCTCAAACTGTTGGCTGATCGCCAGCGCATCAGCTTGACGGGTGTGGTGTTTGAGCGTTTCCTGGAGCTTTACCGCAAGGCCAAAGGCATTGCCCTGGCCCAGGTGACCAGCGCGACGCCACTCACCCCGGACCAGGAAGAGCAACTCAAACAAAAGGTTCAGACCATGGCGGGCAGTGCCGCTGTGGACTGCTCCATCACCGTTGATCCTTCTCTAATCGGTGGTCTGATTGTGCGTATCGGCTCCCGGGTTGTCGATGCCAGCCTGGCCGGACAAGTCCGTCGCCTCGGCCGCAGCCTGGCCAAAGCCGCTTGATCCCTGGTGACGAATCCCTCCCAACCCAACTGCCCTCCCTCCCGCTCTAAGCCATGGTTTCCATCCGTCCTGACGAGATCAGCGCCATCCTCAAGCAGCAAATTGAGGACTACGACAAATCCGTCTCTGTCAGCAATGTCGGCAC
>VXWH01000131.1 GCA_009836025.1 Synechococcus sp. SB0668_bin_13 | reverse complement strand
CACGGGATCCGGACGCCAACGGCAACGTGGCCAAGATCACCCGCATGTTGGTGGAGGGTCTGGGGCTGGGCTGGGGAGAAACCTGCTACGCCGGCGTCACCTTTCCCCTGGTGGAGGACTGTCTGCGGCGGGCGGTGGGTCTGGGTTACCGCCGCATTGTGGTCTTCCCCTACTTCCTGTTTTCCGGGGTGCTGGTGAGCCGCATTCACCGGGCGGTGGACCGCGTGGCGGCCGACCATCCCCAACTGGACATCCGCAAAGCCCCCTACCTCAGCGACCATCCCCTGGTGCTGGACACCTTCCGCGCCCGTGCCCAGGAGGCTCTGGAGGGGGACAACGCCATGAATTGCGCCCTGTGCAAGTACCGCACCCAGGTGCTGGGTTTCGAGAACGAGTATGGCGCTCCCCAGACAAGCCATCACCACCACCACGAAGGATTGGGTGAGGCCTGCACCCTCTGCCATGGGGACTGCACCGGGGCCTGCGAGGAGGACGTGAAGGCCAAGTCCCGTCACCACGTCCACCACCATTGAGGGTTGCTCCCGGGCTCAGGACCCATAAGCCGAGTGCCATGTGACGGGGAAGGTCGTCCTGTGCGGCTTCAGTTGAGCGAGGGGTACAGCGCTTCACAGGCGCTATGCGCCGCTGAGGGATCTTTTTTTCCGGCTATGAGTGAAGAAGAGTAAGGAGCCCCAGGAGAGCGTAGGGGGCGGCGAGATAACCCACCATGTTGCTTGAGGTCGGTGAACACCAGCTTCGCAGAAGCGCTTCAGCCAGCCTGTTGCTGGCGCGCCTTGGCCAGGACTTCCAGATAGAGCGCTTCGGGAACATGGCGAATGTCGTATTCCAGCGGCGCCACCCCGTGGATATGTGTGTGAGTGCATACCCAACTCTGGCGCTCCAGATCCCCCGCCTTGCCCACAGCGTCGATCACCTGGCTGGCCAGGCTGGCCACCAACTGTTGACGTGCAGGGGTGCCCACAGGAGGGATGGACCGTTCAGGGTTCACCATGGCAGGATGGGAAGCAATGGCCATTCATTCTGCCCTGGGCTGAACAGCCCAGCTTCACAGCCGGCCCGTGTAGTCCAATTGGCAGAGACAGGCGACTTAAAATCGCTCCAGTGCGGGTTCGAATCCCGCCACGGGCATGGTGGGTTCCCGCCCCACGCAGTATCTTGAATCCCTGTGACCCCTCCGCTGTAGAGCCATGCCCATGCCGTCTTTGGAGACCCTGCTGCTTCCGGGGCTGGTTGGCGCTCTGGGGTTCGTCTATCTCATCGTGACCCCTGCGGCCTTGATGGCCTGGCTCCACAGGCGTTGGCATGTGATGGGCAAAGTGGAGCGGCTGTTAAGCTATGCCCTGGTGTTTCTTTTGTTCCCAGGGTTGATCCTGCTGGCCCCCTTCGTCAATTTGCGTCCTGCGGAACGCCACGGTGAGCCATGACCAAAGGGCATGTGCTGCTGCTGGGCCTGGTCCTGCTGGGCCTTGGCGGGATGCTCCCCCGGGTGCTGCAATGGGCGGGTTTTGGCGAACCCAATGCGGGGCTGGCGTCCAGCGCCCTGCTGGTGCTGGTGGTCGTCCTCTGGGTGGCCAGCTATGGCTGGCGGGTTGTGCGCGGCGACATGACCTTCATGCAAATGCGCAAAAACTACCGCCAACGTTATGACCAAGCCACGGACGAGGAGTTGCTGCGCCACTTTGAAGCCCTGAGTGAAACGGAGCAGCAGGAGTTGCTGTCGTCCACCGCCCCGGAGCCTGACGAGACATCAGGCCGGCAAGCGGCTGAGTGACGGCTGGCCATAGCCTCAAGGCTTCACCGTGCTGGGCATGAATCCCTCTTCTCCTGAACACCCTGAAAACAGTCCCGTCAGCGCCCGCTTCACGACCCTGGCCCAACAGGGGCGTTGCGCCCTGATGCCTTTCTTGATGGCTGGCGATCCGGACCTGGACACCACAGCGGCCTGCCTGCTGGCCTTGCAGGACCAGGGGGCTGATCTGGTGGAACTGGGCATTCCCTACAGCGATCCCCTGGCCGATGGCCCCGTGATTCAGGCTGCGGCCGGGCGCGCCCTGGCAGCAGGCGCCACCTGCGCCGGTGTGCTGGACATGCTGGCCAGCCTGCAGGGACAACTGCACATGCCCGTGGTGTTGTTCACCTATGCCAATCCTTTGCTCAACATGGGGGTGGCCAGCTTCTGTGACCGTGCCGCCGCCGCCGGTGCAGCGGGGTTGGTGGTACCTGATCTTCCCCTGGAGGAGGCGCAGCGCCTGTCCCCCACAGTGGCGGCTGCAGGGCTGGACATGGTGCTGTTGGCGGCGCCCACCACGTCCCCCCAGCGCATGGCGCAGATTGCCCGGACCAGCCGTGGCTTCATCTATCTGGTGAGCGTGACGGGGGTGACAGGCACCCGGGAGCAGATGGATCAGCGGGTGGCGTCCTTGATTGGCCAACTCAAATCCCTGGCCCAACAACCCGTTGCCGTGGGCTTTGGCATCTCCACCGCCGCCCAGGCGCGCCAGGTGCGCCTCTGGGGCAGTGACGGGGCCATTGTGGGTAGCGCTTTCGTGAAGCGGATTGCCGCGGTCGGCCCATCCGATCATCCGGCGCTGGTGGCGGGGGCGTTTTGCGCCGAGCTGCGCCGGGGGCTGGATTCCTGTGTGCCCGCCAGTTGAAGGGCTAGTAAAACCCGAGTTCTGGATAAGGGGAGAAGGAAAAGGCGCGGCAGCGGAAATCCATATCAGCCCACTGTCAGGGAAGCCCAATTCTCTGGCGCGGACAGCATGGGGGGCCGTGCCCACCT
>VXWH01000078.1 GCA_009836025.1 Synechococcus sp. SB0668_bin_13 | reverse complement strand
CGTATCACCCGCCGCCGGCGCCTTGGTCAGCACCACCGTGTAGCTGCCCGCCGCCCCCCATTCCATGAGGTCAAGCGCCGTCTCCGAGACCGCCACCCCGGCCACCGGGCGCGGCCCGTCCCTTATAGTCACCACCCCCACATGGGCGTTCAGCACGCCGCCCGGCTCCACCAGGCTCAGCGTGACCATCTCCTCCTCCTCCTCCTCCTCCTCGTCGGCCAGCGTCTGCACCTTGAAGGTCACCGCACCGCCCGATGGCGTGAGGGTGTGGCTCGCCCCCAGTACCACGTCCGCAGCGTCCAGCAGCCGGTAGTCCGCCCCCGACGTGCCGCCGGTGTCCCGCACCGCGCTGCCGCTGGCGGCAAGACGCACCTGTGAATAGGCAGCGGGGATGTCCGAGATGGTGAAGGTCTGCCTCCTGTCCTCGTGCAGGACGGCGGACGACGGCGTGACGGTGAGCACTGGCGCATCGTCGTCCAGGATGCGGAAGCGGTCCGCGGTGGTGATCCGCACCGTGACCCGGCCCTGGATGCCCGCCTCGGAAATCGTCCCGGTCGTCACTGTCACCGTCTCGCCCAGACCCTCCTGCACCGCATCGTCCACAATGACCAAGTTCACCACGACGGTTTGCTTCCACAGCGAATCGGTAGGACCCGTGAAGACCACCGTCGGCGGATTGGCAGGGTCCACACTGGACAGATTGGCGTAGCTCACTCTCGCAGAACTCGTTGCCGGGGCCAGCGTGTAGTCACTGCCGCGCTCCGCCGTGCCGCCCAGCACCAGCGGCACCCGCAGGGTCTCGCCGCTGAGCAGCGGGCGGCTCAGACGCAAATGAATGCTTTTGCTCCTGTGGAAACCGTCCGCCTCTGATATGTCGCCGGAAGCCATTGCGAGTCCCACCTCCACGTCGCCGTCCTCGTCCCGCACCGCCACCGTTGCCGACGGCGTGGCGCCGGCCGTGTAGTGGGTGCCGTCAACGACGGTCGCCGTCACCGTCCCGTCCGGTTCGATGGCGTCGTCGTTCACCGTCCTGACCGTAAGTGTGGCCGTACGCTGGCCGGGAGCAATCGTCACCTCCCGGGTGCCGGTCTGATCAGAGGCCGCGAACGCACCGGTCGCCGTGACCGTCAGCGCAATCGTGACGGGCCGCCACTTCACTTTATCTAAAAACAGCCGTTCCGCGGTGACCCTGAAGGTGGCGACGCCGCCCTCGGTCATTGACGACGAGCTGGCGCTCACCGAGACCGGAATCGGCGCCTCGTCGTCGATGACCCCCACCGTTACCGACCCGGCGGTCGCGCCGGCGTAGACGCCCCCCGTGCTTTGCACCGTATGGGAGATGACGACACTCTCGTGGTCGGCATCGGCGTCACTGGATCCACCCACCAGGAACGTCCGCGTCTGGTCCCAGTTGGTGGAGGTGAACTCCGCCGTCAATGGAAAGATGTACTTCTCGGCCGGCAATATGGGTTTCCGCATGACCCAGACCGCGCCCTTGTCAGCGCTTCTGGCACTCACCGTCACCGTCTCACCCACATCCGGCGCCCTGGTCAACACCACCGTGTATCGATTGTCGATGGCACCGATCCCCTCGGAGACCGTGAGCGCCGACCTCGAGATCTTCACCCCCGTGGAGCCCAGGCCGTCCTTCAGCGTCAGGGTGCCGAGCGCCACGTCCAGCCTGCCCGACGGATCCACGAGCTTCAGCACGACGCTCTCGTCCACCTCGGCGCTCTCGTCGGCCAGCACCACCACCTTGAACGTCACCGACCCGCCCGACGGCGTGAGCACATGGCTCGCCCCCAGTACCACGTCTGCAGCGTCCAGCAGCCGGTAGTCCGCACCCGGCGTGCTGCCGGTGTCCCGCACCGCACCGCCAGAGGCGGCAAGCCGCACCTGCCCATAGGCCGCAGGGATGCCCGAGACCGTGAAGCTCACCGTCTCGCCCTCGTTCAGCGCGGAAAACGCGGGCGTCACCGTGAGCGCCGTGGTCTGGTCGTCGTCGGTAATGCGGAAGCTGGCCGTGCCTGTCCCCGCCGCGCCGCCGCTGAGCTGCGTGCCCGAGTTCCCGTCGAGACCGCCCAGCGCCACCTCCAACCTCTCGCCTGCCCCCTCGTCAATCCCGTCGGCAGAGGCGGCAAGGGTGAGCGTTGCAGTGCGCGACGCACCTGCCTGGCCGGTGAATACGATGCCCGGGGCGGCGCCGTCCAGGTCTTGACAGGCGACGCCCGCAGCCTGCCCGCAACTCAGGGTGTAGTCCACGCCGCGGGTGGCCGTGCCCCTGAAGACGAGCGGCACCGCCAGCGCCTCCGGCGCAACCAGCGCCCGGTCGAGACCCACCGTCAACACCTTCCTTCCCCCAGTCTCCGCCACATCGCTTGCAGGCGCCGAGAGCGTCACCACGGTGGGGTCGTCATCGGATACCGCCACCGAGGCCGTGCCTTCCGTTGCGTGGGGTGCGTATCCCACGCCGTCCATGATCGTCGCAGTTACCGCCCCGTTCGGCTCGTCCACACCGTCGGACGACGTGGCGACCGTGAGTGTGCCCCTCCCGTCCGCACCGACGCTCACCTGGCGCGGGCCGGTCTGGTCAGCGGCCACGAAGCCGCCGCTGGCCATCACCGCCACCTGCACCGTGACGGCCGCCGACGGCGCGGGGCTCGCGCTCAGCGTGAAAGTCGCCGTGCTGCCCTCGGTCACGGACGACCCGCCCGCAACGGAGACCGCCGGCAACGGGGGGTCGTCGTTATCCACAATGGTGAGCGTGTGGACCTTCCTGCCCTTCCCCTCGTAGCCGATGCCGGCGGCCAGC
>VXWH01000041.1 GCA_009836025.1 Synechococcus sp. SB0668_bin_13 | reverse complement strand
GACTCTGTGGAGACCATCCCATGCTCCTCCTGACCTTATCCAGAACTGGGGTTAGATAGGCTAGAGAACGTGATCAATTCTGCGGAATTGTTGTGCTTCTTTGCATCTCTTACCCTCCCCCTCCGCCAGCAGGGACGGATCCGTCCACACCCCTGCGGGGCGTCTTGCTTCTCCGCCACCACCCTGGTGACGGCCCAGGCCCAGTTCTCGGCAAGGGCCATGCTCCCCTTGGCCAGGAGGTAGGGCATCCACCAGGAAACTTTTCCAGTCAAGGCTCCTCACTTCGGGCTTAGGACTTTGAGCATTATTCTAGCATCCTCCCTGAGACAGGGCCGGCGGCACCCTTCCAACTTGGCTTGGCGCTTCCCCGGGAATGCCATAACCCCACTTCCGGATAAGCGCACCCAGGAGAGGTGGCCGTTTCCCCACCTGCAACAAGGCTACCGGCACTTGAAAACTCCTTCCACAACCGGCTTTTCATGGTGAGAGGGCATCCCCGTGGGAAAGTACGCGGATGCGCAAGCCACTCTTGATGGCGGGTGAGAGAATCCAAGCCTCAGCCAAGGGCAGGAGCGGTGCCCAGGACAGACCATGGCCAGCAATGGAACGTTGAGAGCAATGCCACCGGCTTCCCAGGAGGTGCGGGTTGCAGCCATTGACATTGGCACCAACTCCATCCATATGGTTCTGGCGGCAGTGGACCAGCAGTTGCGCAGCTTCTCCGTGATCAGCACGGAGAAGGCCTCCGTGCGCCTGGGGGAGCGGGATCCGGAGACAGGGGACCTGACCGGCCAGGCCATGGAGCGGGCCATGCAGGCCCTGAACCATTACCGACAGCTTGCGGAGAGTCACGAGGCCCACGCCGTGGTGGGTGTGGCCACCAGCGCGGTGCGGGAAGCGGGCAACGGGCGGGAGTTTCTGGCCCTGGTCGAGCAGAAGCTGGACCTCCCGGTGGATCTGGTGAACGGGCGGGAAGAAGCCCGACTCATCTACCTGGGTGTGCTCTCGGCCATGGACTTTGCCGGGGCGCCCCACCTGATTTTGGACATCGGCGGAGGGTCCACGGAGTTGATTCTTGCCGATAGCCATGACACCCGATCCCTCAGCAGCTTGCGGGTGGGGGCCGTGCGGCTGACCCAGGATTTTGGCGTCCACGGCGCGCTAACAGCCGAACGGGTTCAGTTCCTCAAGACGTTCATCCAAGGCATGTTGGAGCCCGCCGTGGGCAAGGTGCAGCAACGCCTCGCGGCGGGGGAGTCGCCCGTACTGGTCTGCACCAGCGGCACCGCCATGGCCGTGGGCAGCCTGCTGGCCTTCCGTCTCGGGATAACCACCCCAGGCCTCAACGGCCTGCGCTTCGGCCTCGGCCATGTGCAGGAACTGATGAGAGAACTGGTGACGCTGGACGCGGAGCGGCGGCGCCAACTGCCCGGTCTGAGTGAACGGCGCGCCGACATCATCGTGACGGGCGGGCTGATCCTGGAAACCGCCATGGAACTGCTGAACACCCAGGAGATGGTGCTCTGCAAGCGGGCACTGCGGGAAGGGCTGATCGTGAACTGGATGCTGCGCCACAACCTGATTGTGGACCGCTTCAGCTACCAGAGCAACATTCGCCAGCGCACCATCCTGCACCAAGCCCGCAAGTACGGCGTGGACAGTGAACGGGCCGAGCGGGTGGCCCGCCACGCCCTCATCCTCCTTGACGCCTGCCGTCAGGATCTGGATCCCACGGTCGCCGAGGCGCGAGAACTGCTGTGGGGAGCCGCCATGCTCCATGCCTGCGGCAGGCACATCAGCAGCGTGGGGGGCTACCACAAGCACAGTTGGTACCTGGTGCGCCACTGCACCCTTCTGGGGTACTCCGAGGCGGAACACCTGATCCTGGCTGCCCTCGTGCGCTATCACCGTCGCAGCCCGCCCAAGAAGCGGCACGAGGCCTGGCTCTCCCTGCAGGATGCCGGCCAGCAACGTTGTGTCCAGCAGTTGAGCCCACTGCTGCGCATTGCGGTGGCCCTGGATTGCCGCCCCCAGGCTGTCATCGAGCGCCTGGACGTGGCGCCCACGGCCAGGAGCATGACCATTCAACTCACGCCTTTCCCCGGCGCCAACGTCAGTCTGGAGTGCTGGAGCCTGGACAACTGCCGAGCGGAGATTGAGGCCGGTCTTGGTCGCAACCTCCGTGTGGAGGTGGTGGAGGTGGTGGAGGCTGAGGCTCTGGCCGAGACCGCGTCAGACTGAGCCAGCGGCGGCGCCACAACATCCCACGGCGAGGGATGGAGGATCATCAACAACTGCAGAGGGTCACTGGCCGTCAGCGGGAGTCGGAATCAGTTCGATCCAACCGTCCGCCTGGGGCAGGGGCAGGGCCTGGGGAGGTTGTCCCGGTTGTTGCCAGCGCACCAGAGCGGGACGGCCCAAACGAACACGCACACCAGCCGCAGTGGGCAAGTCCACACTGGTGGCGGGCTCTGGCGTACTCTCGAACAGGAGCACGCCACGGGCATTTTCGACACGAATCCAACTGGAGCGGTTATCGTTCGCATTCGCTGTAAAGATGAACCGCACAGTCCCCGGCTCCGGTTCCTCAAGCTGTCCGTCCGGAGAACCCGGTTGACCATCGGGTGTGTCAGTGGTCAACTGCGGCGGGGTTGCCAGGTTCTCCGGGACTTGATTTTGTGTCTCCGCCACCGTTTCTGCTTCTTCTGCCTCGGGATCCGCAGCAATCAACCTTGAGCGAAGGGTGAGCCACAGTTCACTGTTCCACAGCGCCACGCCAACAAGCGCCAGACCCAGACCACAGCCCACCAGAACAATCAACCAGTCACCCTTGTCCTTGCTTTGACCGGCACGCGCTTCCCGTTGTGGAGTGTGTTGTGAAGTTGTCCTCGCCTCACGTATGCTCGGCTCCCCGTGTTGCTTCCGGGATCTATCGGAGGAGGGGTTGGGTCTCTGGACAGCTTGTCTGGGCCGGGGTTGAGGTTGATGGATTGGCAACTGTCCTCCTTCCACCTGAAAGGCCCTGCAGGCCTGGATCATGGGCTCGGGGTCAACATCTACCGCCGTTGCCGCCTTGCGGTACATGCTCATTACGTAGGGAATCTCCGGAAGCATGCCACTCTCGCCAGCCTCCAGGGCGCGAATGAAGTGGACGGGGAGGAATAACTTTTCAGATAGCTGCTTTTGCGTCCATCCTTTTGCCTCGCGCCCAGCCAAAAGTTGCTGACCGTGGGATCTCAGATCCAGGCCTTCCGGGAACCGCATGGTAACGGGTTGTCACTAGATACGCCAGTGTAGCCGGAGGAAGGCGTGCCCACAGCGATCCAGGCGGACCGCCCTCAACGGAGCCAGGCAAGCATCGTCGCCGACTCTCAAGACTTTGCCGCAATTTTGCCGCGGGTGAGGCAGCGAAGCTTGCGCAGAGCTTTGAGTTCCACCTGCCGCACCCGCTCACGGGAGACCTCCAGCATGCGTCCGGTGTCGGCCAAAGTGTAGCGTCGCTCACCATCCAGGCCAAAGCGCAACTTGAGCACTGTGCGCTCCTGCTCGCTCAGGGTTTCCAGGCAGCGGCCCAGTTCCTCATGGTGGAGACGTTGCTCCACCAGTTCCAGGGGTTGCGCCGTGGTGAGATCAGCCACCAGTTCCGTGAGCAAGCTCCGGTCCTCCTCACTGCCCACGGGAGTGTCCAGGCTGGAGGTGGTGAGGGCCTGGCGCATGAGGCTGTCCAACTCCTCCACCGGTATCTTGAGCGCAAGGGCCACCTCGGACCGGCTGGGCATGGACCCCTGCTTCTGCGCCAGGTCCGTGGTGACCTTGCTGATGGCCGAGAGCCGCTCTCCCAGGTAGAGGGGCAGGCGAATGGTGCGGGACTGGCAGGCGATGGAGCGGGTCATGCTCTGGCGAATCCACCAGAAGGCATAGGTGGAAAACTTGTAGCCCCGCATGGGGTCGAACTTCTCCACGGCTCGCTCCAGACCCAGGGAGCCCTCCTGGATCAGATCCAGGAGGTCCATGCCCTTGCCCTGGTACTTCTTGGCGATGCTCACCACCAGGCGCAGGTTGGCCTTCATCATCCGCTGCTTGGCCCGTTGGCCAATGCGGAGATACCTCTGCTCCTGACGGTTCAACTCCCGCTCCTGACCCAGTGTCTGCAACGTCACCATCTTTTGCACCCGGTTGCCCAGTTCAATTTCTTCGGCTGGGCTCAGCAGAGGGATACGTCCGATGGAAGAAAGATACCAACTGACGGAATCGGAGCCAGCCTGTCGCCTGGACCGATTCTCTGTTGAGGCTGAGACCCCCATGGAGGACACCATGGACACACGGAATTGCTGACAAGAACCTTCCTTGGTTAATCACAATTTCCACCACGCTTTCATTAATGCTTTAGATTAATGCGTGGAAACACACACATTCTTTTTCATTGAAGCCAGCGCGGAGAGGAATTGGCTGGGTCAGGCCCCTCCGATTTGCCCCTCCTGTTCGCCCTGCTGGCGAAGGCGCTCAGCCACCATCGGAGGAGACGGGCGTCTCCAACCCTCCCGCACCAGTTGCTGGGCAGCGTGCAGATGGTCAAGGGCGGCACCCACCAACTGGCCATGATCGAGATCTCCGGCGGCGGCGGCCATGGCGCCCCGGCCGGCGGCAAAGCCCGCCAGCACATCCCCCAGGCCGGCCCGGGCTGCGGTGGGGACCCCCTCCAGCAACTGCCAGCAGCGCCCGTCCGGTGCGGCAACGGCCGTGCGTGGACCCTTGAGCAACACCGTAACCCCGGCAGTCCGGGCGGCGGCGGCGGCCCGCTCCAGAGGGTCCCCACGGCGGCAGGCGGGAAAGAGACGATCAAATTCCCGGATGTGGGGGGTGATCCAGGTGGGGCCATGGCGCCCCCGCAGCCATGCCGCCGCTTCAGCCTCCGGCAGGGCGGCCAGCCGATTGAGCCCGTCGGCATCCAGCACCAGCAATCCGGCAAACCCCTGCAGGGGCTCCCAGGCATGGGCCACAAAGGGGGCGGAGGAATCCATGCCCGGTCCCAGCAGAACGGCGTCATACCGGCCCAGATCAGGGAGTTGGCGCCACACCAGTGGCCCAGGCTCCAGGGGTGGGGACAGATCCGCCCCTGCATTCAGCACATGGGGATAGCCGTCACTCACCCGGCGCGCCACATCGGGCCCCATGGCCATGGCGATGGCGCCAACTCCACTGGCATCGGCCCCTGCTGCCGCCAGCACAGCGGCGCCCGGGTAGCGTTGACTGCCCGCCAGCAACAACACCCTGCCCCGGCCGTATTTGTCCGCGGCAGAAGGCGGCTCGGGCCATGGCGCCGTGGCGCGATCCGCTGCGGTCACGCCGCACGGGAGGGGCTCCTGCTCCTGAACCAGGTGCAGTGCCCAACTGGGCACACCAAAGCCGACACGCTCCAGTTGTCCCACCACGTCCAAGGCGTCGGCCTGCAACAGGCCCCGCTTGTAAAGACCCACGCAAAAGGTGCGCTGGCTGTGAAAACAAGCCCCCAGCGGTTGACCATGGCGATCATCCAGGCCGCTGGGCACGTCCACGGCCCAGACGCACTGCCCCGCCAACCGGGCCCCATGGGCCAAGGCGGCCAGTGGAGCCGGCAAAGGTCGGGACTGACCCAGACCCAACAGGGCGTCAATCCAAAGCTGGTTCCCGCCCGGCTTGGGCGCCTCCGGCAGGCGGGGCACGCCCAGCCTCTCCAGGTACTGCAGGTGGGCGGCCGTGAGGGGCTTGTGGCGGGGGAACGGACTCCAAACCGCCACATCCCGGCCCGCCATGTGAAGTTCCCGGGCCAGGACGGCCCCATCCCCGCCGTTGTGGCCAGGCCCGATCAGGACCACCACGGGCTGGCTGCCCCCCCGGCCGGCATCAGAGGCGCTCAGCAACTCCAGCACCCGGCGGCTGACGGCCAGCGCCGCCTTTTCCATCAGGGCGGCCTGGGGCATGCCCGCATCGAACATTGCCTGCTCAATGGCCTGCATCTGTCGGGGGTACACCAACAGATGGGCGGCATCCGCAGCAGGCCATCGGGTGGGCCAATGGTGGGCAGGCCGGTGATCCACGGACAATCAACACCAGAACCAGACCATCATGGGTCGACTTCCTCCCTGCCCTGAGGGACGGGGGATTCCTGACTTCGCAGTCGGGACTTCCTGCTTCATTGCTCCTGCCGTCCTCTTGAAGTGGGGGTACTTGGCCCGCTTCTTGAAAAAGCTGGAGATGGCGTTCTGGAGATAACGCCCAAGGCCTTGTTGTAGACTGGGGGCACACAACCCGGTGTCCGTCTCAAGAGAATCTCTTGATGGGGAGTCGGGTAGAAGCGGTAGCGGAAGGCCCAAGGCTTGTGTGCAAGGCGTATATGTGCCAATTGATACCTGATCTCTCCCCCTCCTTGCAAGGAGCGGTCTCTCGCTCCATGACCGATTGAGCGCCCTCAGCCATGACAAGGACCATGGGGTTTACCCACCCCACCCCATCCACCACAAATCCTCCCAGCACCGAAGGGGGGCACCGCGCCCTGGAGTTGCTGCGGCAATGGCCGGGGGAGCACCATGTTGCCGTGGGGTTGTCCGGTGGGGTGGACAGCTCTCTCGCCGCCGCCTTGCTTCACGAGGCCCAGTGGGCCGTCACCGGCGTGACCCTCTGGCTGATGAAGGGGCGCGGGACCTGCTGCTCCGATGGGTTGGTGGATGCGGCCGGGGTCTGTGAACAACTGGGGGCGCCCCATCACATCCTGGATGCTCGCCAGACTTTCCAACAGGAAGTGGTGGACGTGCTGGTGCAGGGCTACGGCCAGGGCGTCACCCCCCTCCCCTGCTCCCGCTGCAACCGCCACGTGAAGATGGCCATGCTGCTGGACTGGGCGGAGCGGGAAATGGGCATCTCCCGTCTGGCCACCGGCCACTATGCCCGCCTGCGCCGTCACCCTGGCAGTGGCCGCATGGAACTGCTGCGGGGGCGGGACCGCCGGAAGGATCAAAGCTATTTCCTCTATGACCTCCCCCAGGAGCAGTTGGAGCACCTGGTGTTTCCCCTGGGGGAGCTGCAGAAGGCGGAAACCCGCGCCGAAGCCCGACGCCATGGCCTGCGCACTGCAGCCAAGCCGGAAAGCCAGGACCTCTGCCTGGCGGAGCGCCACGGCTCCATGGCGGCTTTTCTGGAGACCCACCTGCCGCCTCGGCCCGGAAAGATCGTGCTGAGGGACGGCACGGTGGTGGGGTCCCACGGCGGCCTGCAGCACTTCACCATTGGCCAGCGTCGTGGTCTGGGGGTGGCATGGCATGAGCCTCTCCACGTGGTGCGGCTGGATGGGGCCATGAACCACGTGGTGGTGGCGCCCCGCAGTGAGGCCATGGGCACGGATTGCGCCGTGGCCGCCGTCAACTGGGTATCCATCCCGCCAGCGGCAGCGCCCATGGAGGTGCAGGTGCAGGTGCGCTACCGCAGCGAACCCGTCGCCGCCCGGTTGATTCCCGACGGCGCCACCCGGGCCAGGCTGGTGTTCGAGACGCCCCAGTTTTCCATCACCCCTGGCCAGGCGGCAGTCTTCTATGGGGAAGACGTGCTGCTGGGGGGCGGGCTCATCCAGCGGGAAATGGACTAGGGTGGAAACCGTGACGGATGTATCGGGGCGTAGCGCAGTTTGGTAGCGCGCTTGCTTTGGGAGCAAGATGTCGCAGGTTCAAATCCTGTCGCCCCGATTCTGTTCATTCACAGGGATGAGCACGATCACCACCCAGCCCCGTTCCAGGCTCAAGCCGGGTGCCGTGGTCCGTTGTCGGACCCGCCGCTATCTGGTGGAAGACGTACAGGCTGCGCCGGAATCGGGTGGGGACACGGTGGTCTCCATGGCTTGCATGGAAGACGACGCCATTGGCGCCCGGCTGACGGTGTTCCGGGAGCGGGAGATCGACTTTGCAGTGCTTGGAGAAAGCAGTTGGGAGGCGGTGGCCCAGCGTGGATTTGACCAACCCAGGCAGTTCGCCGCTTATCTCAACACTCTGCGTTGGAACTGTGTCACCGCCACGGACGCCCACCTTTTCCAGGCCCCTTACAGGGCAGGAATTGACGTGAAGGCCTACCAGTTGGAACCACTGCGCAAGGCTCTGCAGATGCCGCGGGTGGGTCTGTTTATCGCCGACGACGTTGGCTTGGGGAAGACCATTGAGGCTGGCTTGATTCTGCGGGAGATGCTGTTGCGGCAGCGGATCAAGCGCGTCGTGGTCAGTTGCCCGCCTTCGGTGCTGCGCCAGTGGCAGGAGGAGATGGCGAACCGTTTCGGCTTGGCGTTCACGGTGATGGACCGGTCCTATGTGGCCCAAGTGCGCCAAGAGCGTGGCTACGGCGCCAACCCCTGGAGCACCCACAACCGCTTTCTGATTTCCCATGCACTCCTGCGCAATTCAGAATACGCAACTCCGCTGCGCGTCTGGCTTGAGCAAGGCAGAGGCGGGGAGAATCAGGCGCCGATGCAGTCGCTGTTGATTCTGGATGAGGCCCATAACGCTGCACCAGCCACCAACACCCTGCGCTATGCCGTTGATTCAGGTCTGACGCGCAGTCTCAGGGATCTGGCGCCCCTGTTCGAGCACCGGGTGTTCCTCTCCGCCACCCCCCATAACGGCCACAGCAACAGCTTCACCGCGTTGTTGGAACTGCTGGATCCAGCCCGCTTTGTGCGTGGTGTGCCGTTTGATCCCGGTGATCTGGATCGTGTTCTGGTGCGGCGCCTGAAGGACGACTTGCGACGCCTTGGCGAGGAATTCCCCGAGCGGGTGGTGCAGCCGCTCACCATCCCCAGAGGAAGCCTGCCAACCGAGACCCCGGAACTGGAACTGTCAAGGCTGTTGCAGGCATACTGCAAACAACGGGAACAGCGACTGATTCAAGAAGGCGCCAGCAAACGCCAGCGCAATGCCGACCGGTTGGTGACCACCAATCTGCAAAAGCGTCTGCTCAGTTCCATTGAGGCCTTTGCACGCACGCTCAAGGTACACGCAAACACCAGGGCAGCAAGGCAGCAGAAGCGTCGTGAGGCTTTGCCGGCTGCGGGGGCATCTCTGGACCTCCTGCGGGGTGGCGCTGATCGGGACAGCGATACTGCCGACCTGCCGGAAGACGAGCTGCTCAACCTGGAGGCCGCCCAGACCCGCGCTGCCCTGCGGCAGACGGTGGACGCCAATCAGAGGGATTTGGACATGCTGGAGGCCATGGGGACAATCGCTGAAGCGAATCGCTACCGCCCGGATCCACGAATCCACAAGCTGGAGGCTTTTTTACGCCAGCACTTCTGCCCCAATCTCGGCGAGGCCCAGGCAAAGTGGGCGCCAACGCGCCTGTTGATTTTTACCGACTACGTCGATACCAAGCGCTATGTAGAGCGTCAATTGCGTGTACTCCTCGGGGATGACGACGCCAATCGGCGCCTTGCTTCTTTCACCGGTGGCATGGGCGACGAGAGCCGGGAGCGGTTGAAGGCTCGGTTCAACGCCGATCCGGAAGAGGAGCCCCTGCGGCTCCTGATCGCCACCGATGCGGCCCGTGAGGGGGTCAACCTGCAAAACCACTGCCGCCACCTGATCCATTTCGATATTCCCTGGAACCCCGGCAAGCTTGAGCAGCGCAACGGCCGGATCGACCGCAAACTGCAGCGTGCTCCTCGGGTTTGGTGTCACTACTTCGTACTGGAGGACCGCCCGGAAGATCGGGTGATGGACGTGTTGGTGAAAAAAACAGAGGTGATCCGCAAGGAGTTGGGATCCCTCTCGCCGCTGGTGCAACGCCAAGTGGACGAGGTGCTGGAGGGTGGCATCGACATTGATGATGTCCGTGCCGTGGAACAACGGCTCCTGGGGATGGATGCGGCGAACTCGGATCGTGGCGCCATGCTCAACCTCGCCCGCGCAGAACTGGAAGCGATGCGGCGGGTGGACACGCTGGAGCGGCAACAGGATGAGCTGCGGCAACTCCTCGTGAAATCCCGCAACTGGCTGGGCTTCGCTGACGACCCCTTCCGCGACGCCCTCAACTGCGCCCTGGATCTGCTTGGCGTCAGTGGTCTGGTGAAGGGCGCTGATCAATCAGGCCAACCCTGTTGGCGCCTCGGGAATCCGGAAGCCTTAGCGGCTGGCGGCAATGACCGCAGTTGGGAGCACACCCTCGACAGCCTGCGGGGGGCTTGGGATCGAAAAACACCGCTGTGGCAATGGCGCCGGGAGAATCCCGTCCGCCCGGTGATCTTCTCCGACCCCGGACGGCTCAATGGGGAAGCGGTGCATCTGCACCTTGAGCACCGGTTTGTGCAGCGGTTGCTCAGCCGCTTTTTGAGCCAGGGCTTTTTGCACCACGAACTCAGCCGGGCCTGCGTCCTGCCCAGCCGTGATCCGCAGCCCAAACTGCTTGTGCTGGGGCGGTTGTCGCTGTTTGGCCAAGGGGCCACACGACTGCACGATGAGCTGATCAGCGTGATTGCGGATTGGCATCCAGGCCCTGACCGGGTCGCAGCGTTGAAGCCTCTGGGACAAGACCAACGGACGCAAGCCTGGGCTGCCTTGCAACAAGCGATGGAGCACCAGGACTGGATCCCGGAAACGACGCGCCAACAACTCCAGACCCAGGCGGCTGGAGATGTTGCGGCGCTCAAACCCGCTTTGGATCAAGCAGCGGAGCAGGCCCGTGCGGGTGCCGCTGAATTGTTGAAACAACGGGGGAAAACGGAAGCCGCCGCCCTGAAAGACGTGCTGCGATCCCAGCGCCAACGCATCAACGCCACCCAGCGCCAACGGAATCGAGACCTGGCCAAGATCGATAAGAGCGCCGCAGTGGAAGAACCCCTTGGGGTGATTCCAGGTCTAAAGGAGCAGATTGATGTTCCGGCGTTGGATCTGCAGGCGCTATCCAGGCAAGAGCGCCAACAACTCTCCGCGGACCAGAAGCACTGGCAACGGCGGCTGGATGCCATTGAAGTTGAACTGGTCAGCGAACCGAAGCGTATCCAGGAGAGCTATCGGGTGATCACCCACCGGCTTGAGCCCGCCGGTCTTGTCTATCTCTGGCCCATCAGCGGATAGGGATGGCCAACTCCACACTACCCGCCTGGGCGCCGCGCTACACCTACAGCAACCACCTGGTGGCGGATCTCTACGCCACGGCGGCGGCCCGCGCCGTGGTGGAACTCCTGCCGCTCCCCCCGGACGAGAATTTGCGCTTGCGCCATGGGGCCTATCAGCGCAGCACCTGCAGCAGCACCCGCATCGAGGGCAACCCGTTGGACGATGAAGCCGTGCGGCTTGCGGTGGCCAGCAGTGATCGCACCGGCGGCAAAGCGGAACAGGAGGTGCGCAATTATTGGCGCGCACTGGACATGGTGGAGGATTGGTCCCAGAGCAGGCAGCCCTTGAGCGAGGCATGGATTCAGCAGCTTCACGCTGTGGTGATCGTGCGGGGTCGAGGTCGTCGCCGGCAGCGCAGCCCCTACCGCACCACGGAAGTGCCGGTGGTGGACACCCTGACGCGCCGCATTGACTACGCTCCACCCTTTCCCGATGACGTTCCCGCTCTGATGGAGCAACTGTGCCAGTGGTGGCAAGGGAGCGAGGACCTTCCTGCCGTGGTGCGGGCTGCTCTGCTGAGCCATCGTTTCATTTCCATTCACCCCTTCGAGGACGGCAACGGTCGTTGCGGTCACCTGTTGGCCACCGCGGCTCTTTGGCGCTGTAGCTACGACTTCCGTGGGTTCCTGAGCATTGAAGAGTGGTTCAGCAAGGATCGGGAGGCTTATTACTCGGCCCTGCAACTGGGCTGCCCGGTCAATTTCTACGACGGCTGCCATGATCCGGACCACAGTCCCTGGCTGGTGTTTTTTGCTGATGTGGTGTGCCGGGCGGCTGTGGCCCTGGCCCAGCAGGCTCGGAAGCTCCAGGCCCGCCAGGAGCCAGCAACTCCCCACCCCTGGGAAGCATTGGATCGCCGCAGTCAACAGTTGCTGACTCGCCTCCGGGCGCGGGTTGCCGCCGGGCAGGCTGGCGCCGAACTGTTCAAGCCCGGTGACCTGGAGGGGTGGTTTGCCATTTCGTCCACCACCGCCCAGGAGTGGCTTAAGAGTTGGGAACGGGAGGGCTTCCTGCAACCCGCCAAGGAGGGCCAGCGCATTCGCACTTGGCGCTTAGCGCAACCCTGGGCCGGTTGGGTGTTAAGCCAACCGGAGCAACGGGAATAAGACAACCGGAAGCGGGGTCTCCATCAGCCCCATGGCTGCCACCTCAGTCCCCATGGCAGGATTGCCCCACCGATAAGGCAACTCAACCTCCACACATTGCGGATTTTGACGCCATGCCCTGTCGTTTCCCCACCGTTGACCCCGAGCTGAGAGCACACCAGGAATGGCTGGGCCATGTGCAGCCGGTGGGATTGGTGGTGGCCCCGGCGGCCATCCGGGATGCCGGTTGGGTGTTGACCCGCAGCGGCAGTGATCTCGTTGAGCGACAACAGCGCTATCGGGACGCCCTGGAACGCCTCAATCCCGCTGAGGACGCTGACCTGGAGGACGACAGCAAGGGATTCTCCCGTCTGAACGATCTGTTAATGGAGCACCTGGGCTGGAGCGAGGATCAAATCCGGAGCGATCCCAGCCAGCTTGAGGCCTATGCCAGGGCATTGCCGGAACTGGGTGAAACCCTGAAGCCCACCGCCGTGATCCCCGCTGTGACGGGCCATGGGGCGCAGATGCTGGTGAAGGTGTTGTCACCGCTGACGCCGCTGGACCGGAAGAGCAGCGATGGGGAACATCACTGGCGCGCTACGCCGCAAGAGCGCTTTGAGCGACTGCTGCGGGAAACCGGCGTCGAAGCAGGGCTCCTGTTTAACGGCGGTCAACTGCGCCTGGTGGTGGCGCCAAAGGGGGAGAGTTCCGGCCACCTCACCTTCCCGTTAGAGGAACTGGCAGGGGTGAGCGGCCGGCTGATGTTCTCGGGCCTGGATCTGCTGCTGGGCCAGAGCCGTGTGTTTTTTGATCCCGACGGCACCCGGCTGGCGGACGTGCTCGAGGCAAGCCGCAGCTTCCAGGCGGTGGTGAGCAACACCCTGGCGGATCAGGTGCTGGCAGCGCTATGGGACCTGCTGCGGGGCTTTGCACAAGCAGACCAACTCACCCGGCGCCAGGGGAAAACGCTGCTGGGTTCCATGCCGGACGAGGACCCGCAACGGCTCTACGGCGGTTTGATCACGGTGTTGATGCGCTTGGTGTTCCTGCTCTACGCGGAAGACGAGGCCTTGATGCCTGCTGATGCGGTGTATGAGCAGAACTACAAGGTGAGCGGGATCTTTGAGCAACTCCAGCAGGACGCTGCGGAGTTCCCCGACACCATGGAGCAGCGCTACGGCGCCTGGGCCGGACTCATGAGTCTCTGTCGGCTGGTGTTCCACGGCGGCGGCGCCACGGCAGACTATCTCCCGGCGCGGCGCGGGCAGTTGTTTGATCCTGGGGTGTATCCGTGGCTGGACACCCCGTGGCTCAGTGATGGGGTGGTGCTCAACGTGCTGCGCAACCTGCTGGTGGTGAACGGGGAGCGCATCAGCTACCGGGCGCTGGACGTGGAGCAGATTGGTTCGGTGTACGAGGGCATCATGGGCTACCAGGTGCGGCCCATGGGCGGGCGCTGCATTGGCGTCAAAAGCAAGCCCCAGGGCGCCAAAAAGCAGCTCACCACTGCCATTGACCTTGATGAACTGCTGGCGCTGGATGGGGGCCAACGTAAAAAATGGCTGGAGGATCAAGCCCAGACCAGTCTGCCCACCAACGCAGTGCGGGCCTTGAAAACCGCCAGCAGCGAGGGGGACGTGCTGGAGGCGTTAGCGTCCCGCATCGACACCGCCTTGTTTGCTGGACCCCAGCCCGCCGGCAGCTTGGTGTTTCAGCCGACGGCGGAGCGGCGCCGCAGCGGCAGCCACTACACGCCCCGTTCCCTGACCCGGCCTATTGTGGAGGAGGCGCTGCGGCCTTGGCTGGAGCGTTGCAACCACAGGCCCACAGCCGCTCAGATTCTTGAACTGAAAATCTGCGACCCGGCCATGGGCTCCGGCGCCTTCCTCGTGGAGACCTGCCGTTATTTGGCGGAGTTGCTGGAGCAGGCCTGGATCCGGGAGGGTTTGCCGCCAGCCCTCCAACCGGGTGGTGGCGCCCATGGGGAAGAAACCTTGATTATATCCCGCCGCTTAATTGCTCAAAGCTGTTTGTACGGGGTGGATAAAAATCCCTTCGCTGTCAATCTGGCCAAGCTATCCCTCTGGCTGGTAACACTGAGCAAAGACGCGCCCTTCACCTTTGTGGATCACGCCCTCAAGTGTGGCGATTCGCTGGTGGGCTATGGCGACACAGAGATCAACGACTTTTTCTCTGAAGTCCAACTGACGTTCCTTGACGAGCAGCTAAAAGTTCTGCCGAAGCTGAGCACTACTCGCCAGACAACCTTTGGCATGGATAGCCGTGACGATGCCACAGATCGGCAAAAGCGACAGGAACTGGCCCATCAAGAAGAGGGCGCCAAACCCTTAAAGCTCGTCGGTGACCTCATGGTGGCGGCCTTCTTTAACAGCAAGAAGCCCAAAGAGCGGAAAGAGAAAGCCCGAGTCTACGCAGCGATGGCGGGCGATGCTTTTCACGATGAAGGCTTAGATGAGGCTGTGCAGCAGCTTCTCAACCACCTCAAAGACGGCGAACACGGTATCACCCCTTTCCATTGGCAGTTGGAGTTTCCAGAAGTGTTCAGCAAGGAGCGCAGCGGCTTTGATGCTTTTGTGGGCAATCCGCCCTTTGCGGGCAAGAACACAATCGCCCAGGGTTCACCAGCCGCCATTCTGGACTGGTTCAAACACATCCATGAAGACAGCCACGGCAATGCCGACCTGGTGGCCCACTTCTTTCGCCGCTGTTTTGACTTGCTGCGGCCCGATGGCGGTCTGGGCCTGGTCGCTACCAACACCATCGCCCAAGGGGATACCCGCAGCACAGGCCTACGCTGGATCTGTACCCATGGCGGCACCATTACCGCTGCCCGCAAGCGGACCAAATGGCCCGGCGTGGCGGCAGTGGTGGTGAGTGTGGTGCATCTGCTCAAGGGTACCCATACAGGCAGGAAGTGGCTGGATGGGCAGCCGGTGGGGAAGATCACCGCGTTTCTCTTTGCCAATGGCGACCATGATGATCCCAAGCCATTGGCTGCCAATGCCGGCAAGAGCTTTGTAGGCAGCACCGTGTTTGGGTTGGGCTTCACCTTTAATGACTCAAGCGATGCTGGTGACGAAACTTCTGGGACCCCATCGCCAATCAAAACGATGGAGCGCTTGATTGCTGAAGATCCTAAAAATCAGGACGTTATTTTCCCTTTAATCGGTAGCGAGGAAGTCAACAACAGTCCCACTCATGCTTATCATCGCTATGTGATTAACTTTGGTGGACGTAGGGAAGAGGAGTGCCGGCAGCAATGGCCAGAATTAATGAAAATTGTGGAGCAGAAAGTAAAGCCAGGCCGCATCGTCCTACCTCCTAAGAACGCCTGGAACAAACAAGTAGCTGCAAAATGGTGGTTGTTTGGAGCTGATCGTAAGGAGCTTGCCTTAGCAATTGACGGATGCGAACGTGTACTGGTCTGTCCGGGAGGATCCACGGCCACAAAGCACTTCTCTTTTGCTTTTCTCTCCCCCAATCAAGTCTATCTAAATACTTTATGTGTCTTCTCATTAAGTACTTATTACCTATTTGCACTTCTTACATCACGACTACATGATAATTGGAGTCGGTTCAACTGCGCCACCTTAGGTGACGGATTGCGATACAACTCATCAGCATGCTTTGAGACCTTTCCATTTCCTATTGCTCTTCTCGATCATTTGAATGGCAATCAGGAAGCAGCCATCCAGCGTCAGACTCTCGAATACATTGGCAAGTATTACTACCAATTCCGTGCCGCGCTGATGGTGGAAAATAACGAGGGGCTCACCAAAACCTACAACCGTTTCCACGATCCCGAAGAAACGGATTCCCAAATCATGGAGTTGCGCCGTCTCCATGGCGAGATGGACCAAGCCGTGCTGAATGCCTATGGCTGGCGCGATGTGCCCACCACCTGCTGCGGCTTTGGCCTCGATTATCTCGATGTTAACGAAGACGCCCAGCTTCCCGACGAGTTACAAGACCGGATCGACACGGGCAGTCTCTTTTTCCGGAATGCTGAAGATGCCGTTGCCTTTCAGGCTCAACTTAAAGCCCACGGCGCCATCAGCGCCAAAAAGAAGCTGCCCTGGCGTTACCGCTGGCCCGATGCCGTGCGGGATGACGTGTTGGTCCGCCTGCTGGCCCTCAATGCCGAGCGCTACGCCGAGGAGGTGGCGCAGGGGTTACACAGCGACAAGAAGAAGTCTGGCGAGGCCAGGAGGAAACCAGGAAGGCGGCGGGGGCGACCACCGAAAACCCCGCAGTCTTCCCGGATGGGGAGTCTGGATCTCCGCTGATGAGCTTTACCCTCTCCACCAGCCAGCGCCAGGACGACGTCCTGGCCTGCCGGCGGCACCATGTGAAACACATGCACCTGTTCGGCTCGTCCGTGCGGGATGATTTCCAGCCGGGCCGTAGTGATCTGGACTTGCTGGTGGAGTTCCAGGCTCTGGAGCCCACGGCTTTGGTGGATGCCTGTTCACCCTGGAACAGCAACTCGCCAGTATCCTGGATCAACCGGTAGACTTGGTGATGGCGGGCGCCATCCGCAATCCTTACGTGTGGGCCGAGATTCAGGCCAGCAAGCAGTTGATCTATGAAGCGTGATCCCAAGGCCTTCCTCTACGACATCATCGAGGCTGCCGATGCCGTCACCATGGCTGTGGCTGGTCTCACCCTTGAGGACGACAAAGCCAGCCGCCTGATCCGTTCCTCCGTAGAGCGTGAATTCATTCTCATTGGTGAGGCGCTGAGCAAGTTGTCGCGGGTCGATCCGGCCCTGTTTGCCGGCATTGAAGCAGGGCCGCGCATCATCAGCTTTCGCAACAAGCTGACCCATGAGTATCGCACCACTGACCATCCATGTGCTGGTCTGGGGGGGCATTGTCGGATCCTTGCCTGGCATGAGGGAGCAGTGTAGTAGGCTGGGAGGCTAGCAGGGGTTCTCTGGGACCTGGCTGGCCACCTCTGACCAGCTTGAGACAGCCCGTTGCAGCGCCTGATAGCAACCTCCTTGACTCCAGCGCTGGCCCTCAGTTGAGTGCCATGCTAAGGAGACGCGGCTGGGGTTACATAGCAGAAAGAAGAAGCCTGCCAAAGCCAGTAGGAAATCAGGAAAGCGACAGAGGCGGTCACCGGAAAATCCGCCACCTTCCAAGACTGGAAGTCTGGTGCTGGGCTGAGGCACTGGGGCGTTGTTGGTCAACTAGCTGGGTGGCGTTGGCTTTGGTGCCTTGTCTTGCCAGGAGCATGGACTGGTACGGGTTTCCGTACTGATTACGGGGTTGACTGCCGGGGCGACAAGTGGCTAAATTACCTATAGTTCTCCCAGAAGCTATGGAAACTCTTACAGACAAAAACATGGTAAGCGAGTCTCTGGAGGAGACCCATGCTCATCAGGTCGAGTCAGAAATAGCAGATCAGAAAAGCACACAAACCAACTACATCGAATCTATAGACTCAGAAGAAAAAGACCGAGAAACCACACCATCTGAATATAAAATCATGAGTTACCCTGCTGATTTTACTCTCGAAGTCTTACATGAGAAATTCAAGAAGGAAGAAATTATTATGCCGGCATTTCAGCGTCATTTCGTATGGAAACGATCTCAGGCGAGTAAATTAATTGAATCTTTCCTTTTAGGCTTACCTGTACCGCCTATATTTCTATATAGCAAAAGCGATGAAGAACTTGTTGTTATTGATGGGCAGCAACGTCTGAAAAGCGTTTTCTCTTTTTTCGATGGCTATTTTGAATCTGAATATAATCAATTCTCAGATTCAAAAAAGAGATCACCTTTTAAGCTTGTAGGATTGAACGAAAAGAGTAGATTTTATAATAAGAGCTTTAATATGTTAGAAGATGAAAGTTGTCGCAAACTGAAAAACTCTACTTTACGTTCTATAATTGTTAATCAAATGGATCCTGAAGATGATACAAGTATGTAT
>VXWH01000064.1 GCA_009836025.1 Synechococcus sp. SB0668_bin_13 | reverse complement strand
GGAAAGCATCAAATCCCCATGGCGCCCAGCTTCTGTTCTCAACCCACGACGTTACCCTACTGGACAGCAATGTTCTGGAACAGGACGAGATCTGGTTCACGGACAAGGACCCTGATGGCGCCTCTCGCTTGACACCACTAACAGACTTCAAATTACCTGACCAGTTAAGGCATGGTGACATTGAACAAGCCTACCGTCTCGGACGTTTTGGCGGAGTGCCCAATTCCAGGGACTTTCAGGTTGAGCTTAACGCAGACCAAGAGGAGGAGGAATGAAACGCTTTAGCCGCAAGGCTCCTGCCAGAGAGCCGGGAACAATCATGATCGTTGTCACCGAGGGGGAAAAGACAGAACCCGGGTATCTTAAGGCGTTCAAAGAAATCCATGTGCCGACACACATAAAAAAATCGGTCTTTAATTTGAGAATAATCCCTGGTATCGGCGTTCCAAAGACAGTGGTTGATCGTGCAATTCAGGAGCTACAAGATTTGCAAGGACCTCTCAGCGGGAAAGATTCCGTGTGGGCAATGTTTGATCGAGATGAGCATCCAGAGTTTGAGGGAGCAAAAGATAAAGCCAGAAATAAAGGAATTCATCTGGTAGTGTCTAATCCTTGCTTCGAGATTTGGGGAATTTATCATTATCAAGATTGGGAAGGTCACATAGAAAGAGGTCAATGCCAGAAGAGACTTGAAGAATTATGTCCAAGTTATGGTAGAAACTCTGGCAAAATCTTTATAGATCGTGATGCTATCGAAAATAGATATCGTGACGCTATGAGAAGAGCGAAAGAGTCACTTAATTCACGAGAGAAAGAAGGCGATCCAGAGGGAAACCCATCAACAAGTGTACATCGTCTAATAAACGCAATTCTGTCAAAAGTTGAGGAACTGAAAAGTAAGAATCATGCCAGGCGATAGAAGGACCATAGACGAGTTGCAGCCCTGCCTTGCCGTCCCAACCCCACCCGCCAGAGCAGCAGCTACCAGCTACACTGGGCCTGGTAGGGTTGGGTGCTTGGGGGGTTCTCAAGCCACGAGATTCCCGGCAAGCGGCTTTTAGCCTAAAAATAGCAGGGCTGCCGGGGGTACATGGCCCAGAGAACCGAACCTTCTTTGAAAGCGGTGTGGTTGCCAATATCTCGGATCATAGGCGCTATTGTCGCTGACGTGCAGCACTGGATGGATCCTTCACCGACGCAAGGGATGGGAAGGATGGAGGTGGAGAGACCGTCGTCTTCCGGTGACGAGTTCCGAGGCTAAGGAGGCATGGGGGGCTACCCCAGGGGAGGCTCCCTGTCCTGCCGCAGCAGGTCCACCGCCTCCTGCAACTGATGGGCGAGGCGGTCGATCTCCTCCATGGTGTTGGTGAAGCTGAGGCTGGCCCGGGCCGTTGCCGTCACCCGGAGCGCCCTGTGGAGGGGTTGGGTGCAATGGTCGCCACTGCGAATGCAGATGCCGGCGCTGTCCAGCAGGGCAGCCAGGTCGTGGGCATGGGCTCCGGTCACGGTGAAGCTGGCCAGGGCGCCGCGATCCGGCTGCTTCCCGGGGTCGGGGCCGTAAATGGTGAGGCCGTCAACGGCCTGGAGGCGATCAAACAGATGTTGGGTGAGTTGCTGCTCCCAGGCGTGGATCTTCTCCAGACCCAGCGCAGAGAGGTAGTCCAGGGCCGCCGCCAAGCCAATGGCTTCGGCAATGGCCGGGGTCCCCGCTTCAAATTTATGGGGCAACTCCGCCCAGGTGCTCCTCTCCAACTGCACCGCAGCGATCATTTCTCCCCCCCCCAGAAAGGGGGCCATGGCCTCCAGGAGATCTTTCCGCCCCCAGAGAAAACCAATCCCTGTGGGGCCGCAGAGCTTATGGCCGGAGCCCACGTACCAGTCGCAACCCAGGGCCTGCACGTCCACAGGGCGGTGGGGCAGGGCCTGGCAGCCGTCCACCAGCACACGGGCCCCCACGCCATGGGCCATGGCGGTGATCTCCGTTGCAGGGTTGAGGCAGCCCAGGGTATTGCTCAGGTGGACAAAGGAGACCAGCCGGGTGTGGTCGTTGAGCAGCTCCTTGAAATGGTCCATATCCATCTCCCCTTGGGGGGTGATGCCCACATGGCGCAGTACGGCGCCGGTGCGCCGGGCCATCAACTGCCAGGGCACCAGATTGCTGTGGTGTTCCATCACGCTGAGCACCACTTCATCACCGGGCTTGAGATGATCCAGTGCCCAGCTATAGGCCACCAGGTTGATGGCCTCCGTGGCATTGCGGCTGAACACGATTTCCCTGGCCTCGGCGGCGCCAACGAAGCGGGCCACAGTGGCGCGGGCTGATTCAAAGGCCTCCGTGGCCCGGGCACTGAGAGTGTGGGCGCCACGATGCACGTTGGCGTTGTGGCAGTGGTAGTACTCCACCAGGGCGTCAATCACTTGCCGGGGCTTCTGGCTGGTGGCCGCATGGTCCATGTAGACCAGGGGATGCCCCTGCAAGGACTGGTCCAGCAGTGGAAAGTCGGGGCGGGTCAAACGGGCCAGATCAAGCTGGCGCTCCGTGGCGGCGCTCATGGTGGTGGTCATGGTTGATCCGGGACGGGAGTCTCAAGAAGACTCTGGAGCGAGGGCCAGAGCAGGGCAGATTGGGGCAGCCGTTGGAGGATCTCTTCGCAGAAGCCTCGCTGGAGCAGGCGGGAGGCTTGATCCCGACCAATGCCTCTGGATTGCAGGTAGAAGAGTTCATCAGCCTGGAGACAACTGACCGTGGCGCCGTGGGTGCATTGCACGTCGTCGGCCACGATTTCCAGTTGAGGCTTGGTGTCGATGCGGGCTTTTGTGCTGAGCAGCAGATTGCGACTCAGTTGGCTGGCATCCGTCTGCTGGGCCACCCGTGGCACCACGACGCGGCCGTTGAAGACGCTGTGGCCCCGATCATCGGCAAGAGCCTGGTGCCGTTGCCGCAACCGGCCCGCCGGGCCGTCAAAGTACACGGTGCTATGGGTATCCAGCAGGGACTGCCCCCGGGCCACCGCCAGACCATGGAGATGGGTCTCCGCCTGACCCTGGGACTGGCGGACGAAGGGCTCGTCACGACTCAGCCCCCATCCCCAGGTCGCGTTGGTGCGTCGATAGACGCTCCGGGGGGATTGATGGATGAAGCTGCCACCCAGGAAGGCGGCCCCTGGGCACCCCCAGGCCATGGTGGCCTCCTCAAGCTGAGCGCCAAGCCCCAGCCGGGCCTCCACCATGGGCAGCACCGCCGCCTGGGCCGTTGCCGCCACATGCCAGTTCAGGCACAACCGGGCGCCGGGTTGCAACACCAGCAGCACATGGGGGGCCAGCCAGGCCTGGGCGTGCTCCGCCTGGATCGCCAGGTCCAGATGGACGGGATCGGGGCCGCTCACCTGCAGGCCGAGAGACGGGCCGGGGGTCACCCCGTTAAGCTGGGCGCCCAGGGGCAACAGCGTCCCTGACGGTATGACGGTCCGGAGCACCTGCCCTGGGGCGATGTCCCCGGTGGGGAGGGGCATGAGGCCATGGGGCCATGGGGGCGGTTCCCCCTGGGGGCTGAGCCAGTGGCCCCTGCCATCAAGCTGCAAGGACAAGCGTCTGGGAGATACTTGTCCGGAAGGCGCCTGACGGAAAGCCTCCGGCCAGTGGGGCGCTGCGGTGCCGGTATGGAGACGGGTGGGATCAAGCTGGGTCAAGCAACGCAGATCCGTGAACCGCCACGCTTCGCTGCGGCGCGTGGGCAGGCCCCAGTCACGGGCGCCGGCCGGCTGGCCAGCAGCGCCGCCACCAGACCACTGGGCCAGCACCTGCAACAGCGTCTCCAGCCAAAGCCGAGGCCGGGATTGGGTGACATTGCTCATGGCTGGAGTGTGTCCGACCCGTCAGCTTCCTCAATCCAGTCGTATCCCCGTTGCTCCAGCGCCATGGCCAGATCCTTATCGCCGGTGCGCAGGATGCGACCCGCCGCCATCACGTGGACGAAATCCGGGGTGATGGCATCCAGCAATCTCTGGTAGTGGGTAATCAGGAGCGTGGCGGTTGTTGGCAACGCCAGCTTCTTCACTCCGTTGGCCACAATGCGCAGGGCGTCGATGTCGAGGCCGGAGTCCGTCTCGTCCAGGATGGCCACCAGTGGCTCCAGCAGCGCCATCTGCAAGACTTCATTGCGCTTTTTCTCCCCGCCGGAGAAGCCTTCATTGACGCTGCGTTCCAGGAATGCCGGGTCCATCTGCACAATGGCCATGGTCTCTCGCACGTGATCTTCAAAGGCGAAGGTATCCAACTCCTCCTGACCCCGGTGCTGCCGCCGCGCATTGCAACTCACCCGCAGGAATTCCAGATTGCTGACGCCGGGAATTTCCACGGGATATTGAAAGCCCAGGAACACGCCCGAGCGGGCCCTGTCCTCCGGGGCAAGCCCCAGCAGATCCTGGCCTCTGTAGTGGATGCTGCCGGCAGTGACGGTATAGGCAGGGTGGCCGGCAACCACTTTGGAGAGAGTGCTTTTCCCGCTGCCGTTACGCCCCATCAGAGCATGGATTTCACCGGCGCGAATCTGTAGGGAGACACCCCGCAAGATCTCGTTCTCCTCGACGCAGGCATGGAGATTCTCAATGGACAGCAACAGGTCCCCAGGCTGGATAGGGGCTTCACGGAAGGGGGTGGTCTCAGTGGATGTCAAGGGCCGGATCGGGAACAGGGAATCGGTGGGAGAAGTACAAAATCTGGCAGGGCCTAGCCAACGGAACCTTCCAGCTTGAGGGCCAGAAGCTTATCGGCCTCAGCGGCAAACTCCATGGGCAACTGGTTAAACACGTCGCGACAAAATCCGCTCACCAGCATGGAGACCGCCGCCTCGGGCTCAATGCCGCGAGACTGCAGGTAGAAGAGTTGATCCTCGGAAATATGGCAGGTGCTGGCCTCGTGCTCAACGGTGGCTTCAGGTTGGCGAGATTGGATGTAGGGGTGGGTATTGGCTGTTGCCTGATCCCCGATGAGCATGGAATCACACTGGCTGAAGTTGCGGGCTCCCCGGGCTTGGGGACCCATATTGACCAGACCCCGATAACTGTTGACAGAGTGGCCGCTGCTGATGCCTTTGCTGATAATGGTGGAGCGGCTGCCAGGGCCAATGTGAACCATCTTGGTGCCCGTATCCGCCTGCTGGTAATGATTGGTCAGGGCTACGGAGTAAAACTCGCCAACGGAATCCTGGCCCCGGAGAACACAGCCTGGATACTTCCAGGTGATGGCTGAACCTGTTTCCACCTGGGTCCAACTGATGCGGCTGCGCCGGCCCTTGCACAGCCCCCGCTTGGTGACGAAGTTATAGATTCCCCCCTTGCCGTTCTCGTCGCCAGCATACCAGTTCTGAACGGTGGAGTACTTGATGGAGGCATCATCCAGGGCCACCAGTTCAACCACGGCTGCATGCAACTGGTTGGTGTCAAACATGGGCGCCGTACATCCTTCCAGGTAGCTGACGCTGGCCCCCTCTTCGGCGATGATCAGGGTCCGCTCGAATTGCCCTGCGTCATCGCTGTTGATGCGGAAGTAGGTGGAGAGCTCCATGGGGCACTGCACCCCTTTGGGAATGTACACAAAGGAGCCGTCGCTGAACACTGCGGAATTGAGCGCCGCGAAGAAGTTGTCCCCAATGGGAACCACGGAACCCAGATAGCGTTCCACCAGTTCCGGGTGATCCTTGACAGCTTCCCCCATGGAGCAGAACACCACGCCGTGTTCCGCCAGTTTCTGCTTGTAGGTGGTGGCAATGGACACACTGTCAAACACCGCATCCACCGCCACGTTGCTGAGGCGCTTCTGTTCACTGAGGGGAATGCCCAGCTTGTCAAAGGTTTCCAGAAGAACAGGATCCACGTCCTCCAGACTGGCTTTCTGTTCCTTTTGACGGGGAGCCGAGTAGTAGACGATGTCTTGGTAGTCAATGGAGGGATACTTCAGGGCAGCCCAGTCGGGCTCCGCCATGGTTTGCCACTGGGCATAGGCCTTGAGGCGAAATTGCCGCATGAAATCCGGCTCCTGCTTCTTGGAGGAAATCAGGCGCACCACCGATTCATCCAGGCCCCTGGAGATTTTCTCGGTCTCAATGTCTGTTACAAAGCCGTAGCGGTAAGGCGTCTTGTTAAGGGCCTCTACGGTGGCGGCACTGCTCATTGTGGGATGGGAGAAGGTTAGTTGGCGAGGGCCTGAACGGTTTCCGTGGTGATGGCCTGGCTGTCACCGCGGAAGGGGTTGTCTTCGGTGAGAAACAACATGCAGTGGCATTCCATGCGTTCGCGCATGGGCACACAGGGGCAGTTCCAGAAGGACTGGGCAGCCTCTGCAGGTTTGCTTTCGTAGTGGCGGCATGGGCAGAGGGGCGCCCCAAGCTGGTCTTTGTGGGCAGCCAGACCCTTGAGAACCACGGCAGTGACGCCGGGATCACTGCAGAAGTAGGTGCCGGTGCGCTGGGCGTAGGCCTGGGCAAATTTGCGCACGGTCTCCAGGCTCTCGGGGCTGGGCTGAAGGTCCTGATCCGAATTCATGGGCAGCAGAGTAACGAAACCAGTTGGTTTCCTAACTAGATTACAATCATATGCACGGCCCTGTGGCCGCTTCCCGTGTGATGTCGTCAGAACCAGTCACATCGACCCGTGAGGCCGCGTTGACCATCCTGTTGCGGCTGGGCCAGGCCACCGCGACTTCCATGGCCAGCCAGTTGGGGGTTTCCGTGCAGGTGATGCGCCGCCATCTGCGCAGCCTGGAACAGGAAGGGCTGGTGGAAAGCTCCTGTAACACCACCGGCCCGGGGAGGCCCAGCAACCTCTGGCGGCTGACAGCCCGAGGCCGGGATCATTTCCCGGATGGGAGCGAGGAGTTTGCCCGCGGCCTTCTTCAGACAGTGGCCCACTGCCTTGGGCCCGAGCAACTGCAGACTCTCCTTGGCCAACAGGCCGCGGCCCAGGCCCGGCGCTACCGCAGGCTGCTGGGAGATTGTCCCCTGGAGAAGCGTCTGCAGCGCCTCGTGGAGCTGCGCCGTCGGGAAGGGTATGTGGCGGACTATCAGCCGTGTCAGGACCGACGCAGTTGGCTACTGAAGGCCTTCCACTGCTCTGTGGCCCGCATTGCCGAGCAGTTTCCCGTGATCTGCAGCCAGGAACTGCAGCTTTACCGCAGCATCTTCCCGGATTGCCATGTGGAGCGGTTCCACTGGATCCAGGAGGGAGGCCACTACTGTGGCTTCCGCGTTCAGCAGAACACAATAGCGGACTGGAAACAGTCCGCCGCCTCAGCCCCTCCCCAGGCGCCGCAGAAACCACCTCTGGACGATCTTGAAGGGGAAGCCGCGCTGTGGGGTTGACGGGGATCGCCCAAGGTGGGACAGGAACGCCTTCACCTTCACTCTGGACTGCACCAGGCGGGCAGGCCGGACAGTCCTGCTGACGGGCTGCCGGCCTTCCATCAGGTCGAGGCGTTCCTCCAGACGAGACAGGGGCACGCTCAAACGCTCCAGACGATCCAGGTAGCCCTCAATGCACTCCATGAACCCCTCCAGGCGCTTCAGACGCGCAAGGTGCTCTTCCAGATCAGCGGGGGAAATCTCCAGGCGTTCAAGTCGCTCAAGTCGCGCTTCCAGGCGTTCAACTTTGGCCAACAATGCGTGGTTGGGGGTCATGGATGCCATCGGGGTGCGGACTCAGCACAGCTTAATCACTATGCCCCAAGTGTACCCCTGAACACCCGTTGCCCTGGCGGCCACGGACGGCACCAATAGCCACCCCACCGCCCGCCCGCGCCAGTGGGGTCAGCAGTAGGGAGCCAGGCTGTCCCGGGTGGAGGCACCTGTTTGAGGATTGATCCCCTCGGCCATGGCACAGAGTTGCCGCGCTGCGCTCAAGTCCAGCAGGGCGTCACTGAAATCCGCACCACTGATCCGGGCCCCCTCCCAGCGCACGCCCGTGGCGATGCTCTCGCGGAGATCAGCGTTACGCAGGTCGGTGTTGCGGAAATCCGCGGCATCCATCAGCACGTTGCTCAGATTGGCCCCCACAAAGCGGGCCCCTTGAAACTCCCCCTTGGTGAGGATGGCGCCATGGAGGTTGCTGCCGCTGAAATCAGCGTCCCGGGCATGGGCGCCGGCAAAGGAGGTGTTCTCCAGATCCTGCCCCTGGAACTCCTCGCGATCATGGGTGGTGAGGGTGTAGTCCACCCGTCCTTGAAAGAGGGCCCGCTGCTCCAGCCCGGCCGCCGCCAACCCATGGCCGCCGATGGGGGGAAGCGCCGCGCCAGCCATCAGCACCAGGGCCAACAGCAGGCCCAGGCAACCCCGCTTGACAATGGTGCTCATCCTTGACTCGCGGCCCCGCCTCAGCCTATCGCCACGTGCGCCCACTGCCCGCCAGTGACCGCTACCGGAGCAACACAATAACAAGCAAGGGCACCATGTTCCTGAAAACAGGATCGGGATTAGGATGGGATCTGTTCCGGTTTTAGAAATGCGTCCGCATCCGATCTCTGTCACGCCCCAATTCACTTCGGCTCTGGGTTCCGGCCTCATGGCCCTGAGCCTGTATGCTGCGACGACCCCTGGCCTGGCTCAGACCGACGAGGCCGTCAAGATCGGTGTGCTTTTCGGCTTTACCGGACCGATTGAATCCCTCACCCCCCCCATGGCCGACAGTGCTGAACTGGCTTTTCAGGAGGTTTCAGACAGTGGCCGGTTCCTGGGCGGTAAAACCATAGAATCCGTGCGGGCTGATTCCACCTGCGTTGATGCCGGCGCCGCCGCGGCAGCAGCGGAGCGCCTGGTCACCTCAGACAACGTGGCCGCCATTCTCGGTGCGGATTGCTCCGGCGTCACCATCGCCGTGGCCAACAACGTGGCCGTTCCCAAAGGCATTGCCCTGGTCTCCCCCTCCGCCACGTCTCCGGCCCTCTCCACCATTGACGACGACGGTCTGTTCTTCCGCACATCCCCTTCTGATGCCCGCCAAGGGAAGGTGCTGGCACAGGTAATCAAGGACCGTGGCTACGACGCCATTGCTATTACCTACACCAAGAACGACTACGGCAAGGGCCTGAGTGAGAGCTTGCAAGAGAGCTTTGAAGAACTGGGTGGAACGGTCACCATCAACACAGCCCATGAGGACGGCAAGGCGGATTACACCGCCGAGGTGGCCGAGCTGGCAGAGGCAGGCAGCGATCTGCTGGTGGTGCTGGGCTACGCCGATCAGGGCGGCATTGGCATTATTCGCGCCGCTCTCGACAACGGCGCCTTTGACACCTTCGGGTTGGCGGACGCCATGTACGCCCAGCCGTTCCTGGATGCCATCAAGGCCGATGGCAACGACTTGACCGGCTCTTTCGGGACGGTCCCGGGCAGTGAAGGCGAAGGCGCAGATGCGTTCAAGAAGATTTCCATCGCTGACGGTGGGGATGGGCAAAGCGCCTTCACTGGAGAAAGCTACGATGCGGCAGCCCTCATGGCCCTGGCCATGCAGAAGGGTGGCGAGGCCACATCAGAGGCGGTGGCCGCCAACATGGTGGCGGTGGCCAATGCGCCAGGGGAAAGGATTCTGCCCGGCGAACTGGGTAAGGCGCTGGAGATCCTCGCGGCTGGCGGCGAGGTGGACTACGTGGGCGCCACCAACGTGGAGCTTGTCGGCCCTGGCGAGGCATCCGGCAGCTATCGGGAGTACGAAGTTCAGGGCAACGAATTCGAAACCATTCGGTTCCGCTGACGATCCGCTGCTTCTTCCCTGAAAGAGTGTAAGAAGCAGTGTTCCTTGCCACAGCGCCATGGGGGGTCGAAGGCTTGGGGTTCTGGCCCTCTTGCTGTTGGCAATGCCTGACCAGAAAGCTGGCTCGTCGTCTGCGAGCCTGAAATACTCCCGTTCCACTGGCTTGCTGTTATCATCCTTCCCAATCAGGCGAAACTCTCGATAGTTGGTGACGAGAACCAGTCCATACTGATTGAGATACCTCGTTGGCTGATTTCCCTGTTCCGTCTGCCAACTGTTGTCTCCGAGTGATTCTACCTCGATGACGCCGCGTTCAGGAATTGCTCCCTGACCGGTTTTTGGAGTATCTTGGCTGCATTGGTTGCTGCTATGGAGTCCAAAGTCAGGGTGTCCGGCGCCCTGGTTGCGTAGCTGACCGTTACAAATGACCCGCGGTTGAAGGAGCTTGCCGCGTTCGTTCAGCAGGTTCTCCAAGGCTGAATCGTAGGATGTCTCGCTGGTGGCGCCGCCGGTACTGCGGATTTCGGCCATGGGCTCGCAACAGGTTTGAACAGGATCCTCCTGCTTGCCGCGAGTGGGCACTTTTTAACTTGGTCAGGTCATGCATGACAGGTGCTGCCGGGTACCGTCCCTCTTGTTCAGGAGTTCCCTGGGGCACAGACATTTGAGGGGTTCACCGGATCCCGCCAGATGCACAGCATTCAGGTCCACCTGACAGGCGTGGCCACGGCCCTCACTTGGCGCTATAAATTCGCACCCTGTAGGGCAGCGGCGGTACAGCGGGCTGAAGGCGCCGAACATCGTCCACCAAAGCGGACAGCATCGTCATGCGACTGGCGGGATCGGGATGGGTGCTGAGGAATTCCGGTGGCCTTGGTCCGCTGTGTTGGGCCATCTTCTGCCACAGGGTCACCACCGCCTGTGGATCGTAGCCGGCCTTGGTGGCAATCCTCATGCCCAGCCTGTCCGCCTCCTCTTCGCTGCTGCGGCTGTTGGGGAGGGTGAGGGCGACGGTGGCCACGGTGTTGGCAATCGGCGCGGCTAGGGAATCCTCCTCCGTGTTCTCCCTCACCACGGAGATCGCCAGACCGTGCGCCATCGCCATGGACATTTGTTCCGCTTGGTGGTTGGCAACGGCGTGGGCAATTTCATGGCCCATGATGTGGGCGATTTCATCGTCGCTGAGACGCAGCTTCTCGATAAGTCCCCGAAAAACAGCCATGCGTCCCCCCGCCATGGCCCAGGCATTGATGACGCTGGCATCATCCACCAGGGCTACGCTCCACTCCCAACCGGCTGTGTGGGGATACTCCTGCACGGCCACAGCCACCAACCGACCCGTGATCCGCGCCATGCGCTCCCCCAGCAGCGGATCGTTCATCAGCTTCCCGCGATGGGCAAACTGCCGCACGGTGTCCATATAGGCGGTTTGCGCCATGGAGATGGCGGCACCCGGAGACACCAGCATGAACTGCTGCCGACCCATGGGGCTGGTGCTGCAGCCCGCCAGCAGCGCAGCAACGAGAAGCCAACCGGCGCGACGCAAGATCCAGCTCAGCCCAGCCATGGCTTGGATCCTAGGCTCAGATCCCCGTCCCGTCAATCACCAGGTCGGGCAGTGGTGCGGCGTGGAGTTCCAGCATAGCCCCTATGCAGCCCCGCTTGTCCACCGCCTCGCTCAGCAGCCATTCCGTTGGCTCAATGTCGATTCACGGCGAATGGCCTTGAGGAAGCGCCCGCCGCCGTCACTCCACGTGACCTGTGCCAGCATCTCGTCCATCATCTGGCCGGCGTGCTCAGTGACGCCCATGGTCTCCAGGATCAACAGGTGCTCAGTGGGGGTCGTCGGTATTCCTCCGTCCATTGGCGGCGCTGCTGTTGCCTCATGGCCTGCCACTGCTCCAGATTAGGCAGGGTCGGTACAGTTACCCCTTGATGGGTATACTTGAATCAGTCATGGGGAATCTCGCTCCCTTCAAGCACCACCACCGAGTAGCCGACCATGAGTAGGAAACGGCGGTCAGGAATCACCAAAGAGGTGGATGTTCCGAGACCTATGCGACTGGCACGAAGAGGGGGATTTTACGACAGTGACGGTCGGAGGCTGGCTGTCCGTCGGACCATGGCGATGGGAAGAAACTCTAAGACCGAAGTGAATCCCATGGCTCAAGCCCACCGCCCATTCTTGAGAATGGTTCCCCGTGTTGCTGCCTCCCTCCTTACTTTGCTGTTGCTCTATTGGTTCTTCTCAGAAGGCCCAGGAGCAGACGGGCAGACTGGACGCCTCTTGACTGGTCTGGCGATATTTGGCTTCCTCAGTTCACTGCCGATGATATGGACTACCATCATGGGTGAGCTTGTGTTCGAAAGAGGCTGGTGGAGTAAAAAGTTGTATCTGAATGGGCGATGGTTGTGCTACTCGTTGACTCTCCTAGTGCTTATGTTCTTCGTTACCGCAATAGTCCTGATGTTCGAGTGCGGTTATTCCATTATATGGACGGACGCGAAATATATCCAGTGCTCTATTGTCGATTTAGTGAGGTTTCTTGGCACGCTGGAGAACGGCTTCAGCCTGGAGTCTCTTGACTATCTTTGGGGCTATCTTTGGGGCTATCTTTGGGGCTATCTTTGGGGCTATCTTTGGGGCTATTTGGTGGGGTTTCTTGCGTTCGGGTATTGGTATCTCTTGCAGTGGCTTTGGGGTCTTGGGACTACGAGGGAGGAGAGGAGACTTCAACGTCAGAAGATGAAGGATTATCTTCTGGAGCGGGACCGCGAAAAGAGGGGTGGTTGAACGCAGGGCCAAAGGTGTTGAATGGGTACCACATGGCACTTGTTCTTGGGGGCTGCTGCCCACGATTGCCGCCACTTGGTCCTCCTGGGCTTGATGGCGTCAGCGCACCGGTGAATCCTGGAGTGCAGCCCGCCAATGGAGCAGTCGGCGGCTGTTTCAGATGTCACGAGGCGGCTCAAGGCTCAAGGTCAGTGGGGTGGGGCATTGCACTCCTGCCCCCTCCACTGCTGACGGAAGGATAGCCTGATGGCCGGGGAAGATCTAGGCTGGTGTCTAGACTCGGCCCCGGCGCCCTTAAAGCCAGCATCCCGCCCCGTCTGCCAGCGGGGATCAGTTCTCAACCATCTGCCATGCATGTGCTGTCCGCTGCCAGTTCTGGCCCCAGCCAGATGATGACCATCACCATCCAGGACTTTTCCGGATCCTCCATCCCCACCGCCGGCATCCGTCGTTTTGTGGTCCCCCTCAGTCAGTTGCAGTCTACCTATGGTCGGCTGCTGCGCTCCGGGGCCAGAATTCTCCGGGTCTCCAATGGCCTGACCAGCACTGCAGCCACCCCCGAGCCAAGCCCGGCAAGCAGCAACGGCGCTCCTGCGCCCGCCCAGCCGGCCAGGAAGGCGCCCGCCAAGGCCGCCCACGCGGACGTGCCCGTCAACCTGTACAAGCCCAAGGCCCCCTTCGTGGGCACGGTGATCAGCAACGACAGCCTGCTCAAGGAGGGGGCCATCGGCCGGGTGAACCACGTCACCATGGATCTCTCCGGCGGCGACCTGCGCTACGTGGAGGGTCAGTCCATCGGCATCATCCCCGACGGCCTGGCGGACAACGGCAAGCCCCACAAAATCCGCCTCTATTCCATTGCCAGCACCCGCCATGGGGACAACCTGGCCGGCAATACGGTCTCCCTCTGCGTCCGTCAACTCCAATACGAGAAGGACGGGGAACTCATCAACGGCGTCTGCTCCACGTTCCTCTGCGACATTGCCCCTGGCGCCCCGGTGAAGATCACCGGTCCTGTGGGCAAGGAAATGCTCCTGCCAGCGGATGAAGAGGCCAACGTGATCATGCTGGCCACCGGCACCGGCATTGCCCCCATGCGGGCCTATCTGCGCCGCATGTTTGATCCCGGTGAGCGGGCCAGGAATCCCGACTACGCCTTCCGCGGCAAGGCCTGGCTGTTCATGGGCGTCCCCACCACCCCCAACCTGCTCTATGAGGAGGAGTTCCAGAGCTACCTGAGCGCCTACCCGGAGAACTTCCGCTACACCAAGGCCATCAGCCGGGAGCAGAAGAACGGCGAGGGGGGCCGCATGTATATTCAGCATCGGGTGGCTGAATATGCCGACGAGATCTTCAACCTGATCAATCTGGACGCCACCCACCTGTACATGTGCGGTCTGCGGGGCATGGAGCCGGGCATTGACGAGGCCATGGCCGCCGCTGCCGCCGCCCGCGGTCTGGATTGGAAAACCCTGCGTCCCCAGTTGAAAAAAGCCGGCCGTTGGCATGTGGAAACCTACTGAGGCATCCTCCATGCCCCCCAGACGCCGCCGTTGTGGCTAAAGAAGGGCAGATAGACGGCTCCAACGCCTTCATGGCCGCCACCTTGACCAATCCCCTGCGCGTTGGCCTGCGCCAGGAGCGGGTGATTCCCCCCCAATGCCTGATCATCTTCGGTGCGTCCGGTGATTTGACGCACCGCAAGTTGATCCCCGCCCTGTTCGAGTTGTTCCTCCAGCGGCGCCTCTCCAGTGAATTTGCGGTGCTGGGTTGTGCCCGGCGCCCCTGGAACGACGAGGTGTTCCGCCGGACCATGGCGGAGCGGCTCCAGCCCACCGTCGCCGCCCATCCCCAGGCCTGGGAGCAGTTCAGCCAGGGGCTCTTTTACGAACCCGTGGATCTGCAGCAGCCGGACCACCTGGCGCGGCTGGCGCAGCGGCTGGAGCAGGTGGATCGCCAGCGGGCCACCCGGGGTGAGCGCACGTTTTATCTCTCCGTCTCCCCTGCCTATTACGGCTCCGGCGCCCGGGCCCTGGCGGGAGCAGGACTGCTGACGGATTGGCAGCGCAGCCGCCTGGTGATTGAAAAGCCCTTCGGCACGGACTACGCCAGCGCCCAGCAGCTTAACCGGGTGGTCAAAAGCTGCGGCCAGGAGAACCAGGTCTTTCGGATTGACCACTACCTGGGCAAGGAGACGGTCCAGAACATCATGGTGTTGCGCTTCGCCAACTCCATCTTCGAGCCCCTCTGGAACCGGAACCACATCAGCAGTGTGCAGATCACTGCCGCAGAAACCGTGGGTGTGGAGCAACGGGCCAGTTACTACGAGCAGTCCGGCGCCTTGAAGGACATGGTGCAGAACCATCTGACCCAGATGCTGGCCCTCACCGCCATGGAGCCACCGGGGCGCTTTGAACCGGAATCCATCCGCAACGAGAAGGCCAAGGTGCTGCAAGCGGCCCACCTGGCCAGCCCGGAGCAACCCTGGACCTGTTGTGTGCGCGGTCAGTACGGCAGCGGCGGCACAGCAGAGCGCCCCATGGCCAGCTACCGCCATGAACCCGGCGTGGACCCCAACAGCACCACGGAAACCTACGTGGCCGTCAAGCTGTTCATTGACAACTGGCGGTGGCAAGGGGTGCCCTTCTACCTGCGCACCGGTAAACATCTGGCCAAACGCCTCAGTGAGGTGGCCCTCAGCTTCCGGGATGCCCCGGTGCGCCTTTTTGATGCCGCCGCTGGCGGGGTGAGCGCCAACCAGTTCGTGATTCGCATCCAGCCCAACGAAGGCGCCACGTTCCGCTTCGAGGTGAAGGCCCCGGGCTCCGGGATGCGCAGCCGTCCCATCTCCATGAACTTCTCCTACGACGAGTCCTTCGGGGAGCCCTCCGACGAGGGCTATGTGCGGCTGCTGGCGGACGCCATGCTGGGGGATCCCACCCTTTTCACCCGCAGTGACGAGGTGGAAGCCGCCTGGCGGCTCTACACCCCCATCCTGGAGGGGCTCAAGCAGTCCCCGGAGCGCTTCCCCGTCCACCCCTACGAGGCCGGCACCTGGGGACCGGCGGAGTCGGACGAGTTGCTGGCCCGTGACGGTCTGCTCTGGCGCCGCCCCTGATTCCCACGCCCCTCCCCTCAGCCTCGCCCCGCTTTGCCATGGTTCCCCAATTCACCCTGCAAGCCCCCCTCAAGCTGCCGCCCCATGCGGTGATCGACCACCTGAAGCAGCTTTGGGAGCACCCGGAAGAGGGCTACAACGGTTCTGCCACGTTTACCCTGGTGGTGTGGGAGCCGGCCTGGCTGGAGCAGCACCTGTCCCGCCTTGGCCTGCTGCAGGATGCGGTCATGGGAATGCAGCGCCCTTGTCTGGTGGATGCGGCCCGTCGCGCCACTGGCGCCTATGGCCTCCCCCCCGCCACCGCGCCCCTCTCCAGCACCCTGGCCCAGGCGCTGGCCAGCCAACCCGGGGAGAACGGGGCCTACGACGATCTGCGGGGCCAGGCCATTGAAGGCAGCATCAGCGAACTCCAGCCCCACCGCATGATCACCCTGGCCCCCACCATTGACGGGGAGCAATCCCTGGATGCCCTGGTGGCCGCCTATTGCTCCCTGCCGGAGGAGAATCGTGCGGGTGGCAGTGTGTGTGGGGACGTACTGGTGCTCCGTGGCGGTGCGGCGTCCATTGCCGCGGAACTGGACCTGCTGCCCCGGTTGATCCCCGGTCAATTGCCCTGCTGGGTGCTCTGGGAAGGGGCCCTCGGGGAGCACACGGACATCTTTGAGCGGCTGGCGACGGCGCCGCGACGGCTGATTGTGGATACCGCCCTGGGAGAAACCGAGCCTTCCCTCGGAATTCTGGCCCAGCGCATTGCCGCCGGTCAGGCGGTCTCCGATCTGAACTGGTACCGCCTCGGGGGCTGGCGCGAATCCCTGGCCATGGCCTTTGACGCCCAGGACCGGCGCGCCGCCCTCAGCCATGTGGCGCAGGTGGATATTGACGTGGAGGGGGACCAGTTGTGCCAAGGCCTGCTGCTGGCCGCCTGGATCGCCAGTCGTCTCCAGTGGTCGCTTCAGACAGGCCACCGGCAACGGGACAGCAGCGTCTACCGCTTCCAGCGACCGGACGGGGTCATGGTGGATCTGCGCCTGGTGTCGGTTCCCGTGGGCTTCCCCAAACCCCATGCCGGCTCCATTCTGGGTCTGCGGCTGCTGTGCAGGCCCCCCGGCAGGCGGGAGCTCTGCGTGGTGCTCTGCGGAGAAGCCAGTGGCTGCATGAGGCTGGAGGGGGGAGACATCTCCTCCCGGGATCTGGTGGAAGAAATCGTCCCGCTGATTGAGGGGTCTCTGGAGGTGCAGGAAACCCGTGTCCTGGCCGGCGGCCACGACACCACCAATCCCCTGCTGGCCACCACGGCCCAACTGGCGGACTGGATGCTGGCGGCGGCGGCCAGCCAAGCCTGACCACCGCGCTCGCTTCTTGGGCCTCATCATCGCTGCACCCCGGAGCGGCTCCGGCAAAACCCTGCTGAGCCTCTGCCTGACGGCAGCCCTGCGCCAGCGGGGGCTCACCGTGCAGACTTTCAAAGTGGGGCCGGACTACCTGGATTCCCAACTGCTGGGGGCGCTTAGCGGCCGCCCCTGCCGCAATCTGGATCCCCTCCTCTGTGGGGAACCATGGCTACGGGCGGCGTTCCACCACTGGGGGCGCACCACGGACGCCTGCCTGGTGGAGGGGGTCATGGGCCTGTATGACGGCCTCGGCCCCAGCCAGGAGGGCAGCACCGCCCTCCTGGCCCGTCTGCTGAGCCTTCCCCTGCTGTTTGTTGTGGATGCCGCCCGTCAGGGAGCCTCCATCCGCGCCCTGGTGGCGGGCTTCCGGGAGCAGGCTTCCGAGTTGCCGTGGTGTGGCGTGGTGCTCAATGGCGTGGGCAGCCTACGGCACCAGCAATTGCTGACGGCGGCCCTGGAGCCGACGGGTCTGCCGGTATTGGGTTGCCTGCCCCGTTGCGGAGCCATGGCGCTGCCCTCGCGCCACCTGGGGCTCCTGCCGCCAGCGGAAATCCACCACTTTCAAGGCCGCCGCCAGCAGTTGGCGGACCTGGCGGAGCGACAGCTTGACGTGAGCCGTCTCCTGCCCCGCCTGCAAGCCAGCCGCGGCGCCCCTGGACCATCCCCCTTCCTGGCCACCAGCCCCACGGACGCCCCCCCTCGGCCCAGGTCATCCGGAGCGCCCGGTCCCTTGCTGGCCATTGCCCAGGACCAGGCGTTCTGTTTCCTTTATCCCGAACAGCGGGAGTGGCTGGAGCATTGGGGGGCGCGAACCCAAGGCTGGTCGCCGCTGGCGGATCAACCCCTGCCTGAGGGGACAGCGGCGTTGGTGTTGCCAGGAGGCTATCCCGAGCTCCACGGCGCCACCCTTGCCCAGGCCACCCGCAGCCTGCGGGCACTGCAGGCGGCCCATGGCCGTGGCCTGCCCATCTATGCCGAGTGCGGCGGGATGTTGCTGCTGCTGCGCACCCTCCATGATCCAGACAACAGGCCCTGGCCCATGGCGGGCATTCTCCCCGGCGCCGCCTGCCGTGGCGCCTTCCAGTTGGGTTACCGCAGGGCATTGGCCTGTGGCTCCAGTCCCGTGGTGCGCCCCCATGAGCAGATGGTGGGGCATGAGTTCCACCACTGGCAGGTGGCGCCAGCCCATACCCCCCCGCATCCCGGCGCCAAGCCCACC
>VXWH01000164.1 GCA_009836025.1 Synechococcus sp. SB0668_bin_13 | reverse complement strand
CCAGGATCAGCGTGGTGGTGTGCAGACCCAGGGCAATGGCGTGGTGAACCAGAAAATCACCAGGGCCAATGGGCAGGAACACATCGGTGTTGCCGTTGATTGCATCCAGCCAGTAGTGGGGACCAGGAATGTTCTGGCTTGCCATGGTGGCGGCACTGTTGGCATTCGCCAAGAGCACGTCAAAGCCGTACATAACCTTGCCATGGGAGGCCTGGATGAACTGGGCGAAGACCGGTTCCACCAGAATCTGCTTCTCCGGCGTGCCAAAAGCCACCACCACGTCATTGTGGACGTAAAGACCCAGGGTGTGGAAGCCCAGGAATAGAGACGCCCAACTCAGGTGGCTGATCAAAGCCTCCTTATGCTCCAGCATCCGGGCTAGAACATTGTTCTTATTGGCAGCCGGATCGTAGTCCCGTACGAAGAAGATGGCGCCGTGGGCAAAGGCGCCGCACATCAGGAAGATGGCAATGTACTGGTGGTGCGTATAGAGGGCAGCCTGTGTTGTGTAGTCCCTGGCAATGAAGGCATAGGACGGCATGGCATACATGTGCTGCGCCACCAGACTGGTGATGACCCCCAAGCCAGCCAGGGCAAGACCCAACTCCATGTGCAGAGAGTTGTTCAGGGTCTCAAAAATGCCCTTGTGACCTGCACCCAGGTCCCCCGGTGTGCCCGAAGGAGGATTGTGGGCCTCCAGGATTTCCTTGATGGAGTGGCCGATCCCGAAGTTGGTGCGGTACATGTGGCCAGCGATCACGAAGATCACCCCAATGGCCAAATGGTGATGGGCAATGTCCGTCAGCCAGAGGGACTCTGTCTGGGGATGGAATCCGCCAAGGAAGGTGAGGATGGCGGTGCCAGCCCCTTCAGAGGTGCCGAAGACCTGACCCAAGGTGTCCGGATCCTGGGCGTAGACGCCCCAGTTGCCGGTGAAGAATGGTCCCAAACCGGCCGGGTGAGGCAAGGTGGAAAGGAAGTTATCCCAGCCAACGTGTTGCCCTCTGGCCTCGGGAATGGCCACATGCACCAGGTGACCGGTCCAGGCGATGGAACTGAAGCCGAAGAGAACCGCCAAGTGGTGATTCAGCCGGGCTTCAGCGTTCTTGAACCAAGCCAGTGAAGGCCGGAACTTGGGCTGTAGATGGAGCCAACCTGCAAACAGGGCCCAAGCCGAGAGGATCAGCATGAATAGGGATCCCTGGTAGAGCTCCAGGTTGGTGCGCATACCGATGGTGTACCACCAGTGGTAAACACCGGAATAGGCGATGTCAACAGGGGAGGAGGCACCGGCCTGGGTGAAGGCGTCGATGGCTCCCTGGCCAAATTGAGGGTCCCAGATCGCGTGGGCGATGGGACGCACATGCAGCGGATCAGCGACCCACTGCTCGAAGTTGCCTTGCCAGGCGACATGGAACAGGTTGCCCGAAACCCAGAGGCCAATAATGGCCAAGTGACCGAAATGGGTGGCGAAGAGCTTCTCGTAGAGACGCTCTTCGGTCATTCCGTCGTGGCTCTCGAAGTCGTGAGCCGTGGCGATCCCGTACCAGATGCGACGGGTCGTCGGGTCCTGCGCCAGACCCTGGCTAAACGAAGGAAATTTCGTTGCCATTGGTAAGGTCGAGGAGGAAGGTCAGCCGACCGCAAGACTGCGGGCGAGGAAGAAGGCCCAAGTGGTGCCGATACCACCCAGGAGATAATGGGCAACACCCACGGCTCGGCCTTGGGTGATGCTCAAGGCGCGGGGCTGGATGGATGGAGCCACCTTGAGCTTGTTGTGGGCCCAGACAATGGACTCGATCAGTTCTTGCCAGTAGCCGCGGCCACTGAACAGGAACATCAAGCTGAAGGCCCAGACAAAGTGGGATGCCAGGAACATCAAGCCATAGGCACTGCTGGCGGAGCCGTAACTGTTCAGCACCTGGGTGGCTTGCGCCCAAAGGAAGTCACGCAACCAGCCATTGATGGTGATGGCGCTCTGGGCAAAGTTGCCATTGGTGATGTTCTGCACAGTGCCGTCGGGAAGCACGGAGCCCCACACATCGCTCTGCATCTTCCAACTGAAGTGGAAGATCACGATGGAGATGGAGTTGTACATCCAGAACAAGCCCAGGAACACATGGTCCCAAGCGGACACCTGGCAGGTGCCTCCACGGCCGGGGCCGTCACAGGGGAAGGCAAAGCCCAGGTTGGCCTTGTCGGGAATCAAGCGGGAGTTGCGCGCAAAAAGAACGCCTTTCAGCAGGATCAATACCGTCACATGGATGGTGAAGGCATGGATGTGGTGAACCAGGAAATCCGCCGTGCCCAAGGGAATGGGAGCCACAGCCACCTTGCCGCCAACAGCCACCATGGAGCCGTTGAACACCTCGCTGACGCCGGAAAGGGCGTTGGGTGCGGTAGCCGCCACATTGAGAGAAGAGTTAACCTGCTGTACCCACTGGGCAAAGATGGGCTGCAACTGGATGCCTGTATCGCTGAACATGTCCTGGGGACGACCCCAAGCGCGCATGGTGTCGTTGTGGACATAGAGCCCAAAGCTGTGGAAGCCCAGCCAGATGCATACCCAGTTCAGGTGACTGATCAAGGCGTCCCGCGCCTTCAGCACACGATCCAGGACATTGTCCATATTCTGGGCTGGGTCATAGTCCCGCACCATGGCAATTGCGGCATGGGCGCCCGCGCCCACCACCAGGAAGCCGCCAATCCACATGTGGTGCGTGAACAGGGACAACTGCGTTGCGTAATCCGTTGCAAGATACGGATACGGCGGCATGGAGTACATGTGGTGCGCCGCAACGATGCTGATGGAGCCCGTCAGAGCCAGGTTGACCGCCAACTGAGCGTGCCAGGACTTGGTCATGAACTCATACAGCCCATCATGACCACGGGAGGCCGGGAACAGCAGGGGGTCACCCTTATGAGCTTCCAGGATTTCCTTGATGGAGTGACCAATGCCGAAATTGGTCCGGTACATGTGACCGGCGATGATGAACATCACGGCAAGGGCCACATGGTGATGGGCAATATCCGTCATCCACAGGCCACCGGTCACCGGGTTGACCCCTCCCTTGAAGGTGAGGAAGTCGCTGTAGGCAGCCCAGTTGCCACTAAAGAACGGCGCCAATCCCGCATTGAACCCGGGGAACATCTGCCCCATCACGCCTTGGTCGATAAAGACCTGGGCCGGTGGCATGTCAGCCACGGTGGCAATGGTCTGGCCACTGATGGTGAGGGGCTCGCCCGCGTCAATGGCGTCCAGCACCTGGTTGACAGGCAGAGAGACATGGATCACATGCCCAGCCCAGCCCAGGGACCCCAGGCCAATGAGGCCGGCCAGGTGGTGATTGAGCATGGACTCCGCGTTCTGGAACCACTCCAGCTTTGGCGCTGCCTTGTGGTAGTGGAATGCGCCAGCGGTGAGCATCAAGCCAGCCGCCACCAAACCACCAATGGCTGTCACCAGAAGTTCATATTCATGGGTGAAGCCTTCTGCCCTCCACATTTGGAACAGGCCAGACGTGATCTGGATGCCGTGGAAGCCGGCGCCAACATCGCCATTGAGGATTTCCTGGCCAAAGATGGGCCAGACCACCTGGGCTGAGGGCTTGACGTTGGTGGGATCGGCAAGCCAGCCAGAGTAATTGGAGAAGCGGGCGCCGTGATAAAAGGCGCCGCTCAGCCAGATGAAGACAACGGCCAAGTGGCCAAAATGAGCGCTGAAGATCTTGCGGGAGATGTCTTCCAGGTCGCTCGTGTGACTGTCGAAGTCGTGGGCACGAGAATGCAGGTTCCAGACCCAGGTTGTGGTCCGGGGGCCTTTTTTCAATGCACGGTCAAAGTGACCAGGTTGACCGAGCACATCAAAATCGATGGGCACGGTGTCTCTGTCAACACTGACCTTGCTTTTTGTGCCACGCTCCGGTGGGCTGATGGTCATTGAGACGTTCCCTGAGATGGGGTTCGCGGGAGAGGCCGACGGATGCCGACCAAACCATTCCTACATGAGGAAATGGTGACGGCCACCACCACGGTTAAGAAGCAGACCAGACAACTCACAGTCAAGAGAACTGAAAAGCCTGCTTCACCATTGGCAAGTCACGCCCTGTAAAGGGGACCGATGGAGCGACTATAGGCTTTTACGCTCAGTCCAATCCCCATGACAGTTACAAAGGTTCAATCCCTCAATGCCGTAGAAACGCCACCTCTGCTGGATCTGCTCGAACCTGCTGCCCTGCGCCGTTCCCCATGCCGTCTTCCAGGCTGACCCAGGTTCGTCTCGGGGTGACCATTCACCAGCATGGTCTGGGGCCTCTTCTGGAGTTACAGGCTGGCGGTTTCCTGGATGAGGTGGCTGCCCCCACTGCCCTTGCTGCCCCCACAACCGGGCTTGACGTTACTGGGTTCTCCCAAGGCCTGGCCCATTTTCTGGCCACCCGCTGGTTCCAGTTGCGACTCCTGGTGGCTGCCATGGCCAGCGGCGCCCTGATCCGCAGCATTGCCCCCCTGCTTCAGGACAAACATCGGGATCCGGCCGTGTTGCTTCTGGATGGCAGCGGCTGTCACCTGATCCCCCTCCTGGGAAGCCATGGACGGCAGGGGGACCAGTTGGCAGCGGCCATGGCAGCGTTCCGCGGTGGCCGGGTGTGGCGCAGCGGCTACAGCAGTGGTTCGGGGCAGTTGGCTCTGGATTGCTTCGGGTCCAGCCTGGGCTGGCAACGGGGACCGGGGGACTGGGATGGGCTGGTGAAAGCCTTTGCTCAGGGACAACGCATGGCTTTGGTGCAGGAGAGCGGCTCCACGTCCTGGCGCACCACGGCTGCAGCGGCACGGTTGCAGGCGGCAAAAGACCCTTTGCCGCCTGGTGAGACCTGGCTGTATGTTGGCCATCGCGCCGCCACCGGGGCAACGGCCCACTGGCATCCACCGGTGCTCTGGCTGGGGCTGGGTTGTGAGCGCCACACCCATCCAGCGGTGCTGGAGGCTGTTGTGGAGAAGAGTCTGGCGTCAGTCCATCTTGCCGCCGCCGCCGTGGCGGGAGTGGCCAGCCTGGATCGCAAGGGTGATGAGCCGGGTCTGCTGGCCCTGTGCCAACAACGCCAGTGGCCTCTGAAGGTGTTTACCGCAGCCCAGTTGGCGGCCATTCCTGTGCCCAACGGATCTCCGGTGGTGGCCAGACAGGTGGGAACGCCCAGTGTAGCGGAGGCCGCTGCGCTGGCTGCTGCTGGTGGTGCTGCCGGAACCGGCGCCCAGCTTTTGGCGCCCAAAATTGTTGCCCATGGAGAACGGGCATCCGGCGCCGCCACCTGTGCCGTTGCCTTGGCAACCACTCCCTGGGCCCCCAACCGGGGTGGGCTGGATCTGGTGGGCAGTGGTCCGGGTGCGCTGGATCAACTGACGCCTGCCGCTCGATCCGCATTGGCCGCAGCCACCACGTGGGTGGGCTATGGACCTTATCTGGACCGTCTGGAGACCCTGCGCGCTCCCCACCAACTGCGGCTTGACGGGGTCCTGGGCAAGGAGCAGGAGCGTTGCGCAACCGCGCTGGCCATGGCCTGCCAGGGGCAGCGGGTGGCCCTCGTCTCCTCCGGCGACAGCGGCATTTACGGCTTGGCCGGCCTGGCCTTGGCATGTTGGCTGGACCTGCCTGAACAGGAGCGGCCCGATTTTGCGGTGCATCCCGGCATTTCCGCACTCCAAATGGCAGCCGCCCGGCTCGGTGGGCCTTTGATGAATGATTTTTGCGTCATCAGCCTGAGTGACAAGCTCACCCCCTGGGCCACCATTCAGCAGCGCCTTCATGCCGCTGCTCTGGGAGATTTCGTGGTGGCCCTCTACAATCCTCGCTCCCAGGAGCGGGTCTGGCAGTTGCAAGAAGCCCGGAGAATCCTGTTGACAGGGCGTTCCAGCAGCACACCGGTGGCACTCTGCCGCCAACTGGCCAGACCGGAGGAGCACATCACCCTCACCAGCCTTGGGGCGCTGGAGAGCAACATGGTGGACATGCTCACCCTGGTGTTGGTGGGCAACAGCCGAACCCAATGCCGGGGTTCCTGGCTCATGACCCCAAGAGGCTATGCCATGGACAGAACTGTGGAGTCGGGATGACAGGATTCGAACCTGCGGCCCCGTCGTCCCGAACGACGTGCGCTACCAAACTGCGCCACATCCCGATCCAATCCAACTTTAGCAGATCACCATGGCGAGATCCTCTCTCTTATCCACAGCAGCAGGCGCCTCAGCATCCGCCAAACCCCCATGGCTCCGGGTCAAGGCGCCTTTACAGGAGCGGGTTGGCCCGGTCAGCCATCTGCTGGCGGACTTGCAGCTCAACACAGTCTGCCAGGAGGCCAGTTGCCCCAACATCGGCGAGTGCTTTGCAGCGGGGACAGCCACCTTTCTGATCATGGGGCCCCACTGCACCCGGTCCTGCCCCTATTGCGACATTGACTTCGTCCGTCATGCCCCTCCCCTGGATCCCAGTGAACCCCAGCGTTTGGCCGAGGCGGTTCAGCGCCTGGACCTGAAGCACGTGGTAATCACCTCCGTGAATCGCGACGACCTGGCGGATGGAGGGGCCGCACAGTTCGCCGCCTGTGTCATGGCGGTGCGGCAGCGTTGCCCCGGCACCACCGTTGAGCTGCTGGTGCCGGACTTCTGTGGTAACCACAAGGCCCTGGCCCTGACCATGGCCACGGCCCCGGACGTGCTGAACCACAACGTGGAAACCGTGCCCCGACTGTATCGCCGGGTCCGTCCGCAAGGGGGCTATGGGCGCTCCCTGCATCTACTGGAGCAGGTGCGTCGCCATTGGCCACGCACCTACACCAAGTCCGGTCTGATGGTGGGGCTGGGGGAGGAGGATGAGGAGGTGCTGACGGTGCTGGAGAATCTGCACCAGCGGCAGGTGGACATTGTCACCATTGGCCAATACCTGTCGCCCGGCCCCAAGCACCTGCCTGTGGCCCGCTTTGTCACGCCAGCAGCCTTTGACCGCTTTCGTGAATACGGTGAAGCTCTGGGGTTTCTCCAAGTGGTCAGCACGCCCCTGACCCGCAGCAGCTACCACGCAGAGCAGGTGCAAGGGCTCATGGTCGAGCACCCCCGTTAGGGCTGGCTCTGTTCAGTTCATCCAGGCAGCCTGAGCGTTTGCAGCGCCGTACGCCGTCATTCCCCCTTCCCTAGGTTTCAGCCCAGATGTAGCGCTTGAGGTCGGATGGCGGAGGCTCCGGGGCAGCAAGCGCAAATTCCACGGCATCCACGACTCGCGTTTCCTCCTCCTTGCTGATGGCGTCCAGGTCCTCGGGACTGGCCAGATCATGGCGGATCAGTTGGGCCGCCAGGGCAGCAATGGGATCCCGTTGCGCCCAGAAGGCTTTCTCCTGCTCATCCCGCAATTCATCCGGATCAGCCAGGGAGTGGCCACGGTAGCGATAGGTGAGACACTCCAGCAATGTGGGCCCCTCGCCGGAGCGGGCCCGGTCAATGGCGCGCTGGGCCGCTGCGCGCACAGCCAGCACGTCCATGCCATCCACTTCCTCGCCCGCCATGCCAAAGGCTGCGGCTTTGCGGTAGATCTCCGGATCGCTGGTGGCCCGGTCATGGGCCATGCCAATGGCCCACTTGTTATTTTCCACAACAAAGAGGATGGGCAACTTCCAGAGTTGGGCCATGTTGAGGCACTCAAAGAACTGCCCGTTGTTACAGGTGCCATCGCCAAAGAAAGCCGCGGTCACAGCATTGCTGCTGGTGTTGCCCAGCACATCGCGACCATAACGGCTGGAAAAGGCGGCGCCCAGAGCCACGGGGATTCCCTCGCCGATAAACGCGTAGCCCCCCAGCAGGTGGTGTTCTTTGGAAAACAAATGCATGGAGCCACCGCGTCCCTTGCTGCATCCGGCTTCCTTGCCAAAAAGCTCCGCCATCACTTGCCGCGCAGGCACACCCATGCTCAAGGCATGCACGTGGTCACGGTACGTGCTGCAGACCCAGTCATGCTTGGGGCGCAGAGCCTGAATCACACCTGTAGACACAGCTTCCTGGCCATTGTAAAGATGGACAAAGCCAAACATTTTGCCCCGGTAGTACATCTCCGCACACTTGTCCTCGAAGCAGCGTCCCAACACCATGTCCCGGTAGAGGGCAAGTCCCGTATCCTGTGAGAGGTTGCAGACATGGGGCTGCTGACGAGCCTCCCGCTGCTGGCCTTCTGCCGTTTCCGCCAGTCGCTGAACCATTTCAGTTGCCTGCTTCTGCACAATCGAAAGACGCTGTGGATCCTGAGCCTAGCTTCACAGGCAAGAATCAAGGGAAACGCTAGAGAGCGCAACAACTCTTGCCCTACAATTCATGCACTAAGGCCCCACAGTGTAACGCCCCAAGCACGCCTCCACTGAAATGTTCAGATGAAACTGCCGCTTGACCACTTTCGCCTGCTTGGGGTCAAGCCAGTCGCCACCAGATCAGAGATTGAGCGGGCGCTCATTGAGCGTCTGAGAAACCCGCCACCCGAAGGTTACTCTCTGGATACCCTGGATGCCCGCGCCGAAATTCTTCGGGCCAGTGGCGCTTTTCTCATGGATGACCAGCGCTGCCGGGCCCAGAAACAGCAGTTGGAGGCCCCCCCCCATGAAAGCGGGTTTTCGGGGATCGAGCTTGAACCCGGCCAGGAGATGGCCGCCCTTCTGCTGCTGCTGGAAGCCCAGGAAAACGCCCAGGCTTTTGAATTGGCCTTGGAGTTGTTATCCCGGCAGGAAGAGGAGGCAGCATTCCACGGCCATCAGCAGGCAGAGCTGTTGCTGGTGGCCGCCTTGGCAGCACGGCGGACTTCACAGCAGATGTGGACAAAGCGCCTCTATGACCAATCCGCACAGGTGCTGGAGCGCGCCATCCAGGTGCTGGGGCGCTGTGCCTCACAGGCCAGGCGCAAAGCAGTATTGGAGGATGATCTGAACAAAATTGCTCCGTTCCGCATCCTGGATCTCCTCAGCGAGGAGTCCTGTACCGCAACGGAACGGCAGCGGGGCCTCAGCAGCCTCAAGGCATTGATTGACCGCTGTGGTGGTCTGGATGCGAACGATGACGACCAGTGCTCCCCCGTCCTGTTCCAGGATTTTTTCAAGCAGGTCCGGCCCCTCCTCGCCATTGATGAGCAGTTGGAGCTTTTTGAGGGCTACAGCAGCCAGAAGGCATCAACCGCCACGTTCCTGCTGGCCTACACCAGAGCCGCGGCTGGCTTTCAGCGCCGCCAGCCTGCCCACATTGATGCAGCTCTCACCGCCATGGAGGCCGTGGATGCGGAAGGACTGGAGCCCGAAAAAGCCTGTTTGCTGTTGCTGCTGGGTCAGCCGGATGCAGCCCAGGACATGGTAAGGTCCTGCCAGGATCCCCATTTTTGTCAGTGGCTTGCGTCTTATCAACCCACGTCTGACAGTCTCCTCGGCCTGTGCAGCTTCTGTAGCCAGTGGCTGGAGCAGCAGGTCCTGCCCTGTTATCGGGACGTCGACCCTCGCGTCAAGGTCGATCTAGACGCTTATTTCCTGGATCCCGAAGTTCAGCGCTACATCAATGACAGGGATTCTCCACCGGCACCGCATCATGGGCCAACGGAGAGCAGGGTACATGGGGAGACGAAAGCAAAACAGACGAAGGATCTTGACCTGTTTACCCCCAGCAAGTCCGCCACGCACGAACCCCGACCTCAGCAAACACGAGAGCAGGAGCCCTTGCCGACGCCACCTGCCAACCGCCGGTCGGCAGGATCCCAATCATCCGGGTTCTCGGAGGTGCTGCCCTCTCCACAATGTTCAGACGAGTTCTCCAGCGCCTCCATGTCCGCCGCAAGAGGCGGCACGGTGGTGGATTCCGCTTCCTCAAGGCCGCAACGCCACAGGCTGGGGCGGCCCCTTCCCCTTGCCGCGAAAAGCGTCCTGGTGGTGGGCGCCGCCATTGTTTTACTGGTCCTGCGTCCCTGGTCCAGGCTGACCACAGGCAGGGCGCCGGATTCACCACAACAAACTCCGTCATCTCCCCCAGACGCAGCAGTCAGCAACAATCCACCGCCGGCGCTGCCACCCCTGGCGCGTGCCCCGATCCTTTTTGATCGCCCACGGATTCAGGTGGTACAAGAGGCTGAAACGCTGGATCTTGTGGGTGTGAAAACCCTTCTGAGGGCTTGGCTCGACGTCAAGTCCGCCGTACTCGACAACAGCCCCGGCACCCAGCCCAGCCAGGAGACGTTGGCTGCACTGACGCTGTTGGCTGCGCCTGGGCTCGTGGAGGACGTGCTGAATCAACACCAGGATTTGCGGGAGCGCGGCGAGCAGTTGCAGGTGCGCAGCACACTGGGTAACGTGTCCCTGCTCGCCCAGAGCCCCAGGCAAACGAGCGCCCGTGTTGTCGTCAATTACAGTGAAAGCACACGCAACACTGAGGGGGCCACCACGAACTCGTTTGGTCCAACAATCATAAGAAATGACTATACCTTTATTCGCGGGCAACAGGGTTGGCAACTGCTGCGGTTTTCTCCTTCCCCACCCTGAACCCGCCATCGGGTCAGGGGATCCTCGCCAACAATACAAGCACAGACACCAACTCCGGCACACCCTAGGCTGGAGTTCCAGCCCCAACCTGCTCCATGTTTGAAGAACTCAGCCAGCGCTTTGAGGCCGCCGCCAAGAGCCTGCGGGGCCAGGCTGAAATCAGCGAGACCAATATCGAGAAGGCTCTCAAGGACGTGCGCCGGGCCCTGCTGGCGGCGGATGTGAGCCTGTCTGTGGTGAAACCCTTTCTGGCCACGGTGCGGGAGCAGGCCCTTGGCGCGGAAGTGGTTCGCGGGGTAAGCCCTGACCAGCAATTCATCAAGCTGGTCCATGAAGCACTGGTGGAGGTGATGGGTGGGGCCAATGTCCCCCTCAACCAGGCGCCGTCAGGTCCCAGCATCATTCTTCTGGCAGGCCTGCAAGGGGCCGGGAAGACCACGGCGGCAGCCAAGCTGGGGCTCCACCTCAAGGAGAAGCGCCTACGGCCCTTGCTGGTGGCTGCCGACGTGTACCGCCCTGCGGCCATTGACCAACTGCATACCCTGGGCCGCCAGATTGGCGTGGACGTGTTCAGCCTTGGGCCAGATGAACAGCCGGAGACGATTGCCGCAGCAGGTGTGACCAAGGGGAGGGAGGGGGGCTTTGACGCGGTCCTGGTGGACACCGCCGGTCGCCTGCAAATCGATGAGGAGATGATGGCGGAAATGGTGCGCATCCGCACCGCCACCAACCCCCATGAAGTGTTGCTGGTGGTGGACGCCATGATTGGCCAGGAGGCGGCTGTGCTGACCCGCGCCTTTCATGGGCAGGTGGGCATCACCGGTGCGGTGCTCACCAAGCTGGACGGGGATTCTCGCGGTGGCGCCGCCTTGTCCATCCGTCAGGTGAGCGGGGCGCCCATCAAGTTCATTGGCACCGGCGAGAAGGTGGAAGCGCTGCAGCCGTTCCATCCTGAACGCATGGCCAGCCGCATTCTGGGCATGGGAGACGTGCTGACCCTGGTGGAGAAGGCCGCCAGGGAAGTGGAGGTGGCGGATATGGAAAAGATGCAGAAAAAACTCATCGAGGCGCGCTTTGATTTTGCGGATTTCCTGCAGCAGATGCGCCTGATCAAGCGCATGGGGTCGTTGGGGTCCTTAATGAAAATGATCCCGGGCATGGCCAGAATTGACGACGGCCTGTTGCGCCAGGGGGAAGCTCAGGTCAAACGTGTTGAGGCCATGATTGGCTCCATGACCGAAGCAGAGCGGAAGGATCCCGATCTGTTGGCCGCCAGTCCCGGCCGACGTCGCCGCATTGCCACCGGCAGTGGCCACGCTGCGGCCCAGGTGGACAAGATGTTGGCGGACTTCCAGCGCATGCGCAGTTTGATGCAAAAGATGAGCCGCGACGGTGGCTTCCCAGGGGGACCTGGCGGCGGGTTTCCAGGCCTGCCGCAAGCGGGGCTGGGAAGTGGCCCCGGCCTGCCGCAGACGGCCAGGGCCAGGATGGGCGGCCGCGGCAAAGGAGGGGACATGGCTGTACGCTCCCGCCCCAAGGCAGGCCGCAAACGCAAGGGGTTTGCCGATCTCTGAGCCACGACGTGGGCCACTGGCTGGTGCGAACCGCGGGTGCGCACCCCGGTTCCTCCTCGACACAGCCCAGGGCGGGTTAGGATAGCCTTCTCTCGGGAACAACCCACTCCTCCCGGTTTCACCGTCACCACCCTCCATGATCAAACTCCGCCTGAAGCGCTTTGGCAAAAAGCAGGAAGCCAGTTTTCGCCTGGTGGCCATGGAAGCTTCGGTGCGTCGTGAAGGACGTCCCCTGGAGGTGCTGGGCTTCTACAATCCCCGCAACAAGGAGACGCGCCTGGAAACAGAAGCCATTCGACGGCGACTGGAACAGGGGGCCCAGCCCACGGAAACGGTGCGCCACCTGCTGCAACGTGGTGGTCTGCTGCCCAAGCCTGAACAGCCCGTCAAGACGCCCCGGTCCAGCGAGTCTTGAGGTCTGCCATGCAGGAGCCTGGAGCTGAGCGCTTCCTCCTGCAGCTTCCCTCACCGGATGCCGCCATCGCCCTGGCTGGGGAAGCCGAATGCAACCTCAAGCGGCTGGGGGATTCCACCGGCTCCCACCTTGTTCTCCATGGTCTGTCCTTGCAGATTCAGGGAAGGCCCTCGCAAGTGCGGCGCGCCACCCGGTTGGTGGAGCTGCTCAGGCCCCTGTGGAGCACCGGAGAGCCCATCACCGCAATTGACCTCACCACAGCGCTGACAGCACTGGACACGGGTCGGGGCCAGGAGCACCAGAGCCTGGGCGATACCGTACTGGCCCGCTCCCAGACGGGGCGTCTCCTCCGTCCCCGCACCCTGCGGCAGAAGGCCTACGTGGAGGCTATTGAACGTCATGCCCTCACCTTTGGCCTCGGCCCTGCCGGCACGGGCAAAACCTTCCTGGCCACCATTCTGGCGGTGCAGATGCTGAACGCCCGCAAGGTGGAGCGCTTGATCCTCACCCGTCCGGCCGTGGAGGCGGGGGAGCGGCTGGGATTCCTGCCGGGGGATCTGCAACGGAAGGTGGATCCCTACCTCCGCCCCCTCTATGACGCTCTGCACATGCTCCTGGGGCAGGAGCGCACGGGGACGTTGCTGGAGAAAGGGATCATTGAGGTGGCGCCCCTGGCCTACATGCGGGGCCGCACCCTCTCGGATGCCTTCATCATTCTGGACGAGGCGCAAAACACCAGCCCCGCCCAGATGCGCATGGTGCTCACGCGCCTGGGGGACAACTCCCGCATGGTGGTGACAGGGGATCCCTCCCAGGCGGACTTGCCCCGGCATCAGCGCAGTGGCATTGACGAGGCCAAAGCCGTCCTCAAAGGGGTGGAGGGGGTGGCCATGATTGAACTCACCGGCGCTGACGTGGTCCGTCATCCCCTGGTGCAGCGCATCGTGGAAGCCTACGGGCGCTTTGACCGGCAAAACCGCCAAGCGCTGGTCACGGCAGGCCGCTTCCCTGAAAAGCACCGCCGCTGAGTGAACACGCCGAACCCCACTGGAGGGAAAACCACCATCCTCCCCTCCCTGAAATCTCTGGCAAGATTGGAAGAGGCTTCCTAGACATCCCATGCCTGCGCAAAGCAATTTTCAAGACGCCATCCGCGAGGCGCAAGCCAGCGCCCTGGTGGGACCCAACGTTGTGAACAAGGCCCTGCCCTTTGTGGGCGGTGGCATGATCCTTACGGCTGTGGGCACGTTTGGGGGGTTGTCCATGGTGGGCTCCCCCGCCTTCATGCCCCTGTTCTGGCTTGCCTTGATTGGCAACCTGGTGCTCTTCTTCGTAGCCCAGGGTGTGGCCAGCCGTGGCAACAACAGCACAGCCCTGCCCCTCCTGACCCTGTACAGCCTGCTCACCGGCTTCACCCTCAGCGGACTGGTGGCCCTGGCCATCAGCACTGCAGGCATTGGCGGCGTCGGCACTGCCGCCCTGGCCACGGGCGCCACCTTTCTGATTGCCTCGGTCTACGGGCGCCGCATGAGCGACAGCGTGGGCCAGGCCCTGGGACAGGTGGTGGGCCTGGGCATCATCGGCCTCCTCATTGCCATGGTGATTCAACTGGTGGGGGGTCTGTTCCTGCCGGGGTTCGGCGGAACTGGTTTTGAGTTGATGATTGCCGGCTTTGGTACGGTCCTCTTTACCGGTGCGGCCTTTCTGGATTTCTACACCATGCCGCGCACCTATCGGGATGATCAGTATCTGGCCGGTGCGCTGAGCATGTATCTCACCTACATCAACCTGTTCATCTTCATTCTGCGGCTGGTGATCGCGCTGGGTGGCAGCAGCAGAGATTGAGGACTGGCACATGCCACTCAGGCTTATCCTGGTCATTGCGGGGGGAACCCTGGCCCTGGTCAAGGGGACGATCCTCTGGCCGGCCCTGGCCGCCTCCCCCCAGGCCTCTACCCATCAACCGGACTGCAGCTACAATGGAGTTGTCCAGTCCTGCATGGTGATGTTGTCGGAGGACTCCTCCGCGATGACGGACAACACGGTATTGATTCATTGGCTGGACGGGGACGTCACCAGTGTGTGGTTTCTCAGCGACGGCTCCACCCAGGTGGGGGCAAAGGTGATCCTGAACCACAACAAGCGGGGGCGCATTACCCAGGTCGTACCCCTGGAGGATGGATGCCGGCGCCTCCACGTGAAATCGGAAACCGGCAACCAGCTCAGCTTTATCCTGCCGCCCACCACCGACCAACCACTGCCCGGCCCAGGCGCTGTTCTGCTCCAGCCTTAGGCGGTCAGTTCAGTGAAGGGGCGCGTACCCCTGCCCAATTGTTGCTTCAACCCCGGTGGTGCTGGTGAACCGGGACAAGGGCGCCGTCGCCGAGCACATGGTCCAGGGCAGCAGCGCCGAGGACGGCAACCACCTGCTGCACGACGCCGCTGGCTGCCCACCGCCGGAAGCGGGCCCGACTGGCTGTTCCCATCCCGAAGCAGGCGGGTGTAGAGATCCCGCCAAGGGGCACCGGTGCGCACCTTCGGTGAGGACAGCTTCGAGAACAGACGGTTGTCTTCCAGGACGCTATACCAACCCGAGTTTTGGGTAAGGTCAGGAGGGGGTCGGGATGCCGGGCATGGAGTTAAGAATAATGATGAATCGTTTGCGCAACAGCATTATTAATCCATCAGGGACAGCAGATTGAGATTGTCTTCAGGGGTGAGGAGGCTGGACCATGGGAAACACGGCAAGGGGACAACGCCGCGCCGGAACCGGAAGTGGCGCCGGTCTTCATGGGAGCTCGGTCCAGGCCATCGCCAGAGTGGCGAAGGGGGGAGGGGTAAGAGATGCAAACAAACACAACAATTGCCCCATGGATTTGGCAACAGGCCCGCAGCGTATCCGCCCTAACGCTACAATCCGGCCGGATGCCGGATGCCGGATGCCGGATGCCGGATGCCGGATGCCGGATGCCGGATGGCCCCACGACTGTCTGCTTCGGAGTCCAGCCATGAATCCAACCATGAAAGTTTCTCCATGGCGGCGGGGGCGCCGTCTTCGGTCCTCCCGGCCTGAGTCTTCAAGTTGCCGGTCCGCTCCTTCCCTGGACGGTTCAACGTCCGGCGCCGCCCTGCTGCTGGCGGGTTTCCGCCATGCCGCCCGCCACCTGGCGGTGTTGTGCCTGCCCCTGCTGGCGGGGTTGGCCGGCGGCGCCCAGGCCCAGAGCAGCCCGGTTTTTTCCTCCACCACCATCCTGGAAGGCCAGACCAAGACCATCACGGTCACCGACATCCCCGACGACTGGACCGGCACGCCCGCCGTCTCGATCAGCGCCTCCGGCAGCACCGGAGGCATTCAATCGAGTGACTGCAGTGGTTCCAAAACTGCTGACCCCGCTTTGGACGTCTGCCTGGACGATGCCAGCCCAACCTGGGACAGCACGACCCGCACGGTGACCTTCACGCTGACAGCATTTAGCGACAGCCGAACCGAGGTCGGCGAGGGTTTCAGGGTGACGGTAACGGATTCGGATGCGAGCGCCAGGAGCGTTGGCCAGGACTTCACCGTGTCGGATCCCCACACCATCCATGGCATCATTGCGTTCTACGAGGGCATGGTGTTCGAAGGCTTGCCCGCCGTGTTCGAAGGCTCGCCCGCCAGGGCGGTTTTCTTTCTGGACAGGGGTGCGGAGGATGATGTCACGGTCAAGGTGAGGGCCCGCCGTGCGGACGGTATGATCTTGAGTAGCGACGTCCCGATGACCCTTGGCGCCAAGCTGGGAACAGCCACCTTCACGAACACCGACGACGCCGTGACACCCTCCCAGAATCGCCTCTATTACGACATGCCGGTGTGGGTAGAGCCGGGCGACGGCTACAGCGTCGTGACCAACATCAGCAGGGACCACACGAAACAAACCATCCGGGTGATCGATAACGATACTCCGGTCAATATTGATCTTTCTGTTTCGTCGTCCAACATACTGGAGGGCAGGACGCTTGCGACTACGGTAGCCGAGACACTGTATATATCGATTAATTCAGACAGCCGGAGGATTCTACAGGGCGAGACGATAACCATACCGTTCACGTTCACAGGCGCAACCCTGGGTACGGACTTCACGTTAGAATCACACAGCAGATTATTAAGAAGGAAACAGAAATTAGACGCGGCGGGCGTGCTGACGCTCACCGGTCCCATAGCCACACATAATAGACCAGGTATTCAAATTTACCTCTTGGCGACCGAGGACAACGATATGGTGGACGAGGTGGTGACAGTAGGCCACGGGTCGGCTACGTCGAGTATCGTCGGCACCCCGGTCAATATCCGACAGTACGGTAACAGACAGGTCACGCTGCTGGACAACGACGTGCCGGATTCGCTCACGGTTGAGTTCACCTCTAGCAGTCTAGCAGTACGCGAGTTTAATCCTCCTCTGGAGCCGGTTCTGCGGCTTTCGGGGCCGCCGCGGCGGGACGTACCGGTGACGCTAACGCTGACGGACGGCACGGCGGTGCGGGGGGAGGACTACCTGGGGGATGCCGTACGCACCGTCACCATACCGGCGCCCAAACAGACTTACGTAGGATTCGAGATTGACATCGTCAACACCGATGCGGCGGAGAGCGATGAGACCTTTACCATCGCCATAGACACGGCCTCGCTGCCCGCCGGGGTGACGGGGAAGGTGGGGGGCAACCTTGAGGCGACGGCCACCATCCTGAACGACGACAATCCGCCGCCCACCGTGAGCATTGGGGGCAGCCCGTCGTCCATCACGGAGGGAGGCACGGCCACCTTCACCCTGACGGCCAGCCCGGCGCCGACGGGGAACGTTGCCGTGGCGGTCACGGTGGCGGGCGGCAGCTTCGCCACGGGCGGCGACCGCACGGTGACGGTGGGCACGTCGGGCACGGCCACCTTCACCGTCGCCACGACGGACGACACTACGGACGAGCCGAACGGAACGATCACCGCGACGGTGAACACGGGCAGGGGCTATACGCGCCACAGCACCGAGAGGAGCGCATCGGTCACCGTGAACGACAACGACAATCCAGGGCCGAAAACGCCGGTGGCCGGCTTCGGTTCTGCTGCCTCCAGCGCGGCGGAGGACGGGGGTACGCAGAACGTGAGGGTGAATCTCTCCCCGTCGCCGCAGTCGGCCATCACGCTGAGCTACACGGTGGGCGGCACGGCGACGGCGGGCAGTGATTTCAGCATTGCGAACTCCGGCAGCGTGCAGGCGCCAGCCAACACGGCGAGCGTGACCATCCCGGTAACAATCACCGAGGACGCGGACGACGAAGCGAACGAGACGGTGATTCTGACCCTGGGGTCCGGCACGGGCTACAGGGTGGGGAGCGGCAACGTCCACACGCTCACCATCAACGACAACGACGATCCGGGGCCGAACACCCCGGTGGTGAGCATCACGGCCAGCCCGTCGTCCATGACGGAGGGGGACACGGCCACGTTCACCCTGACGGCCAGCCCGGCGCCGACGGAGGACATTTCTGTACAAGTGGAGGTAACGGACAGCGGGGACTTTGCCAGCGGCGGCGCCGGCCTGCAGACAGTGACCATCACCCCGTTGGGCACCGCCAGCTTCACCGTCGTGACGACGGATGACGATACGGACGAGCCGAACGGGACGATCACGGCCACGGTGAACACTGGCACGGGCTATGCGCCCCACAACACGGAGGGGAGCGCATCGGTAACCGTGAACG
>VXWH01000017.1 GCA_009836025.1 Synechococcus sp. SB0668_bin_13 | reverse complement strand
ACTTACCCGGAGATTACGCCCCCTTCAATTTCCACCACCTTCGAGACACATCCGATAATCCCGCCCGGCCAAGGCCTTGGCCCTCTTTTTGCCCCGGTGCAGCGCCGGATTGGCCACCGCCTCGTTCTCCTTGTCGGTGAGGGGGGCCATGAAAAGATCGGGATAGAGGAGCCCGGCGGTGCGTTTCAGCCACACGTAGAAGAAATCGCTCAACTCCCCATACATGACGTTGTCGTAGTAGGGGGGATCCATCACGACAACATCCACCATGCCGTCCGTGATGTGGGCCATGGAATCCCCGGAGCCGCAGGAAATTACCACCGGTGGAGTTTTTCTGCTCCCAACCTCCGGGCCGGGTTTTGATAGTAAAGGGCCGGAGATTGGAGGGGCTGACGTTTTCGGTGAAGTCAACGCGATCAGCTCACCAATACACTTGGCCACTTGACCAAAGGCCCAGTCGTAGCCGAGGCCAACGACGAGGGGCGCCATCTCCGCATAAGACCACTTGAAAGCAAAGTCGTGGCGGTCAAATGTGTTGACCATCACTTCTCTCTTGCCATGCCAGCGCGTCATCCTTGAATTGTAGTCACGCAACTTATCCAACGCCAAAGCGATATACCCCAGCGCCGCCCGGGTGCAGTCACCCAAGCCTTCGGGTTTTGCGGATTCCTCATGTACCAGTTCCCGGAAAATCTCTACGCTCATGCCGTGGCACAGCAGTTGGCGGGGGGAGAAGAGATCACGCCAGAAATTCACACCATAGGCCTTGGATCGATCAGCAAACATTTCTCCATATTCCTCATTGGGCACCAGATCCAGCGCCTCCCATTCCGGCAGCTTGTCCGCCAGGGCGGCGGCAACGGCGGCGCTGTTGTCGTCCTGGGGGCGGGGCGCCCGGTAGCCCCGCCGCCATTTGGCCTTTCTGGGCTTGTCGGTTTTGGTGTATCCCGTGGGCAGCTTGCGTTTGAACACCACGGCGAACAACTGCTCCCCCATGCCGCCCGCCTGGGCCTGGGCTTTCACCTGGCGGCCGTCAATCACCCGACCGCAATCGGGATAGGGGCAGGTGGCGTCTCCCCCCTTCACCGTGCCCGCGCTCTGCTCCCCGGCGCTGCCCACAATCTCGAACCTACAGTGGCGGCTGCCATCCCCCGGCCCTGTCCCCACATGGGGAACCACTTTCACACCCGTGCCGTCGGGGGCCAGCCGCCAGTTGGGGGAAAGGGGCACCGTGCCGGCGCAATAAGGGCAGGTGATGGTGCGGGTCCAGAGGTAGCCAAGCACCTGGGTATCGGGTGGCTCTGGAGGATAGGTGCGCCGAAAGCGGGGTTCGGCGAGCTCCAAGAAGCGGCTAGACAGACGGTTGAACTCCTCAATAAGCAACCGGGCCAACTGATTGGGCCATTCAAAAGTGGCCTTCTGCAGAAGCACTGCAACAGGGTTGATGTCGTTGGCAAGGGTCTGACACCCGAGGCGAAGACTTTCAAAAGGAATCGACCCACCACCAGCGGTTGGATCCAGCGTGATGGGCCGCTCAATACCCAGCTTCCGCGCCTCTTCCAGTAGCCAGAGCTTCTCCTTCTCGCTGGGGCTGTACTGGAAGGATCGGAAATAACCATACGGGTTAGGTCCCAAGTTCTCGCCCGTCTTTTTGGCCTTGGCAATGCGCTGCTTCGCCGCCACCGGATCCCCGTGAATCCCCAGCATGTGCAGGAAGGTTTGGCGGTCGGCATCGGCGGGCAGGAGGGAGGCCAGCACCGCCGCCCGGGAAGCCACCAGGGGCCGCCGCGCCCACCACACGTGGAGGTAATAGATGGGCGGCAACGCCGTCATGGAGCGGCGCTCTCTCATGCTTTCCTCCCCCAACTCGGCGATGGGTAGCCACTCCTCGATCAGGCGGTTGGTCATCCGTGGGGGTGGCTCCTGGGTGGGGGAAGGGGTGGTTGTGTGCCTTGGTTCCTGGCCAGTGTTGATGGTCATTGCTTCCTCTTGCCTTACGAATGGTCCCGTCCGCCAGACAGTGCTTTTGCCAAATTCCCTGGCTGGCCGCACTTGGCTGTCTGAATCGTCAACTTGAGCCCCCGAAAGTGAATTTTTGCCCGATTCAATTCCTTCAGTTGTACCGGATGCAGATTCCCACCGTGAACCAGAATCGGTTGGCACACAGGGCAACATGACTGCGGGATCATATGTTCGGCGAAACACGCACCGGCTTGCAGTTGTTCCGCAGCGATGCTTGCCTCTGGCCTCCCATGCTTCAACTCCAGGGGTACAACCACTACGGTGTCGTCCGAGTTCTGGAAAAAGAGAATAAAGTCACATCGCCTGCCAGGGAAGAAAGTATCCAGAGATGCACAATCCGCGTCAGCAATGACCCGCGATGATGGTGTGCCTTCCAGATCAACTCTGCATCCATCTCTGGAACAAGACTGGCTGCAATGTTCGGAACCGATGTTGTCTCGGATACACTGAAATATATGATTCATTTATGCGCCTCCCTGCATTTTAATTGCCTCAAGCTGATTCTGTAACTGTGCAGAATCGTTGTACAATGTCTCTGCCACATCGGCATAGTCCTCTGGCTCCAGGCCATCAACCCGGTCAAAGGGAATTTCCTGCACCGTTGCCCCGCCTCCATCTTCACTATCCTCCTTGAACAGCCAGACACCCACTTCCTTGGGATCCAGCCATGGATCCGAAGCATCCGGCTCGGGGTCTCCCCCTTGCCTTTGGGCTTGCCTCAGTTCCCCTTCCCGCACCAGGTTGGCCATTTCCTGTAGCAGCCAGTCGCTATGGGTGGTCACCACTACACGGACCCCGGCCCGCACAAGGGCAGCTAAGGTTCTTGCCATCTGGGTCTGGGCGGCGGGGTGCAGATGGGCTTCCGGCTCTTCGATGATGAGCGTGTCTCCAGGCTTGAGATGGCCACGCATCAGCAAGACAACTGGCGTCAATTCGGATACCATCGAGGAGGCACGGCTCAGCCGGATGTTCTGTTTGGTTCCTTGCGGACAGTAGACAAACTCCGGATAACTGCTGGGTGTGGATCGAATGGTGGAAATTCTTCCCCAGAGTGTCTCGTCTTCCAAGGCAATTGCCAGCTCGGAGATCTTGTTGAGGTCTCTTGCGTGTTCCCTATACAAAATGAGATGTTGTATAAAGTCGGCAACACCACCCGAGAGTGTCGGGATTGCTTCTGGGAAACGTAAGCCTGGACGAGTAGACCGAGAAACCAGAGCACTCATGATGAGCTGATAGCTTTGCATAATACCTCCGCGGGAAGCAGGCAAATAGAGTATGGTATCGAACCATCGACGACCTAAGAAATTATGATCAAAAAGTATACTAAAAATTTCGCGCCAGTTCTGCCCCTGTTGAAGAAGCTCATGACACAACTTCCTGGCCTGTGGCCGGATCATTGAATTTCGATAATCTGATAGAAAGATTATATCTTCAATGTGACCACTTACCAAGGTTTCTTTATCGGACCACTTCATCGAAAACTGCCAAAGATCTTTATTCATGTCACTGATACTCAAAGATACTCCAGCATTGCCTTTCCAAGAAGAATTTACAAGCTCTGCTTTTGAGTCAACATCGAAGCAACGTTCAACCTCTGAAGATAAATTATTCCCAAGTAGACTGGCGTCATTAATACTAGATATCAACTCCCTGTATAAATCAGGAAACTCTGAAAGTCGAACTGGTTCGTCGCTAGTCCATTTGTCGATCATTGCTCCAATCATCTCCTCACTCATTTCCATTCCTCTCTTTTCGGAAGCCTTGATTTCCTCCTGATGGCCATCTGGGAGATCGTAAATGGACTGCAAGAGAATTGAGGGAGGTGGTAACGGAGGAAAGCCCTCAAACATACGGTGCAGCGCATAGATCAGGAGAGAAAGATAGGTCTTCCCCGTGTTGCTTGGCCCCACGAACACGGTGAGGGGCCTGAGTTCAACGCTCGCCTGTGCCAGGGGGCCGAAGTTCTGGACCTCAAGGCGGACGTTGGGTGGCCCGAACTGCGGCGCTTCGCTGGCGGCGGGAGCCTCATGGCTGGTCATTGCTGTTCCTCAACGCCTTTGCTGTGATGGGGGTCAATCTGCGGGAGCCCATGGCGCTTCCCGTCTGTGGTGGCCTGTTCCCTGCCTTGGCGCCGTGGGCAGGGCAATGAGCGTGTGGCGGGGTTGGCGGTACCGCTGCATGGCCAGCCCAGCCGCTGGGCAGGCTCCTCTTGATCCCATGGGCTTGGTTGTGGGTGGAATGGTGCCCCAAGTTATCGCAGCACGTTATCAAAGCAATGGCCAGCCAAAACCACCAGACCATCCCCAGCCATTGAGCTACTGCCTCTTGAGCATGGCTTCAATCTTGCTGGAACCCCTCCCCCTGGCTGCGATGGGCCAGCCCCAGACGCAAGGATAGCCCCTCCAACGGGTGGGGGCTCCATGGCTCACATCACTGCTCACCTTCGGGCACCGCATCCTCATTGGGAAGGACACCTTCAACCTGCGGATTGAGCAACCACCAACGCTGGCCTTTGCGCTCCAGGTCGCCCTTCAGAGTCACCATGGCTTTGTCCTTGTGGGCCTGAACTGCTCTGTCGTAGTCCGACTGTGACAAGACTGCCCTGACGGCTTGTGGTTGTTCGTCAACGTGGGTTGTGAGGTGGATGGTTCCGTCATCCTGCGTCTCTGAGCGCTTCAGGAGTTGGATAAAGCCGTGCAGACGAATCCCCTCCTGTGGTGCCCGGTGCCGAAACCATCGGGCCGCTTCCTGCAGGATGGGCGAATCTGTCCTGCCGAACTGAACAGGTGCTTCAGACAAGGGTGACGGTCGGGTTTGCGCCCAGGAGACGCCAATATCCAAGGTGGAGAAGGGACCAATAAGGCAGGTCAGGGCTTCGCACAGATTGGCGCTGACACCTTTCTCCACCACGCGGGAGAACGCATCACTCTCACCAGCCGCGGCCCTCTCGGTGCTCTCACGGGCTGCTTTCAGCGCCTCAACCAGGCGTCTCGTCATTTTGCGCTGGATGGGGGCATCCCGATCCTCGTCCCCCCGGGGGATGTCATCTGAGAGTTCTGGAAATAGCTCTTGCTGCAACGGCTGCACCAGCGGTGGCACAACCGGTGTCAGCACCGTGATGACAAAGCTTCCCTGGTGGGTCTGTCCCAGGCGCACCTGCTCCAGCAACTCCCTCGCCTCCTGGATAGCGCCGGCACGGTAGACCGGTTGCGTCTTGGAAAGGGAGCAAGCGGCTGATCGGATGAGGTCACGGGCGCCACTCACCAGATCCACCCCCTCGTTCAACCCCAGGCTGCCGTCGTCACTGTCGGCAACGCGGATGCGGACGACATCACGGTCACCTGTCACCAAGGATCGGTAGATGGTCAGTTCGTCCTGGTCAGCCACCTGGGCAAACACTTCAATCAACCGTGAAACCACGGTCGCGTAATCGCCCAGATGATCCGTTCGCGGAACAATGATTTCTGGCCGGTCATGGCCGGCATAGACATGGGAATGGACCCGGTAGGTCTCGCCCCGCTGCCAGCCGGCACTGCGGGCATAGGCCGCAAGGGCCGCAGGGGAAACGGCTTTTAGTGCTTCCCGATCATGAATGGTGGCTTGCATCAGAAGACCTCCCCCTTCCAAGACCGTTCCATGAGTGTTTGCAGCATCTCAAGGTTCAACACGTTGCCCACAGGGACGTGAACGGTGACCGCTGTCCTGTTGCTGACCTCCCCACGGCCTCGCAGGCTCAGCCAGTAAGCCCGCCGCCGCAGAATGAGTTCTTCAGGGGTGACCATCATCCAACGGGACTCTTCTTGCGGTAGCTCCAACACCACCAATAGCCGAGGAGTCTGGGCCTCACAGCGGAGGTCGTTGTAGTTTTTTATGCTCAGTGGAAACGAAAAACGACCACTCTGTGGTGCATCAAGGCTTGCCGTTGCCTTCAGTTGCAATTCTAGAGCCGGGCGGAACCGTCCACCTGCTTGAATGCGTAGATCAACGCTGTCCCGGTCCAGATCAGGTTCGGAGGTGGTGAATCCTGCCCGTGCCGCCAGAGCGTTGACGTAGACGAGCGATAGCCTCTCCTTCTGATCTGGTTCGGTGAGTAGCTTCTGCATTGTTCAGTTGGCGGAGAGCAGCAGGCGCAGGGCCGCCAGCACCCGGCGGGGCTTTTTGCGGTGCATGGCCATGCCCAGCCAGTAGGCGGCTTCCTCCCGGGCCATGGCGTCAATGCCGCGGGCGCAGTTGTCCATGGCGGTCACGTTGCGCATGGGCGCCAGCAGCTTGAACAACAAGCCCATAGCCAAAGCCAACTCCTCCGAGAGCCGATCACGGCGGGATTCCCCCTTGCGCAGCCTGGCGAGGCTCACCTTCTCGGTGTTGAGGCGCCGCAGCACGGCCCCCTCCACCAACAGGAGCTTATGCCCCCCAAGGCCGGCAATCCGGCGGGGCCGCCTGAGTTCCGGGGTGGCGGTGCTGGGCACTTGCCACACCTCCAGCAGCAGGTCACTGGGACCCCGCTGGCGGCTGCGCAGTTCATAGGCGGGGCGGCCTGAGGCGACGGCGCTGCTCATGGCTCGCTCAACTCCAGGCCAACGGTGGCTGTCTGGGCGCCCAGGCCTGCCCTGGTGAGGCGTCTGATCCAGTCCTCACCCTGATCGGTCCAGGTGAGGGGCGGGTCGTAGGTGAGCTTGTATGTGATGTCGAGGGACCTCTCGCCACCCCGCCGCCATTGCCCCTCAATGAAGCTGCGCAGGATGACGGCCTCCTCCGGGGTGCCTTTGAAGTCAAAGCTCCACTCCGCCGCGCCGTCGCCACTGCTCCAGCCCCCTTCCATCATCTCCACCTGCACCGTGGCGCCCGGCTCGGCTTTGAGCAAGGCCAGGGGCACAAAGCCGTCACCGCTGTTCATGCGCCATGTGAGGGAGCGGATCCCCTTGCTGGAACTGCTCACCTGTTGGGCCAACTGGGTGAGGATCGTCTTGATGTTGCCGGTGCGCTCCAGCATCCCCGGGGGTGGTGGGATTGTGGGCAGCGCCATTCCGCCGCCCCGGCTGCTGGTCCTCGCACTCAATCCAAGGCCCTGGGTTGTGGGGGCATCAGCTCCCGTGAACGACCCTGGCGGCGCAGCAGGTGGCGGTTCGGGTGCAGCAGTGCGCGGTGGCCAGATGTCCAACTCCTCGGCCTTCTCCACCATGTAGATCTTGGCGTCCTCGCTGACGTTCAGCGTCCCCGGCGGCAGGCCCCGGCCCTCCAGCCGCTCGCCCTCCTTGTAGACGAACACCCCACCCTCCAGCCCCATCCGTAGACACTTCTTGAGCACCTCGTCACCGATCAGGACGGGCAAGGCGGGGTCCCGGTAGTACTCGTTGCGCAGATCCCGGCTGCTCATCACCCCCAGACGCCGCAAAGGGGTCTTATCCGCCATGTAGTTGGGCGCCGGCGGGTCGTCATCGGCAAGCATCAACTCCCCGGCGTCCCGCAGCACCCGCTCCACCTGCTTTTGCCCCACGCCGGGCTCGCTGCTGGCATTGGTGACGGTGACAGCGGCATGGACGAGGGGCACATCCGGCTCCGGGCCGCGCTCGGGGTAGAACACATGGCGGTAGGCCTGCTGCACCGCCAGGGCAAAGGCCTGTTGCGCCCGTCCATGGCGCTCCTTCACCTGCTCCTGCTGGTGGGTCTGCAGGCTGGCGAACAGGTCCACCTGCTGCATCTGCCCCAGGGCCAGAAAGGTGCGGGTCTTGCGCAGCATGTCGTCCACCTGCAGCCTGTCGGCACAGACAAACACCAGATTGTTGCGATTGCGCCGCGTGTTGGCGTTGTCTCCCCGCTCCTTGAACAGCCGCACCACCAACTCCGGCAGATGCACGTGGTCCTGTGCCACCGTGTGGCCCTCCCAGTGGAGCACCGCCAGATAGGGGCCGTCCGTATCGTCGGGGATCTCCGCCGGGCTGGCCGGGAATACCACCGGCTCAAAACACCGCCTGGCCTTGGCGAAGATGACACCAATATGGCGATTCAACTCCTGACGAACCGTCTCCAGGTCAAACTGTCCCTCCCGTTTCCTCACCATCTGGTTGAGGTTGGCTTCGGTGAGGAAGCGCAGTTTGCTGGTGGCGCTGTCGTCCAGGTACTCCGATGCCTCCTGGAGGTGGCGCACCGCCTTGTCGATAAAGGCGGGATCCAGCCCCGGCGCATAAAGGCTGTAATTCAACTCCAGCCGCCCGAGACCCTTGAGGGGCTCGTTGAAGGCCAGGGAGTGGAGCAACACCGTGCGGGCCACCAGGGAGCCGTAGGGCGCCAGACCCGCGAACTCACCCGTATCCAGTTGTTGGGCCAGGGCTTTGCCGTCCTCGGCGCTGGTGCGGGCCACGTCGGCCCGGATCGCCGGGATGAAGGCCTGGAGCCCCAGCTTGGTGGCGATCTCCAGGCGGATCCGCTCGTTGCCGGGGTCAACGTGGTGCAGGTGGATGGCGGTGGCGTCACCGGGCTGCTCCCGCCAAAGCTGGGCGACGGTCTGGGCCAGGAGCCGCAACATGCCTCGCACCCGTTGAAAGTTTTCCAGGGTGGAGGTTTTCTGCATCAGGGTCTCGATGAGCTCCGGATGGAATGGGTAGCCCTTGCGCAAGGCCTCGGCTCGCTCATCTACCTGGCCTACGGGCGGCAGGGCTTCGGCATGGGGTCTCCACAGATCCTGGTAGGCCCGCACCACCTCCCCCACCCGGCTGCGGTCGATGGATGCAAACAGGCGGCGGCACAACACCTGCACCGTCTCGTCTTCGCTGGTGGGGGTGAGGGCCGTGACTTGCCGTCCCGTCACGGATTCCAGTTCCGCGAAGATCCGGTCAATTCGCTGGTTTTCCTCCCCGTAGGCATCCACCGCCTGGCCGCCACGGCCCAAGGCCAGGGTGAACACCAGCACGGCGTTGGGGAGAGAGTTCACCGCCTTGATCAAATCGGTGAGGAAGGGGGTGAGTTGCTCGGCGGCCTGGCCGGCGGCAGGCCCCTTGAGCTTGCGCAAATAGATGGAGAGCTCATCCATGAGGATCAGCACCGGTCGCTCGCCCATGAGTTCCCGCAGGGTTTCTGCTCCGGGGGGCGCCGCACCCAACTGGTCGCTGTTGCGGATGCGCCCGTAACCGCTCCGCCCCGCCAGTTGCACAGCCAGTTCCCCCCAAGGGGTGGTGGCCAGGATGTCTCCTTCCATCCGCCGGCCGTTCATGGGGTCGGCGTTCTCCCCGTCAAAAACCGCCACCGTTACCGGCTGGCTGGGCAGCGCAGTCGGATCCACAAACTCTTCCAGGTTGGGGATCTGCCGGGGCGCGGTAAGGATGTGATTGAGGCCGATCAGGGCATGGGTCTTGCCGCCGCCGTAGCTGGTGTCCAGCCGCAGGATGCTGCCCAACTGGTTGTCAGCGCCGCTGAGCCGCCCCACCACCGCCTGGATCAAATCCTTGAGGCCGCGGGTGGGGTGGGTGTTGGCAAAGAAGAGGGCAGGGTTTTTGTAGAGTTCCGGCGCCGTACCCTTGAGCACTTGGCTCAGGTCGGCGGCAAAGTCCTCGTCCCGGATCTGTCCCGCAAGGACATCCTGGCGCGGTCGGCACAAGTCGTAGATGGTGGGGGGACGCATCGGATCAGTGGTCAAGCCCCAAGGGCTTGGCGGTGCTTGAGGCGTTCATTCATTTGCCTAGCCTGCTTCTGTCCAATGTTGGCACCGTAGCGGTGGACGTGGTGGTGGCCTGGATTGATCCCCGGGTGCGGTTCTGAGCACCGGAACGGGAGGCCCGTGGGCAGCACTGCCTACCCACCCAAAGCCTGCAGGAAATCCTGGCGGGAACAACTGTTTCCCTCATCACTCCCCACCAGCGCCATGGCCCGCTGCAGTCGAAACAGGGGACTGCCGGGAGCCCATAGCTCGCAACTCTCGCTGTGGTGGTCGTAGTAGGTGGGATCACAGGTGACGCGGACTTCCCGCCTCAGGCCGGGTTGGGTCCAGGCGGAGTCCCGGCCGATCCTGCGGGCGCCGCAGCCGGGCGGCAGCAACTCGGGGCGCTCATCCAGATCCTCCAAGCCCAGGGGGGATGGCTGCAATTGGCTGACCGCCTGCTGGACGGCCTCCAAATCTGTAGGCCATCATCCAGGTCAAGACTGCGGATCTCTGGCGCCTGCTGCGCCGCCGCCACAGCGGATTCCCAGGCCTTGTCCCGCTGCGCCCGGCCCACCATGACGGCTCGGCCAATGGCGACGGAGGCGGCCTCGGCCAGAATCGGCTGCAACGTCCCCACCACCTGCTCAAACATCCGGATGCGTCCCTTGAGGGCCTTGTAGGCATCGGTTTCTACAGTGCCTTCCAGGTGCAGGTTGATGATGCGCATGTCCGGGTGGCGCTGACCGATGCGGTTTCTGCGCTTCCTCCTGCAGCCAGAGCGCTTCATTTCTCCCTGGGCGAATAACTGAAAGCGCGGCTGAGCCGTAGGCATCGGCCCCAAGCCGAACTCCTTCGCGTGTGGCCTTGGCAATGCACTTCTTCGCCGCCACCGGATCCCCGTGAATTCCCAGGATGTGCAGGAAGGTTTGGCGGTCGGCATCGGCGGGCAGGAGGGAGCCAGCACCGCCGCCCGTGAGGCCACCAGGGCCGGCGCGCCCACCACACATGGAGGTTAAGAGATGGGCGGCAACACCGTCATGGAGTGGCGCTCTCTCATGCTTTCCTCCCCCAACTCGGCGATGGGCAGCCACTCCTCGATCAGGCGGTTGGTCATCCGTGGGGGCGGCTCCTGGGTGGGGGGAGGAATTGATTATTAACTATCGTCCTTGTCTCACCGCTTGGGTCGGCTTGGCGCTGCGAGAGGCTGGCGGTTCGTCTCGTGGGTTCCTCGCCATCAGCTTCCCGGCCATGGGAGGGCTGGGGCCGCCCGGAGAGGTGGTCCCCCCTCCCAGGGGAGTCACGGCTCGGGCTTGGCTGGCAGCAGCAGTTGGTAGACCTGGTCAATACGGCCATTGAGTTCAGCAGCCAGCTTGTCCGTTTTGTCCATGCGGTCGTCCAGGCTGTCCATGCGGCTGGCCAGTTTCTGATTGTCTGCCTTGATCTCGGCGCGCAGGGTGTCAGTGCGGCTATTGACCCCGCTAATCGCCGTCTCAATCTCCCGCCGCACGTTCTGCTTCGTCTCCTGCTGGAAGTTCCGCAAATCCGCCTTGATTTCGGCTCGGAACTCCTGCAGATCCGTCAGCAGGTTAAAGCTGACCACGGCCATGAGCAAGATCAAACTTATCAGCAGGGCAGGGGTGAACCATTGGGGGCGGCCGGGTTGAGTAGCGGGCGGCTGCGTTGTGGATGGGCTGGAGGTCATGGCAAGATGCTAGATTGAACAACGTCCAGGAATCCTGATTGGTCTGAAAAGATGCTGACAAAAACAGAGCTTCTCAACAAAGTCCGTGAGCTTGCTGATGCCGGCAAGTCGGACGTGGTTCGTGCTTGTGGCTACGTATCCACCACCAAGGATGGGCGTGAGCGCCTTAATTTCACGGCTTTCTACGAGGCGGTTCTTGATGCCAAAGGTGTGGAGATCGGGCGCGGCGGTGGCGCCAAGAGTGGTCGCAAACTCAGCTTTCTGGCCAAGGTTCAGGGCAACGGCAATTTGCTCATCGGCAAGGCCTACACCAAGAAACTTGGCCTGAACCCTGGTGACGAGTTTGAGATCAAGCTGGGCCGGAAACACGTCCGCCTTGTTCCCCTGGGCACCGAGGACGACGGTGGGGAAGAGTGATCGCTCGTTGCTTGAGAAAACCCTGCCCACACATCGGTCCCGGACCGTTGAAAGCCTTGCGTGGAGGGGAGAGTGGAGCCCGATGGGGACCCGCACTCCAGGGTTCCGGGGTTGTCTTGAGCCGGGAAGAAGATGCTATCGCTGGCAACGTTGAACGATGCCGCACCCCCCTTCGCCTGAATGATGCTCCAACACACAGAGCTTCTCAACAAGGTCCATGAGCTTGCTGATGCCAGCAAGACAGAAGTCATCCGCGCCTGTGGTTACGTCACCACCACAAAGGACGGCCGTGAACGTCTCAATTTCACCGCCTTTTACGAAGCGCTTCTCCAGGCCCAAGGCGTGCAGGTTGGCGGCAAGTCCAAAGGCGGTCGCCAACTCAGCTTTGCAGGCAAGGTTCAGGGCAACGGGAACCTGCTGATTGGCAGGGCTTATACCAGGCAACTGGGTTTGGCGCCTGGTGATCGGATGGCCATTGAGATCAGGGATGGTCAGTTCATGCTCACCGTGCTGGAGCAGGGCAGGCGTGGGGTGGATGAGCCCCCGATGGACAAGCGTCCGGCGATGGCGGCCATGGGGCAATACGACCCCAAGCCCACGGAATCCCGCTGGCAGTCGGCTTGGGAGCGCTGTGATGCGTTCCACCCGGATCCCCAGGCTCCTGGCCAGTCCTATGGGGTGGTGATTCCACCCCCCAACGTGACGGGTAGTCTGCACATGGGCCATGCCTTTGAAGCGACCCTGATTGACACCATGGTGCGGTTCAAGCGGTTGCAGGGGTACAACACCCTCTGCTTGCCAGGCACGGATCACGCCTCCATTGCCGTGCAGACCCTCCTGGAGAAACAACTGGCGCGGGAAGGGACCAGCAAAGACCAGCTTGGCCGTGAAGCATTCCTGAAGCGGGCCTGGGCCTGGAAACAGGAGAGTGGTGGAACAATCGTGACCCAATTGCGTCGCCTGGGGTTTTCCGTGGATTGGCAACGGGAGCGCTTCACCCTGGACCCTGGGCTGAGCCGGGCTGTGCAGGAATCTTTTCTGAGGCTGTATGAGAAGGGTCTGATTTATCGTGGAGAATATCTGGTGAACTGGTGCCCTGCCTCCGGCTCAGCCGTGAGCGACCTGGAGGTGGAGATGAAAGAGGTGGATGGTCGTCTCTGGTACTTCCGCTATCCCCTCACCGATGGTTCCGGTCACCTGGAGGTGGCCACCACCCGCCCCGAGACCATGCTGGGGGATGTGGCGGTGGCGGTGAACCCCGGTGACGAGCGTTATGCACCGCTGGTGGGCCGTACCCTCACCCTGCCGCTGGTGGGCCGCGAGATTCCGGTCATTGCCGATGATCACGTGGATCCCCAATTCGGCACCGGATGTGTAAAGGTGACCCCGGCCCATGACCCCAACGACTTCGCCATGGGTCGGCGCCATGGCCTGCCGCTGGTGACGATCATGGGTAAAGACGGGCGCATGGCTGAAGCTGCGGGCCAATTCCGTGGCCTGGACCGCTTCGAGGCGCGGCAAGCCGTTGTGGCCGCTCTGGCCGCTGAGCAGGCCTTGGCGAAAGTGGAAGACTACCGCCACAGTGTTCCCTATTCCGACCGGGGCAAGGTTCCGGTGGAGCCACTGCTCTCCACCCAGTGGTTTGTCCGGACCAAGCCTCTGGCCGAGGCTTGCTTGAAAGCCCTGGACCAGGGACAGCCCCGCTTTGTTCCCCAGCGTTGGGCCAGGGTGTACCAGAATTGGCTCACGGATATCCGCGACTGGTGCGTCAGCCGCCAGTTGTGGTGGGGGCATCGCATTCCAGCCTGGTTTGTGGTGAGCGAAACCGGCGCCCAACTGCGCAGCGATACGCCCTACGTGGTGGCCCGCAACGAAGCGGAAGCCCATGAAGAGGCGCAGCGCCGCTATGGCCCGGATGCAACAATTCAGCAGGATGAGGATGTTCTCGACACCTGGTTCTCCAGTGCGCTTTGGCCCTTCTCCACCATGGGATGGCCGGATGAGGAGAATGCTGATCTGCGGCGCTGGTATCCCAATAGCACACTGTTCACCGGGTTCGACATCATCTTTTTCTGGGTAGCCCGCATGACGATGATGGCCTCGGCCTGCACCGGCGCCATGCCCTTCGCTGATGTGTACATCCATGGCCTGGTGCGGGACGAGCAGAACCGCAAGATGAGCAAATCCGCAGGCAACGGCATCGACCCCCTGGTGCTCTGTGAGCGCTATGGGGCGGACGCCCTCCGCTTCTCCCTGGTGCGGGGCGTGGCTGGAGCAGGGCAGGATATTCGCCTGGATTTTAATCCCGCCACCCAGGCCTCCAACCTTGTCGAGGTGTCGCGGAACTTTGCCAACAAGTTGTGGAATGCCACCCGCTTTGCTCTGCTCAACCTGGATGGGGCCACCCCCACATCCCTTGGCCGGCCAGATCCTGACAAACTCCTGATCGCAGATCGCTGGATCCTCTCCCGCCTGGTGCGCACCAGCCGGACCATGGCGGAGAAACTGGACAACTATGGCTTGGGAGAGGCTGCCAGAATTCTCTATGAGTTTGCCTGGAACGATGTCTGCGACTGGACCATTGAACTACTCAAGCGGCGCCTCAACGGCAACAATCCGGAGGATCGCCACACGGCCCAGCAGGTTCTGGCTTTGGTGATTGAGCAACTGCTGGCGCTGGTCCACCCTTTCATGCCCCACATCAGCGAGGAGCTCTGGCATCGGCTGACCGGCGCTCATCCTGACACCTTCCTGGCCCTGCAGCAGTGGCCCCGGTTGGATCAGGCACACCTGGACGATCAGCTTGAACAGCAGTTTGCGGCCCTCATTGACGCCATTCGCGTGGTGCGCAACCTGCGGGCAGTGGCGGGCTTGAAACCCTCCCAGACCGCGGACGTGCTCCTTGTGAGCGACAATGAAGCCCTGTGCCAACTGCTACGGGAGGCGCAAGCGGACATTGCCGGCCTCACCAAGGCCGGGACGGTGAACATCAGCAGCGCCACCACTGTGAATCTTCCCCGCTGCTTGAGCGCCGTCAGCGGCGAACTGCAAATCCTGCTGCCGGTCAGCGGTCTGGTGGACATGGAGGCCCTGCGGGGCCGTCTGCAGAAAGATCTCGGCAAGGCGGAGAAGGAGATCGCCGTCCTTTCCGAGCGCTTGCGCAATTCCCGGTTTCTGAACCAGGCGCCCCAGGAGGTGGTGAGCAGGGTGCGCTCTAATCTGAGCGAGGCCCGCCAGCAGTACCAGTTGGCCCAGGGTCGTCTAGCCTCCCTGGGCTGAGGGCATTCCTGCCCCGACCTGGACAGGGTTCAGCCGATCTCAGTTCACCGCCACCAACGCCATGTCGTCGTCCCTTGTCGAATCCGTCGAAACCTTCCTCAGGGAACTCGGCCCGGTGGGCTGGATCGTGTTTATTGCCCTGTATGCCCTGGCGGTCACCTTCTATGTGCCGGGCTCAGTGCTGACCGTGTTGGGCGGCGCGTTGTTAGGGCCACGGCTCGGGGTGTTGGCGGTGCTGGCGGGCGCCTTTCTCGGCATGGTTGGGAACTGGTTTCTCACGCGCCGGTGGCTACGCCCCTGGGCCCAGAGGAAACTGGAGCAGAATCCACGTCTGCAGCGGCTGGAGCAGGTGCTGAGCCGGGACGAGGGTTGGAAGCTGGTGGCGCTTCTGCGGTTGTCGCCGCTGTTTCCCTTTGTTCTGATCAACCTGGTGTGTGGCCTCACCAGCAACCTTCGCTTCTGGCCTTACATGGCGGCCTCCGCCGCCATCCTGCCGGGCACCATCCTCTACATCTACATTGGAGACACAGCCGGCCAGGGTTTGAAAGTACTATTCCAACTATTACAGTGGTTGTGGGCAGGATTCATCAATGGTGGCCTGGAGGACGGTGGCCTGGAGTTGTCCAGCCTGGAACTGTCCCAATTGCTTCTTCAAGTCATTGGGGTGGTAGCCACCTTTGCCGTGGTTGGGCTGGTGGGACGCACAGCCAGCAGGGTGCTGAAGAAGCAACTGAGTGAAACCGACACCTGATCAGGCGGCCCGGAACAAGTTGCGAATGCTGCGGCTGATGGGGGACAGGACAACGTCGCGGAGGACGGCAATGGCCACAAACCAGACCAGACGCAGGCGGGCCACGATGCCGCGCCGCCGAGACAACTGGGCGTACTTGGCGCGGCCACACTCGGTTTTGATCCAGCGTTCAATTCCTTGGTCCATGAATCGACAGGGGGACTGCTTTCAGTCTGGCGCAATTTTCGTCAAGCGGACGCGGACTCCAAGTGCTGCAACAGAGCATCCTCATCCAGAATCGCCAGCCCAAGGGTCTTGGCCTTCTCCAGCTTGCTGCCCGGATTGGCGCTCACCACCACGTGGGTGGTCTTCCTGCTGACGCTGTGTACTTCATGGGATCGGGCAAGATCCCCTTAGCCCCGGTTGTGACGGCCACGGGGCTGACAGGTGCATACCCAGAGCAATGTTAAAGCCGGCAGGGGTGGGCGGCCAAACCAGCGGCGATCAAAACCGATATTGTGGGCCACCACCACATCGGCGTGCCGGGCCATTACCTGAAACAGCTCCAATGTCTGCCCCCATGGCTGTGGCCACAGGGGGAGGGGACGCCTTCTGCCGTCCTCCCGGACGCCACATTCATCTTCTGGTTATGAGTCCTGACCCTAGAGTCAGTCATGGTAAGGGGGGTAAGCGTGACCTTGGTCACTTCACTGAAGCAGCTTCTGCGCGGTCAACCGGCTCCGGCTGGTGGGAGGAAGCAGACATCCTGGCCCGGCCTGGCGGCCCATTACCGGAGTTGGCTGCCCGTTGGCGACAACACCCCCATCATCACCCTGCTGGAAGGCAACACACCATTGCTGCGCGCACCAGCCCTGGAGAAGCGGATTGGCCGCGGCGTGCGGGTGTTCCTGAAGGTGGACGGCCTCAATCCCACCGGCAGCTTCAAGGATCGGGGCATGACCATGGCCATCAGCAAGGCCAGGGAGGCAGGGGCAACGGCTGTGATCTGCGCCAGCACGGGCAACACGTCAGCAGCCGCGGCAGCCTATGCCCGACGTGGGGGTCTGCGGGCATTTGCCGTCATCCCGGATGGGTACGTGGCCAAGGGCAAGTTGGCCCAGGCTCTGCTGTACGGTGCCGAAGTGCTGGCCATTCAGGGGAACTTCGACCAAGCCCTTGCCATCACCCAGGACCTGGCGGAGCGCTATCCCGTCACCTTGGTGAACTCCATCAATCCCTATCGGCTTGAGGGGCAGAAAACGGCTGCATTCGAAGTGGTGGATGCCCTGGGGGATGCGCCGGACTGGCTCTGTATTCCCATGGGCAATGCCGGCAACATCAGCGCCTACTGGATGGGGTTTCAGGAGTACAGGAACGCTGGTCGGAGCCGGAAGCTTCCCGTCATGTATGGATTTCAGGCCAGTGGTTCCGCCCCCCTGGTTCTGGGATCTCCCGTGGCCAACCCCACAACCATCGCCACCGCCATCCGCATCGGTAACCCGGCCAACTGGGAGAAGGCCCTGACTGTACGGGAAGAGAGCGGTGGGCGCTTCAGGTCCGTCAGCGACGGGGAGATCCTGGCGGCTTACCAGCTCCTGGCCGGCGAAGAGGGGGTGTTCTGTGAGCCGGCCAGCGCCGCCTCCGTTGCCGGGATGCTCAAGCACGCCACCGAGATTCCCCCAGAGGCTCAGGTTGTCTGCGTCCTCACCGGCAACGGTCTTAAAGACCCGACCACGGCACTGGAGAACAATCAGGCCAACCTTCACAGAAACCTGGCGCCAGAGCCGGGTGTCATCGCCCAGTTGATGGGGCTGTAGTCCTTCCTCAACAACAGCCCCTCAAACCGGACCTGAATCCAGCCCATGGGGTATCCGCCCGTCGTCCAAGGAGGTTAAGGGAAGCGTCCAGAACCAGGCAGCGCCTGATTTCTCCCTCAGAAGAGGAGGGAGAAGCGTAGCGTGAGGGAGTGTTCTGCGGAGGAGGTGGCGCTGCGTTGTTCTCTCTCCCCCTGGAGGGCCAGCTCCCATGGTTCTGCCTGGGCCTGCTGGGCATAGGGGGCCAGTGCCCAGCCCAGGCTGTAGACGGCGCCATCCGGGGAGAGAACCAATCCCACCCCTGGGGAGAGGGTGAGGCGGTCAGCGAAGGCGGAGACGCCATAGGCCAACTCTGCTGCAAACTGCTGCTGCCCCCCGTGGGCGTCATCCAACACCTGGATGGCGACGGGCTGCAACAGTGCATCCATGCCACCGGCTGCCGTGGCCCCCACGGCGTGGCTCAGAGAGAGGGACGGGCCACGGTTGCCCGGGGTTGGGTCCCAGGCGAAGGAGAGGGCCAACCCCTGCTCCCGGAACTCCTCCTCCACATGGCTGAGCAGACTGCGGCCCTGCAATTCACCCCTGACGCCACGGGCTGGATCCGCCCAGAGTAGGCCGGCACCCATCTCCAGGCCGAAGCCGGTTTCCGCGTCGCCCCCGTCCTCCGGCGCCGGGCTGGCCGTCAGGGTGAACGTGGCCGTGTCCCCCTCCGTCATGGAC
>VXWH01000160.1 GCA_009836025.1 Synechococcus sp. SB0668_bin_13 | reverse complement strand
GCTCCGCTTCCCCCCTCCCCCAGCGCGTTTGTCTGGGCGCAGGGCAGCAGCCGTTGATGGGAAGGAACGTCACGGGCTGAGGAGCACACAACACAGCCCCCCTACCCCAAGTCCGAATGAAGCCTGATGGCACGGATTGGGCAGTTTCCGGCCCGTGGCGGCGTCAGGTGGCGCTCATGGATCTCCTGCCGGTGGCGGAACGTCTCACCACGCGGCTTGCGTGGGGAGCAATCACCGCTCCGGGGTGACGGGTTGGCGCAGTAACTCCATGATCTTCAAGGGCAGGCCCTTCACTTCGTCACGGAGGTCGTCCACTTTCTTCCGCAGCTCCTTCTGGTCGTCCCGCAATTCGTCGATCCGCCATCCGCTGATTGAGCCTGGCTTCACCGGCCTTCACTTCATACCAGACAAGCCCCAGCAGGGCAGTAAAGAACCCCGATGGCAACCATTTCGTCAGCCGGGGGGAAGCGCCGGCATGGCTCAGGTGGTGCAGGTGTACCGTTCAGGATACCTTGACGGTCACGGTACACGGGCGAGGCTCAAAACCTGACGCCCTTCCCGTTTCCACAGGCGGCAACAGTCAGGCGGGAAACCGCAACTTTTCCTGGTCCCCTGATCCGGGGCTGGGGTTGTTTTAGCAAAGAAGGATTCCCAAAGAGAGCATCAGGAGGACGGCCCACTTGTTCCGGCTCAGAGAGTGCTGGCGCAAAAACCAAGCGCTGGCGCCAACAACCGACGCGGCGGGGCTCGCTGAGTCGCTAAACGTCTGTGGAGCCGCCGGTAAGACGGGTTCGCCCGCGCTTGGCAATGAAGCAGGAACCCACCTGAAGGAGGAGGCTACCAGCGGAATTTCGAGAAGGAACCCCCGCTCTTCAGGGCGGGGAGGAAGTCAGGAATACAACTACGCATCCCTCAACGTCGTGGGTTGGGAGAAGCATTCCCAACAGGGGTCTCCTAACATTTCCGCCATTGGCCAGCCTCACCAGGCACCACAAGGTGAAATACCCTTCCAGGCGGATCACCTGAACACACAACAGAAGCGGCTCCTTTCCAAGGACCACTTCTGCTGGACCCATGGCCTAGCACTCCATGGGTCCCATGCCCTCATTCTTCTTCCAGGACCGGGGGGCACCATTGAGCCTTGGCACGTGCAGCCCAATGACGCCACCTTCTACGAGTTCCTGGGCCAAGCCCCAGGGAAGGCAAGAGTCACCATTGAGCCTCGTAAGCGGCAAAGAGGGCAAAGACGGGAGCGGCCCCGGTCTTGTGTCCTGAATCGGTGCTCAGGGTCAGACCCAAGGAAAGATCGCCTTCTGCCACAGGAACGTCCAGGGCAGTGGTGAAGTCCAGTTGGCGACCGCTGGGGGTCAGGGAAGCGGAGTGGCTGGAGCCGGTCACAATGCCGTCCTGGATGCCGTCGGCAAAGGTGTAGTCCATGGAACCGCTGGCCACCCGCAGGGGCTGCTTCACGGCGAACCGCAGGACGTTGCCGTTGTTGAAGGTCCTGGCGGCCTCCAGACCAAAGGCGTCAGTGGTCAGGGTATCGATGCCGTCAATGACGCTGCTGCCTGCCACCGTGGGGGCCACAAGGCCAAGTTCCCCGTCCAGGGAAAAGGACCATTGCCCCGCGTCCGCTTGCCAGCGGGAACCCACGTAGAAGGTATCAGCGCTCAGGGAACCAAAGAAGCCCCTGGCTTGGGCACCCAAGAGGGAATCGGCTTCATGGATTACCCCTGACGTGAAGGTGAAGGGTCCCTTGCCGGGCTGGTAGGCAAGCTCCAGGCCCTGGCTGAAGAAGGAAACGCTTACGCCCTGGGGGCTCGCCAGGTGAAAGAGATTCTGCCCCTTGGGGATTGATGCACCATGCTCGGAAGACTTGTGGCGCGCCTTCAGACTGAATTGCCACTGTTCAGGGACAATCCAACCAGTTGGGGCCATGAAGCGATCCAGGGATGCCGCCAGATTGGCCCCTGGCGTTGCCCCTACAAAGGCATCTCCATACAGATTGAAGGTGAGACCTTCTATTCCGTTAAATGCCGCCACCCTCTGCTCACCGATAGATGTTGCAAAGGCGTCACCCATTGCCGTGCCTGGGGTCAAGTAGGTAGAGGCCAGGATATGGGCATCAATAGGGGTTTGGCTGGATTGCCCTGGTTCAATATAACCAGGCTCAGATTGTAGAAGATTATTGATAAAGTTTCTCAATGAATTAAACGAACTAATATCTACATAATTATCATCACCAGCAACAAAAACGCCTACAAGCGAATTTCTTGTTTTATTATTTACATCTCCATATCTAACCTTAACTTCACCTGCAACGAGTCGGGGATTGCCCTGTGCTGTATCTATGGTTGAAAATGCACCTTCAATCACCCCGCTTGAAAAGAGTACATTGCTGAAAAACCATGCACTGCTATTATGACGAAAAACTCCATTGATATTTAATTGTGAATAAACAGCTAATCCATTCATCCTCCCAAGGTCCTGGCCCTCAATCACAATAGGATTTTCAATACCTACTCCAAAATTCTTAACACGAGCAACAGAATCATTAATAGTTAATTCCATGAAAACATCAGACGTTATTTTTCCGGTTTTCCCATCATGATCATAAATCCCAACAAAGCCGTTATCGTCTTGATAGATTACATCTAAACGTCTATTGCTGTTAAAGCGTCTCCCAGCGTAATCAGGATTGACTTCATTATTCCGGCTAAGTATATCTGCCGATAAGTATCTTGATCCTTGACGAGGGAACGTGTCAGGCCGATTCTGAAGCTCATAAGACAAGGAGCCGATTGTGCCTGAATCTGTCCCTGGCGTGGTCCCTGGGTCGGGTGTAGTCTCTGGATCGGGCGTGGTCCCTGGGTCGGGCGTGGTCTCTGGGTCGGGCGTGGTCTCTGGCGTTGGGACTTGTGGCGTGGGGGTCTGAGCGACGGTTGTAC
>VXWH01000085.1 GCA_009836025.1 Synechococcus sp. SB0668_bin_13 | reverse complement strand
GGGTTGAGTCTCGTGAGCACCGCAGAGGTGCTCAGGGTCAGGACCGTCTCGGAGGACGTGGCGGACCTGGCCGGTTCAGAGGGCGTCGTCTCCCGCTACCGCCTTGGGCTGGAGGCCACCAGAGCGTTCCCCCTGTCCAACGGCGCCGCCCTCTCCCCTTCCCTGAGCCTTGCCGTACGGGAGGACGGGGGCGACGCGGAAACCGGCTTCGGCCTGGAGATGGGGGCCGGCCTGCTCTGGGCGGATCCAGCCCGTGGCGTCAGGGGTGAATTGCAGGGCCGCAGTCTGCTCAGCCACGTGGAGGAGGAGTTCCGGGAGCAGGGGTTGTCCCTCTCCTTCGCCTGGGACCCCGCCCCGGGCAACCGTGGGCCGTCCCTCTCCCTGAGCCACGCCGTGGGCGCCAGGGCAGAAGGGGGCATGGATGCCCTGTTGAACCCCACAGTCCTGGAAGCGCTGGATGCCCCCACCAGCAACGGGCGCCACGAGTTTGAAGGCAAGCTGGCCTATGGCCTCCCCGCCTTGGGTGACCGCCTCACCCTCTCCCCTGGCATGGCAGTGGTCCTCTCTTCGGAGAGCAGGAAGTACAGGCTTGTGTGGGCATTGTCCCCCTATGGGGAGCAGTCGGAAGAGGCTGAACCGTGGGAAATCTCCCTGGAGGGTGAGCGGCAGGAGAGCAGCACCGCTGCCGCTGGTGCTTCCGTGGAGCACTCCCTGGGTCTGCGCTTCTCTTTGCTGTTCTGAGGGAGCTGCTCACACCAAGGGGACTCCCGTGGAGCCGCCCCGACCCTCTCTTGCAGGATTCCTCTCTGGTGAGGGGAACCCGCCAAGAGACCTTCAGGAGGAGGAAGGATGGACGGCTTGTTCTGGCTCTGTGAGGAGCAGCTTGAGAGGATCAAGCCCTTCTTTCCCCAGTCTCGTGGCATGAGCCGGGTAGATGAGAGCAAGGTGTTGAGCGGCAGCATCTACGTACACGTCACGGCTTGCGCTCTCGTGGATGCCCCAACCGCCTATGAACCCTGCAAAACCCTCTACAACTGTTTCCGTCGCTGGTCAGAGAAGGGAGTCTTCCGGTTGCTCTTCTCCGAATTGGCACGATCCACCCACACAGAGGCAGAAGCCGGTGCAGCACCAGAAGAGGTGCTGATGCTGGATGCCGCCTATGTCAAAGCCCATCGCCGCACCGCCTCCAGCCTCAACAAGGGGGCGCTGCCCCTCGATTGATTGGCCACACCTTGCGGGGGACTGAGCAGCAAGCGGCCTGTGGTGTGCGACGGTAAAGGACGCCCGGTCCGCCTTCTCCTCAGGGAAGGGCAATGCAGCGACGCACCGGTGCTGATGTCCTCCTACGGGATCTTCCAGAGGCGAGGGTATTGATTGAAGGGATACGACAGCAACAAGATCCGCACCAGGCTGAGGGAGCAAGGCATCCCACCCTGCATCCCGCCCGGACGGAACCGCAACAAGAGAATCCCGTACAGCAAGAGGCTGTACAAGATGGGCCATAAGGTGGAGAACCTGTTTGCCAGGCTCAAGGACTGGGGCCGGATTGCCACCCGCTACGACCGCTGTGCCCATGTCTTTCTCTCTGCCGTCTTCCTGGCCCCCACCCTCATCTTCTGGTTATGAGGCCTGACCCTAGCCACCATCAGCGACTGCACCATACCGTGCCTTGACCTGACCCGTCCGCCAGGCCCAAAGCTGGTCCCCATGGCTGAAGTGCCACCACTCCCAGGGGTGCATGACAAAGCCGGCAGCCAGCATGGCCTGCCGCAGTTGCAGCCGATTGTGGTGTGCCGTGGCTTGCCGGGAATCCGCGGCGAAGTGGTCCGGGTGAGACTCGGGTCCCAAGGCATCAATGGCTGAACCCATGGGCACAGGCTGCCCGGCCTGATCCACCAGGGTCAGGTCCACCGCCGCCCCCGTGCTGTGGGGCGGGGGCGTGCGCGGATCTTCGCTGGGGATGGCCCAGAGGCGCCGCACCTGCTGCTCCACGTGGCGCCGCCAGGCAGGATCCGCCCGTTGTGACGGGGCAGCCCGTGCCAGTTCCGTTTGCAGGCTGTGGTCCACCATGAAGGACTGCACGGCAATGGGCCGCCAGGCATCAAAAATCTGTAAATCCCAGCCTGGATGTGTGGCCTGGAGGATGGAGCGGGCTTGAAGCAGGCGCCGCACCACCGCTGAACGCAGCCGCCATGGACCACGACCCACCGGATACGGAGCCCCCAGGCAGGCATAGGGGTGGGGACTCACCCGGGGCAGATCCTGGGGCAGGGGCGCCAGTGGCTCACCACAGTCGTGGATGGCCATGGCGCGCCATGGCCTTTCCGTAGCATCCGGCATCAGTTGAGGCGGGCGGCAGATGCCAGCCGTGTGTCGTGGTCAGCCAGTCTGGCCCTTAGCCGTGGAAGTGTGCGCAGTTGAGGGTCTTCTTTCAGCAAAAGCCTGGCGGCGTCCCGGGCCTTCTCCAGCACACTGCCATCGCTGGTGAGGCTGGCCAGGGCCAGATCCGGCAGGCCCGATTGACGGGTCCCCAACACCTGCCCCGGCCCCCGGAACCGCAGATCCATCTCGGCAATTTCAAAGCCGTCCTGGGAGCGGGCCAACACCTCCAGCCGCTGGCGCGCAACCGCCTGTCGGGACTCGCTGACGAGGAAACACCGGCTTGGGTCCTGCCCCCGTCCAATGCGGCCACGAAGCTGGTGCAACTGCGCCAAGCCGAAACGCTCGGCATGTTCAATGACCATCACCGTGGCATCGGGCACGTCCATGCCCACCTCCACCACGGTGGTGCTCACCAGCACCTGGGCCTTGCCACCGACAAAGGCTTCCAGCACGTCCTGCTTGGCTCCGGGAGACAAGCGGCCATGGAGAAGCACCACGTTCAGGTTGGGGAACACCGCCTTGACCAGGCGCTGGTGCTCCTGCACCGCCGAGCGCAGCTTGAGCTTGTCGGACTCGTCCACCAGGGGCAGGATGACGTAGGCCCGCTGACCACGGGAGGCCACCGTGCGAATGGCCCCATAGGCCTGCTCCCGCTCACCAGGCGTCAGGATGGTGGTGGTCACGGGCTGCCGTCCTGGCGGCAGGCCGTCAATCTGGCTCACCTCCAGATCGCCATGGATGGAGAGGGCCAGGGTGCGGGGAATGGGGGTGGCGGTCATGGTGAGCAGGTGGGGCGCTTCTCCCTTGTTGAGAAGCCGACTGCGCTGATGCACCCCAAAGCGATGCTGCTCATCAATCACCACCAACCCCAGCCGGAAGAACGTCACCGGCTCCTCCAGCAGGGCATGGGTTCCCACCACCAGCTTGACGGCGCCGGTGGCCAGATCCCGCAGCACCGCTTGCCGCTGCCGCTCGGGGGTGGATCCCGTCAACAGGGCTATGGGGACATGAAGTTGCACCATCCAGTCGCAGAGCTTGCGGTAGTGCTGTGCCGCCAGCACCTCCGTCGGCGCCATCAGGGCCCCCTGTCCTCCCGCCGCAATCACCTCCAGCAAGGCGATGATGGCCACCACCGTCTTGCCGCTGCCCACGTCCCCCTGCACCAGGCGACCCATGGGGGTGGCGCCCTGCAAATCGTTGCGAACCTGCAGGAGCACCCGCTCTTGGGCCCTGGTGAGCCGGAACGGCAGCAGGGCAAGGAAGGCGGCCGCCAGGTCACTGGCGCCTGTCACAGTGAGATCGGCCATGGCTTGGGCCTGTTGGCGCTGCCGGCGGCGCAGCAACCCCAACTGCAGCTCCAGAAATTCATCAAACACCAGCCGGTGGCGGGCGGCCTGCCGCGCCGCTTCGCTTGCGGGCTGGTGAATGGCGGTGAAGGCTTCAGCCAGGTGAATCACGCCAAAGCGCTGACGCCATGGTTCCGTCAAGTGGTCCTGCTGCCGGCAGGCCGTGGGAAGTACAGCCTGCACCGCACGGCGCAGGCTTTCCCCACTCAACCCTTCCACGGGGGGATACACCGGCAGAATCCGCCGGCCTGGACTTGCTGCAGTGGTCCCGGGGCCTGAGTCCAGGACCTCCAACAGGGGATCCTGCAAGCTCAGGCCATAGGGTCCCGTCTTCACCAGACCGGAGGCGGCTACGGTGGCGCCCTGCGGAAAGAGCCGCCGCTGCCGCTGTAACCACTTGGGGCTGGTAAAGCGGCGGCCCATGTAGAACCGCGTCACCTTCAGGCGACCCGTGGAATCTTGCAGTTGGAGTTCCAGAATGGCCAGATTGTGGTTACGGCTGCTGACGAAGGCATGACTGCGGCCCACAGTGCCCACCACCGTCACGGTTTCCCCGGGGCGCAGGGCGCGAATGCGGAGCAGCCGCGAGTAGTCGATGTAATCCCTGGGGTAGTGGCGCAGCAGATCTTCCACGGTCTGGAGTCCCACGCCCATCAACCTGGCGGCCAACCTGGGGCCGATGCCTTGCACGTGGGCGAGGGGTGGGGTTTGCGGTCTTGGTGAAGGCTGGTCCGGGGATGGCCCAGTGGCCTGGGTCTCGGTCTGGGCCTGGAGATGGAGACGCTGACGCTGCTGGTGAAGCCATTGGCGAGTGCGCGCCACCCAGTGGCGGCGCTGCTGGGGGCGCCAGGTTGAGTAGGTGGCAAACCCGGCCTGGAGTTCCGCACAGGTGGCGGAATCCCGCACAGTGGCCAGCGGGGCTTCAGCGAGACCCCGCGCCAGAACCTCCGCAAAGTGGCCACTGTGGCCCCGGCTGTTGACAAAATCATGGTCTGCTTCCCATTGCAGGATGCGCTGCAATTGCCCAACCCAGTCCCGCAGAGCACGGATCTGGCCGTGGGTCAGGGGAGTCAAGGCCGTGGGGATTGAATCTGCTGGAGATCATTGTTCCAGTCGGCCATGGCCTGCTCCGTCACCAGCCGTCTCCGCCAGTGGCGGCTCTGTGTAACGAGGTTTTGCAAATCCTTCTGGTGCTTCTGCAAGCGCTGACGGCTCTGCCGCAGGGGTAAATGGGCAAATTCCATGTCCTGCAGACGCAGAAGCACCACGCAGGTGATCACCTGGGGGGCATTCTCTTCGTTACCCATGGGCACGGCGATCTTGAGCAGATTTTCCGGCGCCTGCATGGCCTCCACGTCTCCGGCCAGCACCGCATCCAGCAGCCTGACCGGGAGCACCGCCTGGATCAGGTGGTGGTTCAGCAGCTCCACATTGAGTTGGTGGGACAGGGTGCGCAGGTGGTGAACCATGGCCTGGCGGAGCCACGAGCACCAGCGCTCCAGCCCCTGGGGATCCCTGGGGGCCACCAGGGGCAGGGTGGTGTCTTCCTGGGACGGCTCCTGAATGGCCAGGATCAGACCATCTCCTGAAGATTCATCCTTCTCCCCACCGTTGATGTGCTCCAAGGCCGCAAGCATCTTGCGGCGCCGCTCTTGCTTGATCCGCTGATGCTCTGCTTGAAGCTTCTGCGCCAGCAGCAACAGGTGCTCCACAGTCAGCACACAGCAGGAGGCTGCGGTGAGGGCCTTCAGGCGCCGCTGGAGGGCTTGGCGGGCGCCATGCCCAAGACTGCTGTAGCGCTCGGGACAATCCTGGGAGACCAGCTTGAAGACAGCTTGCAGCATTTGCTGGGGCGCCTGCTGGCGCAGTATGCCGAGGTAGTCCTCCAACTGGCGGAGCAAGGGCAGCACCAGTTGATCGGTTTCGGCCTCCAGTTGACGCAGTACCTGGCTGGCGTCCTGGTGGGGATTCAAGTCCTGCAAGGCTGCCGGGCTCAACCGCTGGTGGTCATGGCCGCCACCTCGGCCGCGAAATCCGTGGCGGCAACCTCAATCCCCTGCCCCAGGACAAAACGGGCAAAGCGACGCACAACGATTTTCTCCCCCAGCTTGCCGGAGGTCTGCTTGACACGATCCTCCACACTGAGCGAGGTGTCCTTGATGAAGGGCTGATCCAGCAAGGCCAGCTCCTTGAGACGTTTACCAATGCGTCCCGCCACGATCTTTTCCCGGATGGCCGGGGGTTTCCTGGCCAGATCGTCTCGTCCCATCTCTATGGCCTTTTCCCGCTCCTTGACGGCGTCAGGGATGTGGTCTGTGCTGACAAACTCCACCTGGGGGCACGCGGCAATCTGCATGGCCACATCCCGCGCCAGGAGTTGGAACTCCTCCCCCCGTGCGACAAAGTCGGTCTCGCAGTTGATCTCCACCAGCACGCCAACTCGACCGCCGGTATGGATGTAGCTGCTCACCAAACCCTCGGCGGCGGTGCGTCCGACTTTTTTCTCCGCTGAGGCGATGCCTTTCTGCCGCAGCCATTCACTGGCCTTGGTCAGATCCCCCCCGCTGGCGGCGAGGGCTTTTTTGCAATCCATCATTCCCGCGCCGGTTTTTTCGCGCAGTTGCTTGACGGTCTGGGCGGAGACGGCAGCCATGGAGACAGTAGGGGGCGGTAACAGAAGTCAGCTTAGGGCTGGACCAGGGGAAGAAGTCGTTGAGGCCAGTGAACCCCGGAGTCTTACTCCCGGGAGCCATAGCGGCCCTCGTTGATGGCGTCAGCCAGACGGCTGAGCACCAACTGCACGGAGCGTACCGCATCGTCGTTGCAGGGGATGGGCACATCGCAGAGGTCGGGATTGCAGTTGGTATCCAGCATGGAGACCAGTTGAATGTCCAGCTTCCGGCATTCCAGAACGGCATTGGCTTCCCGCTTCTGGTCCACCAGGATCACCACGTCCGGGAGCCGCCGCATGGTTTTGAGGCCCCCCAGGTATTTCTGCAAGCGGTCCAGTTCACGGCGCAATACCGCCGCCTCCTTTTTGGGACGCATGGCAATGGCTCCGGAAGATTCCATCCGCTCCAGATCCTTGAGGTGGTCAATGCGGGCGCGCATGGTGGTCCAGTTGGTCAGCATGCCCCCCAGCCAGCGCTGGCTCACATAGGCTGCGCCACAGCGCCTGGCCTCCTGGGCAACCACTTCCGCCGCCTGCTTTTTTGTGCCGACGAACAGGAACCGCTTGCCGGACTTGGCCGCTGAGCGGATCCATTTGTAGGCGTGGTTGAGACAGACGGCTGTCTTGACCAGATCAATGATGTGGACCCCGTTGCGGGCGCAGTAGATGTAGGGCGCCATCTTGGGGTTCCAGCGACGGGTCTGGTGCCCAAAGTGGGCGCCAGACTCCATCATTTCTGTCAGCGTGGCAATGGCCATAGGGTTTGGGTCGGGTTTCGGGTTGGACCTCCACCCGCGTCGGAGCCCCCAGCCAGAAGCCTGGGCTCACCCGAAACACGCAGGTGTGCGGTGTATTGACTTTCCCACTCTATCAAGATGGCTGTGGGGTCTGCCGCCGCTGATGCTGCGCCTCCGCAAAGACGGCCTGCACATAGACGCGGTTAAGGTGCAACCGTAGCAGTTCCAAGGCCCAACCAGGCCGCCCCCGGCGCACCAACACCGCCAGCAGCGGCCCCATGGTATGGGCATTGAGCAGTCCACCCAACGTGAGCGCCTGCCACAGGAGGAGATGGAGCCAGGTGAATTGAATGATCATGCGCACCCGGAGGGTGGGGTGCTTGCGGTAGAACACCCAGGCCATGCGGGCCCGCTCCTGCTCCCGTTGGACCAACTGCTGGACCTGCCGGACCCGAAAGGGTGGATGCCAGTGGTAACCGATGGCCTCTGGGCAACGCACCAGCACGACATCCAGTTGCCGCAGCCGCTCCCCCAACTCAAGGTCTTCCCAGCCGTACTGGCGGAAGCGCGTGTCAAACAACCCGGACCGCAGGAGCAGTTGGCGATCAATGGCCACATTCCCTGTGGCGAAATAAGCCCAGGAGAGATCCGTGAGTTTGCAGGGCTCAGTGGTGGGCTGGGCAAAGTTGCTGGTGTTGATGACCGCGCCGTAGGTGAAGCAGAGGCGGTTGCCATGGCGGCGCCAATGGCGCTGAAGAGCACGGGCATGGGCAGCGAGAAAGCCCTTCACCACAACCAGGTCGCTGTCGATAAAGACAATCACGTTCCCCCGTGCGGCCTTCACCCCACGGTTGCGGGCCATGGCTGCCCCGCCATGGTCCTGCTGGAGCAGGTGCAGGTGGGGGTAGGCGGCCCGGTGCAAGACCGCCACGGTTTCATCCGTGGAACCATCGTCCACCACAACCACCTCATAGCCTTCCACCTCCGGAGCTGTGGACAGATCCTGGGCCTCCAGGGCCGCCAGACATCGGCGCAGGATGGGAAGGCGGTTGTATGTGGGAATCACCACGCTGAACAACACCGTTCCACTCCGTCGGAACCGGGTTGCCTCAGTCTGCGGCGCCCCCGTTGTTGGCCGTTCCGGTGACCCCGTTGCCGGCGCCTTCACCACGGCCGTCGTGACCGCCCCGCTTCTTGAAACGGCGTGCATAGGCGCGGTTGCGCTCCTGCTTTTCTTTTTTGAGGTTGCGGCGTTTAGCCATGTCACTGAATGGTGCTCCCGGCCATCCTACAGAGCTCGTGCCCCAGACCATGGGAGACGGCCGGGAAGCGTCCCCTCGCCAGGAGGGGGGAGGGACAATGTTGCTGAACCACTGTCCACCCGTAAGGGCTGGCTCGGGAAGAAGGACAGTGTGGCGCCCGAACAAAGGGGCGGGTACCCTGCAAGCGAAAGGCGCTGGTGGAGAGGGAGAGGGTCTCAGCGGAGAGGTGGCCCAAGGCGCCCTCAGCCTGGCTATCCAGCAGGGATTGCTGTTCGTTGTGGTAGCCAGCTTCCAAGGTGAAGGCATCAAAAGTCTTGGGTGTCGGCGAGGGTGAGCCAGCCCTTGCAAGTCTCCTGGATCCTGGAAGAGGGTGGCGGCCAGCAGCCCTTGCGGCCCGTGGATGGCGAAGTGCGGGGGGCCGGTGAGGGCAGGATGGCCGTCTCCATGGCTGTCATTCCCCCAGTGGCGGCCGCTTCACTCTTCCTCCGGCAGGGGGCTGGGGTTGGCGACGGTCTCGTCCAGCAGTTGGGCCATGGGTGGCCGCTCGCCATGGCCGCCATACCGCTCCTGCAGTGTGGCCAACTGGGCCTGGGCAAACTCCAGCCGCTGCGCCACGCCATGGACCCCCTCCTGGGCGGCACGTCGATCCAGCCACTGGCGGGCAGCGCCAAGGGAGATGTGCAGAAGTGAGGCGACACGGGCACAGGTCACCGCATATGCGCCTTGCTGGGAGAGGGCCATGACAACGGGGCAGCAGGGTTGATGGTCCCATGGGGTTGCAGCAAACGCTGCCGCACCAGCCGGGCAATTGCCCCACTGCCGCCCCGCGGCCCCATGCGCCGCTGGCCACGGCGCCCCAGCACCCGGCCATGCTGATCATCCTCCAGTAAACGGGCCAACTCCTGCCGGAACTGCTGGGGGGAGAAGCAGGGAATCACGGCACCCCCCAACAGACGGCTCTGGCGGCGGGCAAACGCCGGCGTGAACTGTGGACCCGGACCCGGCAACGACAGGGCCGGCACCCCACGGCCCACCAGTTGCTCCGTGGCGGTCCCCGCCGTGGCCAGACCCAACTCTGCCCAGGGGAGCCAGGTTTCAAAGCAGCCAGGTCCCCAGAGCAGCAGCAGATTGTCCCGCCGCCAGGCCGGACGTCTCCCCATATCCGCAGGGGACTGACAGGGGGCAAAACCCTGGCCCGTCACCACGGTGGCGAGAGCCTGGAGGTCAAGTTGGTGTCCTGTGGCCAGCAGCACCAGTGCCGCCGGTTGCCGGGGCAGCGCCGCCAACAAGCGTTCGAGGTTGATCAGGCATTCGGGCAGCCGACTGCCCGGCAACATCAGCCACCGCCTCTGCTGGCGCAGACTGGCCGGCAGGGGTGGATCCTCCGCCACAGGTCCATCCACCATGGGATTCCCCGGGGCCAGGGCGTCAATGCCATGGCGCCGCAATCCCCGGGCCGTGAGGCCGTCGCGCACCACCACAAAGCGGCAGCGTCCGTGCCCCATCAGCCACCATTCCCAAGGGTCCCATTCACTCCCCTTACAGCGGTGATAGGCATCGGCCACGGGTGTGGTTCCCCAGTTGGTCAACCAGGTCCAGTCGCTCTTGGGGGTGCCGATAAAGCCATAGGGCAGACCACTATCCCAGGCCAACACCAGGGGGAGCAGATCACCAACGGCCAGCACCACCCCCTGGGGATGAGCGCCACGCCACTGCCGGATGGTGCGCCACTGGGCCAGGGTGAGACCTCCCAATCCCGCCCACAGATCCTGCAACAACCCGGTGAAACTCTGATTGCTGAACCCACCACTGGGGAGTTGTTGCCGCGGCCCGATGGGCCGGAACCCTGGAACGGATGCCAGCCCAGTCCCCAGCCCCACCAGGGCCATGCCATCCATCAGACCGTTATCCCCCTGCTGCCGCAGGGCCGCGAGCACACGGGCGGCAATCAGGTCTTCCCCATGGCCGTTGCTGAGCACCAGCAGAGGGGGGGCAGGTGACTTGCTAGAGTGCATGGAAGGAGCACGGCTCCGTGCTGGCGGCATGGCCAAGTGGTAAGGCAGAGGATTGCAAATCCTTTATCCCCAGTTCGAATCTGGGTGCCGCCTTTGCAGATGTTGAGGGGGAAGAACAGGAGCGGAGAGCATGGCTGGTTGGGTGACCGCGATGGTGGCGCAGACAACGGTCTCTGCTTCACTGCCCTCACCGCTGGCCCAATGGGCTGAGTCAAGCCAGGAGAGCCCCGATGAGCAAGGCGTCGGGCCCATGTCAGCGCGAGGGTCTGGCGCTGCTGGAGGTGGCAGAGAAGTTTGCCAAAGAGGAGTACGCCCATGCACGGATTGAGGAGTTGCGTTGGCCGGACGGGCCGTGCTGCCCTGCCTCTGTGGCTCTACCAACGTGCAAGGCAACATCCAGCACCAGAAGGGACGCACCGTTGCCGGGAGTGTGTCAACAAGCCGATGTTCACGATGCGCTTAGGGACGGCGATGAAAGGGACGCACCTGAAGGATCGGGACTGGGCCATTGGCATCTATCTTTACACAAGCACCATCAAGAACAGCGGGCGCCATACGGATTCCGGATAGGATCGGAGGCCGAGCTGGTGGCGGCGCATCTCCCGATAGCCAACGCTGGCCAGGATCAGGAAGAGCGCTTGGGATAGATAGTTGTTTGCCGCCAGCCAATAGGGCACGGGGGCCGTCATGACCCAGGCAGCGGCCAGCAACCTGGCAGGGGCGCCGGAGCGGTCATGGTTACGGAAGGGTTGCAGCAGCCAGTCCTGGAACACCACCAGCAGCACGGCGCCCGCCAGCGCCCCCTGAAAGGCGGTAATTTTTCCTGGTGCCCTTATCCAGAGCTGGGGTGAGATCAAGTAATATTTTTATTGGACCTCCATCTGCTCAGGACCTCTTCATGAAGACTTCGACAGTGAAAGCCAACGTGCTTGCATCCTTCGCCGCCTTGTTTCTCGCTGCATGTGGCGGCGGTAGTAGCACGTCCTCGCTCTCCAGCTCCGGGGGGGGGGGACTGAACCCCCGGAACCTCCCTTCCTGAGCCCTCCGGCGGAAACGGTTGCAAGCCAAACAAAACGTCAGAATGGCATTCTCTTCAGAACCGACTCTTGGCTGGTTTCGACTCTACATGTGGACGCTTCGGAGTTGGGTCTTGCCAATCTCACTTGGGAATCCTCATGCGTGGGGACAAGCTGCACCCTGACCGACAATCTTATCAACAGTACCGTACCCTTTCCGCTGCGCAGAATCAGCATTGCTAGCCCAGACGCAGGCAAAAGTGAATTGCTTGGCACGAAACACGGCATCACCCTCATTCAACAGCTTGATGAACAAGGAGAATTTGATCCTAACTCGCTTGGAGCGTGGATGCAGCACAGCTTCTTCGCTACTGAGGCCTTTGATGGTGCTGATTTGAAAGGTTCTTTAGGGATAGCTGGCGGAGACCTGACTCGCTCCCGTCCACGCGGGAATGCAACATGGTACGGCCTGATGGTCGGCACGGCAATTGGGGACAACGAACTGCTCCAAGGCGACGCCACCCTGATGTACAGCCTCGATGACCAAAGACTGGATGCCAGCTTTACCGACATCCAGAACCTGGACTCTGAGCCGCATTCCGTCACCTCCGTAGATTTCACTGACGTTCCAGTAGATGCACGGGGCGAGTTCAAGACCGGCTCAACCGGTAACCGGATCCAGGGCGGCTTCTACGGTCCCGACCATGCCGAGACGGCAGGAACCTTCGAGAAGTCCAACATCGTTGGAGCGTTTGGCGCCAAGAGGGAGGAGTAGCGCGCCAGAACATTGGCTTCCATCGCCCTCTAAGCCCCGGCGGTCACGCTCCCATGGATGGTCTTGTCCCAGACCCGGTACTTGGGTCTCAGGACCATGCCCACGGCTACGAAGGGAATCACCAGGCTCCAATGCAACACATAGACCAACGTCATCAGGATGGTAAAGCCACGGATCGCCGGCAGGGGAGGGCCGCTGTTGGCGGTGGGGCAGCGCAACATGGCCGTGACCGTAAACAGGAGAGTCATGGTGGTCAACGGCCAGGCCAGGGGGGCGGAGCGCCCCGCCACGGCTGCCACAACATCCCCTGTCATCACCAGCGGTTGAACATATTGCAAGAGGAAAAAGGCCAGCACGTCCCGCTTGAGCCGTGGTTTGAGGCGAGGACTCAGCAGCGCGGGCCAGTAGTCGAAAAAGCGTTGCAGCCCCCCTTCCGCCCAGCGCTGATGCTGCCGCCAAAGGGCGCCGATGGCACTGACCGCTTCCTCGGCCACCGGCGGGTTCCACACCACGGCAATGGGAACACCATGAAGCTGGAGCCGCATGGTGAGGTCCAGGTCATCGGTAATGGTGGCTTCATTGAACCCCCCGCAATGCAGCAGGGCCTGGCGGGGAATGCATTGGCCGTTGCCCCGCAACTCGCCACAGCCTTGATGGACAATGCGACCCTGCTGGATCAAGGCGTCCACCGCCATCTCGACGGCCTGAACCCGGGTGAGCAGGTTGCAGCCCGCGTTATGCACCGCCTTGCGCAACTGGAGCGCACGGCTGCCGTCCTGCAAGAGGGGGGTCAAGTGCTCCAGCAGTCCTGGATCAACCTGGGCATCGGCATCCAGCACAAGAACCCACTCCCCCTGCAGGTGGGGCAGCACCGCGTTCAGGGCGCCGGACTTCCACCCCTTGGCTCCCGGGGGACGATGAATCACGTGAAGACTGCTGTGCCGCTCTTGCAGGCGGTCCAGGATGTCTCCGGTGCCATCCACGCTGCCATCGTCCACAATCCAGACTTGCAACTGCTCCTCGTCGCGCCGTAGGGCCAGTAGATTGCCGACCAGTTGCTCAATCACGGCGGCCTCGTTCTTGGCCGCCACCAGCACGTCAACCCGGGGAGGCCTGGTTGGCCCCATGGCTGACTCCGGCGGCGCCGGGGGCGATGAAGACCCGCTCTCCGGCTGCCATGCCGCTGTGGGGAAAATATGGCGCCCCAGCAGCACAGCCGCCACCAGCGCGGGCCAGGGGCCAACCTGGAGCCAGTGGGGCAGCACTCCCAGCAGAAGAGACGTGGCGACAAACAGGGCCGCCTTGCGGCGACGACCTCCTCCCCAGTAAGCAACGGGATTCATTGGCACCCTGAAACCTTGACTCTCCAGCTTCGTAGCGGTCGCCTCAAGGGCGGCAAACCATGGTCTTCATCATGCCACATGAACGTCGGTTAAAATGATTCCCCTCTGCTGAACGCCCCAGCCATGCTCAAGCTCAAAACCCGCCGCGCCGCGGCCAAGCGTTTCCGGATCACGGGAACTGGTAAGCTTCAACGTCGTCATGCGTTCCGTAATCACCTGCTGGGCCATAAGAGTTCCAAGCGCAAGCGCTTCCTGGCCACTTCAGCAACGGTGGACCCCACGGATCATGATCGGGTCCGGGGAATGCTGCCCTACGGCGGTTGACCCGCACACTCGATAGTCTCCCCAAGTATCCCAAGTATCCCAGCCCATGAGCCGCACCAGGAGGGGCAATGTTGCCCGCAAACGCCGCCAGAAGATCTTGAAGCTGGCCAAGGGCTTCGTGGGATCCAACGGCGCCCTGTTTCGCACCGCGAACCAGCGGGTGATGAAGGCCCTCAGCAATGCCTACCGGGATCGCCGCCGCCGCAAGCGTGATTTCCGCCGCCTGTGGATTGCCCGCATCAATGCCGCCGCCCATGGCCATGGATTGAGCTACAGCGCCTTCATCGGCGGCCTGAAAAAAGCCGACGTGCGCCTGAACCGCAAAATGCTGGCCCAGTTGGCCGTTCTGGATCCCGCCAGCTTCGCCGCCGTGGCCGCCGCCCGACCCTGAATCATCCCAAGCTCCAGCCGTCATGGATTCCCCTCTGCCTTCCCTCTATCTGGCGGGCCTGGTGGTCTTGCTGGCCATCCTCAGTGTTGTCATCGGCATCCAGGTGTGGAAGGTGCGGCGTGATGAAGCAACGCTTCAGCGGCTGCAACAGCAACTCCGCGACGGCAAGGCCGACCCCGTGAAGCTTTATGAGCTGGGCTCCGTGCAGCTGCGCAAGCGCCTCTTCCCCCAGGCGGTGGCCACCCTGAACAAGGCGGCCCAGGGGGCAGGCCAGGAGCCCTCGGAGGGGCAGGCGCTCATTCACAACGCCCTGGGCTATGCCCTGGCAGCCCAGAAGCAGTACGCCCAGGCCGTCCGCCATTACCGCAAGGCATTGGAGGCCAAGCCGGACTATCCCGTGGCCCTCAACAATCTGGGTCATGCGCTGGAGCGCCGGCAGCAGCGGCAGGAGGCCGCCAAAGCCTATGCTCAAACCCTGGCTCTGGACGCCGGCAATGCCATTGCCAAACGCCGTCTGCAGCGTCTGGAGAAAGCCCGGGCGTCTACTCTGGACCAATAAACGCCTCTGATCAACGGTCTTGCCTTTGTCCAGCGCCATCGAGGACCAGCCACTGCGGATTGCAGGGCGCTCCTTCAACAGCCGTCTGCTGACGGGCACAGGGAAGTATCCCGATCCGGCAACCATGCAAGCCAGCCTGGAGGCCAGTGGTTGCCACATGGTCACCGTGGCGGTGCGGCGGGTACAGAGCGGTGCGGCAGGTCACCAGGGTCTCATGGAGGCCATTGACTGGTCCCGGTTGTGGATGCTGCCCAACACCGCGGGCTGCGCCACCGCGGAAGAAGCGGTCCGCACAGCCCGCCTGGGGCGTGAGTTGGCGCGCCTGGCAGGGCAGGAGGACAACACTTTCGTGAAGCTGGAGGTGATCCCCGATCCCCGGTACCTGTTGCCGGATCCCATAGGTACGCTCCTGGCTGCCGAGCAACTTGTCAAGGAAGGCTTCAGCGTTCTGCCTTACATCAATGCCGATCCACTGCTGGCCCGCCGCCTGGAGGAGGTGGGCTGCGTCACGGTGATGCCCCTCGGCTCCCCCATTGGTTCCGGGCAGGGGTTACGCAATCGTGACAACATCGGCTTGATGATCGAGGGCGCCGGGGTGCCCGTGGTGGTGGATGCCGGTATTGGCGTTCCCAGTGACGCTGCAGAAGCTATGGAGTTGGGGGCCGATGCCGTGCTCATCAACACCGCCATTGCCCAGGCCGGCACCCCGGTGGCCATGGCCATGGCCATGGCCATGGCCACCCGGGCAGGGCGCCTTGCCCACATCAGTGGTCGGATCCCCCAACAACACAAGGCTGTTGCCAGTTCACCGCGGGGTGGCCGCATCGGCAGTTGAGACCGCGCCATGGGGCCGGACTCTGTGAAGTCTCGCAACAGTGACGCGACGCCCGGCCATGGCGCCCGCCATTCCCCATACATTCGCCCCAAGTATTCTTTTTTGCACGCCATGACTGTCACCCATGAGGATGGAGGCCGCCTCAATGCTTTTGCCCGTGAGCCCAGGATGGTGATTGCCGAACCGCCCACTGGCGCGGAACAACGCCAGCGGCTCTGGCTCTACGGCCTGGGTGCGGGGCTGGTGGCGATCATGGTGGCCATCACAACCTGGGTGAGTCGTGGTCTGGTGTAGCTTGCCCAACTGGAACGCCCTTGGTTGGAGAGGCACGCGTGAAGGTTCTTGTTCTTGGCGGTGACGGCTTTTGTGGCTGGCCCTGTGCTCTAAACCTTGCAGACCAGGGACATGAGGTGGTCATTGTCGACAACCTCAGCCGCCGCAAAATCGACGTTGAGTTGGGCGTCACCTCCCTGACCCCCATTGCCACAATTGAGGACCGGCTCAAGGCCTGGCAGGAGATGGGGGGGCGGCCCATTGGCTTCGTGCTCCTGGATCTGGCCCAGGAGTATGAGCGGCTGCTGCAACTGCTTCGGGACGAGGCCCCCGATGCGGTGGTCCACTTCGCCGAGCAGCGGGCGGCGCCCTACTCCATGAAGTCCGCCGCCTGCAAGCGCTACACCGTTGACAACAACGTCAACGGCACCCATAACCTGCTCTGCGCCATTGTGGAGAGCGGCCTGGACGTGCATGTGGTTCACCTGGGCACCATGGGCGTCTACGGTTACGGCTCCCATCGGGGCGCCACCATTCCCGAGGGCTACCTCACCGTGGAGGTGCCCCAGCCGGACGGCAGCCGCTTTACGGAGCAGATCCTGCATCCCGCCAATCCAGGCAGCGTCTACCACATGAGCAAAACCCTGGATCAACTGCTGTTTTTCTATTACAACAAGAACGACGCCCTGCGCATTACAGACCTGCACCAGGGCATTGTCTGGGGAACCAACACGGAGCTCTGTGGGAAGGATCCGCGGCTGATCAACCGCTTTGACTACGACGGGGACTATGGCACCGTGCTCAATCGCTTTCTGATGCAGGCGGCCATCAACTACCCCCTCACCGTTCACGGTACCGGCGGGCAGACCCGGGCCTTCATCCACATCCGCGACTCGGTCCGGTGTGTCCAACTGGCCCTGGACAATCCGCCAGCCCCTGGGGAGAAGGTGAAAATCTTCAACCAGATGACGGAAAGCCATCAAGTGGGTCACCTGGCGCAGAAGGTGGCGCACATGACAGGCGCGCAGGTGGCTCACCTGCCCAACCCCCGCAACGAGGCCAGGGACAATGACCTTATAGTGGACAATCGCTGTTTTCTGGATCTGGGCCTGGAACCCACCACGTTGGATGATGGTCTACTGACGGAAGTGGTGGACATTGCCCGTCGCTACGCTGAGCGTTGTGACCGTCGGCGGATCCCCTGCATGTCCGCCTGGACCCGAACCCAGGCAGAGGCCATCAACCCATAGCCGTGCATATCGCGTTTTTCACCGAGACCTTTCTGCCCAAGGTGGACGGGATCGTGACCCGGCTCACCAAGACCATTGAGCACTTGGCGGCGGCTGGAGACGAGGTGCTGGTGTTTTGCCCGGAGGGGGCGCCCGACTCCTATTGCGGCGCCCAGGTGATGGGGATTCCCGCTGCACCCCTCCCCCTGTACCCGGAACTCAAGCTGGCCTTGCCCCGCCCTGTGGTGGCCGACGCCATCGACCACTTCCAGGCGGACGTGATCCACGTGGTCAATCCCGCCATCCTGGGATTGGGGGGGATCTGGCTGGCCAAAACCAAGGCCATTCCCCTGGTGGCCAGCTACCACACCCATCTGCCCAAGTACCTGGAACACTACGGGCTGGGCATGTTGGAGCCGCTCCTCTGGGAACTGCTCAAGGCGGCTCACAACCAGGCCAGCCTCAACCTCTGCACCTCCACCGCCATGGTGCAGGAACTCTCCGAGCGGGGGATTCACAACATCGACCTCTGGCAACGGGGCGTGGACACGGATGCGTTTCACCCGGAACTGGCCTCGGCCCGGCGGCGGCGGCAGTTGTTTGGTCCCCACCAGGACGGCGACCCTCTGCTGCTCTACGTGGGCAGGCTCTCGGCGGAAAAGCAGATTGAGTCCATTCTCCCCGTTCTCAAGGCCCTGCCTGGGTCGCGGCTGACTCTGGTGGGAGATGGTCCCCACCGCCAGCAACTGGAAAAAACCTTTGCCGGCACCGCCACCCGTTTTGTGGGCTACCTGAGGGGTGAAGAGTTGGCGGGAGCCTATGCCAGTGCCGATGCGTTCCTCTTCCCGTCCAGCACGGAAACCCTGGGCTTGGTGCTGCTGGAGGCCATGGCGGCGGGCTGCCCGGTGGTGGCCGCCAGGCGTGGCGGCATCCCCGACATCGTGACCGACGGGGAGAACGGCTGCCTCTACGACCCGGATCAGGCCCATGGGCTTCTGATGGCCACCCGCCGCCTGCTGGAGCACCGGGAACGCCATCAACAGATGCGGCTGGCGGCCCGCCGTGAGGCGGAGCGCTGGGGATGGAGGGCCGCCACGGCCCAACTGCGTCGTTATTACAAACAAGTGCTGGAGAGATCGCTGGTGGCGCCTGTTGCTGATTGAAGTTGAATTAAATAATTCTTAAATTCAATCGTCTACTGGGCAAGCCTGTGGATGGTGGCAGCCATTTGAGTATAGGTTCAGGCTATACTTGACTTCTGGCGTCCTCATGCCTCTGCATCATCTCAAGCCTCAACACCAGGAGGCAAGCAAGGCGCCAAGCGATCCAGAGGCGAGGCCGTTTCATGTTCTCCAGTGGAAGTTTAATAATCTCTTAATCCCCCCCTCCCCCGAGGATGCCTGCACGCTGGGCTAGGCGAGACACTAATAATAATAAATAGCATACCAGCATACCAATGAACTTTTTGATATTGAGGAACTAAAATAGCGTGTTGAGGAACTACTTGAGTCAAGTGCGTTAGGGGGTGAACGCCATCTCACGCTGAAACGTTTTAAAGACACTTTTCTCAACATAATTTGGCATGAGGGCTCCTTTCCATCCAGAGCCTCATCCTGATCAACATCCACCTAGGGAAAGCCTGGGGAATGGGGAGGGGATGTGGGGTAATAGAAGGAGTGAGGTTGGAGTTCCATGAGCAAGGAGGGTCA
>VXWH01000039.1 GCA_009836025.1 Synechococcus sp. SB0668_bin_13 | reverse complement strand
GGCGGGATTATAGCAGATAGACTCAGGGAACGTGGTCAGCTCTGCAGGGTTGTCGTGTTTGTTTGCATCTCTTGGCTGGCCTAGCCCTTCACCCCGTGGCGGGGCGTCTTCCCCGCCATCACCACACCTTGGCGAGCCCAGGTCAATCCCCCCAAGGTTCAGGCTGCCACGGTCAAGCCCCCTCCGCCCCTGAAGGGCAGCGCCTCGTGGTGGGGTAGAACAACGGTTCAGGTGGAGCATAGGGGTGAAGCCGGCAGAGAGTCACGCCGTCCATCCTAGACACGGCACCGGCCCTTATCATCCCCCTGGGGTTGAAGTTCTGGGGTGAAGGCTTCCCAAAATACCACCAGGGCAGCAACGGCACGGGAACTCTGGTCCCCTTATCCGGAATTGGGGTTAGGTAACCCCCAATTCCGGATAAGGATAAGGAAACTTGGGGAAGGTCCTCCTGGCTTGATTTGGTGCTCTGAGAGGCCTGATGGGAACAGGGAAGAGGGGAAGGGAACCCTGCTGTGGCCCGTTGTGGAAGCTCCCCCCTGGGATGCCCTCTCTCACCATGAAAAGCCAGTCCGCCTCGCCATCCTTCCCTGTCCTTCCCGCGGAGGCGGGAATCCGTTGCCAGTTCCGACACCTCACAACTTCCACAGCCACACCCCTCTAGCCAGCGACAAGTAGCCAGCGAGCGCATCACGGCAGAGCACCTCATCTTCCTGTTGTCGGCAATCAATGCTGTCCCACCTGACAGATCCCTCAACAGGACAGCCGCACCGGCCGCCCGTGCCGGTCACAGACCACGGGTCGCTTGCTGGCCATACTCCCTCTGGCGCCGCCGATCAAGCGGGACGCCACCCCCTTGTTGAGGCTGGACGCCGTGGGATGGGCTTTGACATCGGTGGTATCCACCATCGGCACCTCTGTGCCATCGGGTCGTGCCAACCGGGAGAAGGTCGACTTGAATACATCCTTGTGCGACCAGGGGCGGCGATGCTCTCAAGCTGGTGCTCACTGAGCCAGAACAAGTGGGTCATCCTCCCATCCTCCTGATACTGTCTTGGGACTCCCTCTCTGCGAGGGGGATTTCTCCCCACTGATGAGCCCTGACCCTGGAACCATGCGCATGACATCCGTCTTTCCCCTGATCCTGGCTGTCATGGTGGGGAGTCTGGGGGGTTGGGCCGTGGCCAGGCCCACCGTTGCCGTTCCCGACTTCAAGAACGAGGTGGCCAACGTTCCCTGGTGGAGCGCAAGCGTAAGCACGCAGCTTGCCGATGCATTGGCCAGTGAACTGGCGGCCAGCGGTGGCTTGCAGGTGGTGGAGCGGCAGAACGTCCAGGCTGTTCTTTCGGAGCAGGAGATGGCTGAACTGGGCATTACCAGGCCCACGGAAGGGAACTTCGGGGGTGGCCGGATGACCAGGGCCCAATACCTGGTCCTGGGTCGGGTGAGTGGCTATGAGGCTGGTGTTGAGACCAGAGAGAACGAGAACAGCATGAGCTTTCTGGGATTCGGCAACAGAGAAGGTGTTGCGGAAGCAAAGGCCTATGTGGCCATTGATCTCAGAATTGTGGATAGCGCCACGGGAAGCATTCTGGGGTCTACAACAGTTGAGGGAACAGCAACGAACACTGCCCAGGTACACCAGCAGGGAGGCTCACTGGAGCCCCTGGCAACTGTCATCGGCGATACAATAGGGGACGAACGGGGCGCCGGGGCGTTGCTTCTTGGGGTTGCCAAAACCTTCAACTACAGTGAAGGCTCCAGCGAGAGCAGGAAGGTGCCGGCGGCCCAAGCCATCCGGGCAGCCTTGGTTGCGGGATCAGACTACGTGGATTGCGTTCTTGTTCAACAGGGCCGATGCCTGAATGAGTACGCAGCCAGGGACGCTGTACGCCGGAGAAGTACGCAAGGGATCCTGAACCTCGATTGAGATGGAGTCACTGCTGGCGCATGACGGGTGTGGTTCCCAGCAGGTCTCGTAGTTCCTCGGTGGTGTAGTCCTGGCAAAAGGTGCCAAAGCTTTTTGTGGCGGCGGTCCGGACCCAGCGGCTCAACACCGGGCGGAGGACGGTTTCCAGATCCGCCAGGGGCAGGCGATCCAGAACAGGGCGGGCCAAGGTGGTGAGGCCGGGAGTGCCCCCCAGCCAGAGTTGATAGTGACCTGCTGCACTGCCCACCAGGCCCACCTCGGCCATGTAGGGCCGGCTGCAGCCGTTGGGGCAGCCGGTCATGCGCACCAACAGGGGCTGTTGAATGCCCAGGCTCCGGCGCAGTGCGTCAAAGCGCGCCAACACGTCGGGAAAGGCGCGCTCAGACTCGGTGATGGCCAGGCCACAGGTGGGCAGGGCAGGGCAGGCGATCCCGTGGGATGCGGTGGGCTCCGCCATGGCTGACCTGTGCAAGCCGATGGCGTCCAGGCGGCTCTGAATGCCCTGCTTCTGGTTGGGGGCAATCCCGCACAGCAGAATGTCCTGATTGGGGGTGACGCGCAACTCCAACTGGTAACGCCGCACCAGTTCCCGCAGGACGTCCTTGAGGGGGCCAGCCACGCGCCCTGTCATCACGGGTAGGCCAACAAACCACAGACCGTCCCCTTGACGTTGCCAGCCCAGATAGTGCTCCAGCTTGCGGACGGGCTCGTTGCGCAGGGGCCGGACGTCCCCATGAAAGTAGTTGGAAAGGCTGGCCTTGAGCCAGTCTACGCCCCGATTATGAACCAGGTACTTGAGGCGGGCGTGGCGGCGACTCTGGCGGTCGCCATGGTCCCGCTGCAGGGCCGCGACGGCCTTCACCAGAGCCAGCACCTGGCGCCCCTGCACATATCCCAGGGGATCCGCAGTGCGGGCAAAGGTGTCCTCCTTGTTGTGGGTGCGTCCCATGCCGCCACCCACGTAGACGTTGGCTCCCGACAACCTGCCCATGGTGTCGGTGAAGACCACAAGTCCCAGGTCCTGGGTCAGGACGTCAATGGAGTTGTCCCCCGGAACCGTGACCCCCACCTTGAACTTGCGCGGCATGTAGCGGCTGCCGTAGAGCGGCTCCTGCTCGTCACCGCTATGGACTGCCGCAGGAGCAGGCTGACGGTTGACTGTCCTGACCTTGGGTGTGGAGCGGAGGCGGTAAGCCATGTCCCCATCCACCCATAGATCCAGGTAGGCCCCCATGGCCGCCTGGGGTGTCAGCAGTGCGGCAACGTCATCCGCCAGCCGCCGGGCGGCGGGGTAGCCCCCAGTGGTGTAGGGAGCCGCTGGGGCCATGACGTTGCGGTTGATATCGCCGCAGGCGGCGAGCGTGGAGCCCAGGTTGCGCACAATGGTTCCCAGGACTGTGCGCAGATCCTGCTTGGGAATACCGTGCAGTTGAAACGTCTGGCGGGTGGTGGCCCGCAGGGTGCCGTTGCCGTAACGATCCGCCAACTCGTCAAGGGCCAGATAAAGCTGGGCAGGAACGCGCCCACCGGGAGAGCGCAGCCGCAGCATCATGCTCCAATCCCTGTGCCGCTGGTCGCGGTTGGTCTGCTGGTAGCTCCCGTGAAACTTCAGGATTTGAACGGCCCCGTTGCTGAAATGGGACTCCTCGTTCTCCAACTCGCTGGCCAGGGGCTCCCGCAGGTGATCACTGGCCAGCTTGAGCGCTTCCACCTTGGCCATCCTGCTGGCGCCGTTCTCGCTTAACAGGCCTCCTGCCGTGGGGGCATTCTGGGTCAGGGGAGCAGTGTCCACAGCACTCATCACAGGCGGAAATTTGGCAAGCGGGCGAAGGTTGCCAGTCCAGGGTAGAATCCGGACCACGATCAGGCTACAAGGAGAAGGTCAATCTGTTACAGGTCCCTGGTGGGCGGTCCCACCCCCAATGGCTAGTCCTGCCCGCGCAAGCGGGAATCCATGTGGTGGTTCTTCCCCATGCCCCCTTTCCCCCTCAGAAGAGGAGGGAGAAGCGTAGCTTGAGGGAATGATCCGTTGGGGATGGGGAGGAACAGAAGGCCCCCGCTTCCTTCTGGCAGGGAAGGCCTTGCAGGACTGGCCTGAAAGGACAAGACCAGAGGGGAGTTGTCCAGGGGGTCCCGATGGAGCGGGTCCCTTGGCCCATTCTCCCAGGAAACCTTACCCACAACCCGGGTCTCCTAGGCTGCCCACAGCGTAACGGTGCCATGGCCCCAGTCAGTGTGCAGTTCAGGCGTCTGCGGCGTCAGCTTGCTCCCCATGGGAAGCGGTTGGCGGCCGGGGCCGTGGCGCTGATGGCAGTGAACATCATCGGTGCGGTGCTCCTCCGGCTGGTGCAGGACACCATTGACCGCTTGGCGCCAGGGTTCACCATGGGGTCGTTGGCCGGTGGGGCCGCCGTACTGCTGGGCCTGGCCACAATCATGGCGGCGGTGCGCGTGGCCTCTCGCCTGCTGGTGTTCGGGGTGGGCATTTCCGTGGAGATGGATCTGCGGCAACAACTCTTTGATCACCTGCTGGGGCAAGAGCCTGACTGGTTGTCCCGGATGCGCACCGGAGAACTCATCACCCGCGCCACCTACGACGTGAACAACATCCGTCGGATGCTGGGTTTTGCGGTTTTGAGCATGGTCAACATGGTCATGGCGTATGTCACGCGGCTACCCGTCATGGTGTCCATTGACCCGGGTCTCAGCATGGCCGCATTGGCGCCTTACCCGGCCATGCTGCTGCTGGTCCATCTGTTCGGCAAGCCCATGGCGCGGCTCCAGCGGCGCCAACAGGAGCACCTCTCCGAATTGAGCGACTTGATTCAGGAGGATCTGTCCGGGATCAGCGCCATCAAGATTTACGGTCAGCAGGCCAACGAGCATGAGGCGTTCAGCGTCCTGAATCGCAACTACCGGAACGCAGCCCTGGCTCTAGCCAAGGTGAGGTCGTTGCTCTTCCCCGCCCTGGAGAAGATCAGCAACCTCAGCCTGCTGTTGCTGCTGGTGCTGGGGGCGGGACGGCTGGAAGCCGCCACCCTCGGGGATCCCCAGGGCCTCACCATTGGCGGTTTTGTAGCCCTGTTCCTCGGGGCTCTGGAACTGGTGTTTCCCACGGCGTTGTTCGGGTTCACCATCAACACCTTTCAAGTGGGTCAGGTGAGCCTGGAGCGGGTGGAGGAAGTGCTGATGCGCCAGCCACGGATCACCGATCCGGCAACAGCGGAGCCGCTGACGCCCCAGCCGGCAGGACAACTGCGGGTGCGGAACCTTCACTACCGGTATCCCGACAGCAAAAGAGAGGCGCTGGCGGGGGTGAGCTTTACCCTGGAGCCGGGGGAAATGGTGGCGCTTGTTGGCGCAGTGGGCTGTGGGAAGTCCACCATCGCCCGCCTGTTGGGCCGCATGATTGATCCACCGGAGAAAAGTGTTTTTCTGGATGGTCAGGACATCCGCCAACTGCGATTGGACGACTTGAGAGGTCGCATTGCCCTGGTTCCCCAGGAGGCCTACCTGTTCACCGCCACCGTGGAGGACAACCTGCGCTACGGGCAACCGGATACGGAGCGGCAGCAGGTGGTCCACTATGCCGACGCCGCCCAGCTTAGCCAGGACATTGAAGCCTTCCCCGCGGGGCTGGACACCATGGTGGGGGAACGGGGCATTACCCTCAGCGGGGGCCAGCGGCAGCGCAGCGCCCTGGCCAGAGCACTGCTTCAGCAGGCGCCCCTTCTGGTGCTGGATGATGCCCTGGCCAGCGTGGACAACGCCACCGCCTCCGGCATTCTGGAGAACCTCCGCCAGCACCGCCGGAGCACCGTGCTGTTCATCAGCCATCAACTGGCGGCTGCCGCCTCCTGTGATCGGGTGCTGGTGATGGAGGCGGGGCGCATTGTCCAATCCGGCCGGCATCAGACACTCCTCCACCAGAGCGGACCCTATCAACAGCTTTGGCGGCGCCAGGCACTGGAGACCTCCTGGTCCCTGGGGTGAGGCACAAGAAGCTGAGGGCCGTCAGTTGGCGTAGTCCTCAACGGCTGGGCAGGTGCAGATGAGCGTCCGATCCCCGCGGGCATTATCAATGCGGGCAACGGCGGGCCAGAGCTTTTCTGCGGGGTCCTGGTTGCCGGGGAGCCCGCCTTGCCGGCGGCTGTAGGGACGATCCCATGACTCGGCAGTGAGGGCCGCGATGGTGTGGGGCGCACGCTTGAGGGGGTTGTTGTGGCGATCCATGGCGCCGGAGGCAATGGCGGCCACCTCCTGACGCACAGCAACCATGGCGTCGCAAAAGCGGTCCAGTTCGGCCTTGTGTTCGCTTTCCGTGGGCTCCACCATCATGGTGCCCGCTACCGGCCAACTCACCGTGGGGGCATGGAAACCGTAGTCCATCAACCGCTTGGCCACGTCTTCCACCCCCACCCCCGCTTCCGACCGCAGGGGGCGCAGATCCAGGATGCATTCATGGGCCACCCGCCCCTTCTCGCCACGGAACAGCACGGGATAGAACTCTTCCAGTCGACGGGCAACGTAGTTGGCGTTGAGAATGGCCACGGCGCTGGCCTGACGCAGGCCGGTGGCACCCATCATCCGCAGGTACATCCAACTGATGGTCAGGATGCTGGCGCTGCCGAATGGTGCCGCCGACACGGGGCCGATGGCCCGCTCCCCACCGCAAGCGAGAAGGGGATGACCGGGCAGGAACGGGACCAGATGGGCCGCCACGGCGATGGGTCCCACCCCTGGCCCACCGCCCCCATGGGGGATGCAGAAGCTCTTGTGGAGGTTCAGATGGCAAAGATCCGCACCGTAGTCGCCAGGGCGGCACAGTTCCAACTGGGCATTCAGGTTGGCCCCGTCCAGATAAACCTGTCCCCCGTGGTGGTGGACGATGGCGCAGATCTCCCGAATGGCCACCTCGAAGACCCCGTGGGTGGAGGGATAGGTGACCATCAACGCAGCCAGGTGGTTGCTGTGGGCTGAGGCTTTCCGGTGCAGGTCTTTCAGGTCAATGTTGCCCTGGGAATCACAGGCCACCGGCACCACGTCCAGTCCTGCCATCACCGCACTGGCGGGGTTGGTGCCGTGGGCGCTGGTGGGAATGAGACAGACCCGGCGATGGGCCTGGCCACGGCTGGCCTGGCAGGCGCGAATCACCAACAGCCCCGCCAATTCCCCCTGGGAGCCCGCATTGGGCTGGAGGCTGACACCGGCAAAACCCGTCAACGCTGCCAGCCAGTCTTCCAGTTGGCGGACCATGGCCCCGTAGCCCTGGGCATCCTCAGCGGGGGCAAAAGGATGCAACTCCGCCACGCTGGACCAGCTCAGGGGCAACAGTTCAGCGGCGGCATTGAGCTTCATGGTGCAGCTTCCCAGGGGGATCATGCCGTGGATCAGGGAAAAATCCTTGGCGGCCAATGCCTGGATGTAGCGCAGGAGAGCGGTCTCGCTGCGGTGCTTGTGGAAGGGCTCCTGCTGAAGCCAGGGGTCCTGGCGCTCCGGGACGGGCAACGCCCCCTTGGTGGCCGCCAGCAACTCCACCATGGGGAGATGGGAACGCCCCGGCGCCATCAGCGCCAGCAGTTGCTCCAACTCCTCCACTGTGGAGCGCTCGTCCAGGCTGAAACCCAGGCCCTTGCCATCGTCCATCACCCGCAGGGAAAAGCCCGCTGCGCGGCAACGCTCCAGGATGGCTGCCGCCGCCGGGGTCTCCACCACGATGGTGTCAAAGCCGGGCTCCAGGGCGGGAGTCAAGCCCACCTGAGCCAGGGCGGCGGCCATGGCCTGGGTCAGGCGGCGCACCCGACGGGCCATGGCCGCGAGACCGTCAGGGCCGTGGTAGACGGCGTAGAAGCTCACCAGCACCGCCAGCAACACCTGGGCCGTGCAGATGTTGCTGGTGGCCTTGTCCCGCCGGATGTGCTGCTCCCGGGTCTGAAGCGCCAGTCGCAGGGCGGGGCGCCCCTCGGCATCCACGGACAGCCCCACAATCCGGCCGGGCACCTGCCGCTTGTAGCGCTCGCGGGTGGCGAAAAAGGCGGCGTGGGGGCCTCCATAGCCCAGAGGCAAACCCAGCCGCTGGGCAGAACCCACCGCCACGTCGGCGCCAAGGGCGCCCACAGGGGCCATGAGCACCTGGGCCAGGGGATCCACGGCAACGGTGACCAGCGCACCACAGGCATGGGCAGCGCTGACCACCTCTGTGGGATCCCAGAGCCGACCCTGGGCGTCCGGGAGTTGCAGCAGCACGCCGAACACCTCCTCATGGAAGACAAAGGCGCCGGGCGCCTTCACCTCCAACCGGATGCCCAGGGGTGCGGCCCGGGTTCGCAGCACCGCCATGGTTTGGGGATAGACGTTCTGATCCACCAGGAATCGGCGTGCCTGGGGCCGCTTACAGACGGCAAAGCTCAGACCCATGGCCTCCGCCGCCGCCGTGGCCTCATCCAGCAGGGAGGCATTGGCCACCGGCAGACCCGTCAGCTCACAAACGAGGGTTTGAAAATTGAGCAGGGCTTCCAGGCGACCCTGGGCAATTTCTGCCTGATAGGGGGTGTAGGCGGTGAGCCAGGCGGGATTCTCCAGCACATGGCGGCGCACCACGGCCGGCATCACCGCCCCGAAGTAGCCCAGGCCGATGAGGCTGCGACTGATGCGATTCCGTCCCATGAGCGCTTCCAGCTCAGCCAGGGCCTGCTGCTCACTGACGCCTGGCGGCAGACTTTGGGCCATGTGGCCCTGGGGCAGGCGAATGCTGGGGGGAATGGCCTCCTCCAGCAACGCCTCCATGGAGGCGAGGTTCAACGTCCGGAGCATCTGCTGCTGCTCCGCGGCGCTGGGGCCCAGGTGGCGATGCAGAAACGACTGTTGGGGCGTTGACGTTGGGGGGGAGATCAAAGGAGCGCAATTAGGGAATCAGGAAATCACATCCATGGTTGGACCACGGGTGTCTGTTCACGGATCGTAGAGGTTTCTTTGACTTCCTCCCCGCCCTGAAGGAGGGGATTCCTTGCTTCGGGTTCAGCGTTTCTGCCTCTCCTGATCGAGACGGGTTGACGCTTCACGGCCAGAGGCGGGCGCACCCGTCTTACTCCTGGCCCACGTCCGTTGAACCTCTCCACCTGCCCGGCGGCGAGGATGTTGCGTGCGGCATTCACGTCCCGGTCGCGTTCAGTGCCGCAGACGGAACACGTCCAGCAGACATCCTGGTTCTCGCGAATCAATCGAGTACTGAAGTTTATGCAGAAAGTCGAGACGCCTGTCCGAGACCTCGACAATGGTGCTCGGCTACCAGGAACCTGGCCTTGGCCAAGCGGTTTGAGGGGCGATCTTTTCACCGTCAGCGGTGACGGCGAGGGATGCCAAGCCCAGGTCGCCGCCCACCGCCTTGCCGTTGGCGGCCATCCTTTGGGGAATTGGACACCTTGGTCCGTTGTCCTGAACTCCTTGCCACGGATTCTTGCGGCCTGGCCAGTGGACCCCAACTCCCCACCACCTGGGTACTTCCCACCCTCCTGGTAGAGCTGGTTGCACAAGGCCGGAGCGTCATTGCAGACGACCCTGGCCCAGCCAAAGGCTTGCGCCAAGGCAATGGGTTGGTCTGGTGTCGGGTAAAGCCGGCAGCGGTAGCGCAGTTTCTGCACTGGAACCACCTTGCGCTTGGCGGAGAGTCAGGGCTCCACCCTTCAGGACGGAGCCCCCCGCTTCATCCCAGTGGCAGGCGGCCCCGCTGCGGGACACCCGCTCCGGACAACACCGTCTCCAGATCAGGGAAGCGCGATGACAAGCCGAAACTTTCCGGTCGGGTGACGGGGTGATGAACGAAGTGACGCCGTTGCAGGGTGAAACGGTCCCATCGGCTCAACTGGATGCGGAACACCACCACCAGCGCCTGCATGAGCCAGTGGCGGAGCTCCACACCGGGAGGATAAGCCATATGGCGGTAGCGGCAGAGTTGGGCCATGGTGCGGTTGACGGTGAGGGGGTACTGGCCCAGCACGTAGCGGTGCATGCCCCCCCAGTGCTCCGGTCCGGGCCGATGGGGCGTCGTGAGCAGACGGCCGCAGATGCTGGCCACGTCCGCCCCATGGATGAAGTGGTAGCTGGCGTCCAGCCGCAGGAAGCGCGCCAGCCAAAGCCACTGCAGAAGTGGCCTGAGGCCTGCGGTGAGGTAGCTGGTGGGCCACAACCCGCCGCCGTCCACCCTGCCGGAAAAAATCAGCGTGGGGAAAACGGCCACGATCCTGTCCCGCAGGGAATGGGCCATCAACTGGCGCAGACACACGGCTTTGGTCTGGATGTACTCCGTTCCCCATTGCTCCGCCTCCGGCAGCAATTCCAGATCACGATCCAGAATGCTGGCAGTGGAGAAATAGAGCACCTGCTGAAGACGCTGGTGGTCCAGACAGGCAAGCAACTCCTTGACGGCTTGCACGTTCACCGCCCAGGCGCGGGCCGGGTCCCCCCAGGCGGTGGCGGTATGGATGACCCGGTCCACATGGGCCAGTTGCTGGCGGAAACGCCAGGGCTGGCGCAGATCGCCCACCAGCAGTTCCAGGCGGGGATGCCGCCGATCAACGGCGGTAAGCTTCCCGGGCTGCCGCAGCCAAAGCAGAAGCCGGGCATTGCTGTGCTCCAGCAGCCAGGCCGTCACCGCCTGGCCAATGCAGCCGCTGGCGCCGGTGATCAGAATTCGGCTGGGGTGATGAGGCAAGGAATCAGGTGCGGGCGCTTGGGGCGGTCAGACAGCGGCCAGGCTGGCCCCCAGGCGCTTGCCGGCCTCGAAGAACAGACGGGCGTTCTCCTCCGGGGTGCCTGGCAGAATGCCATGGCCCAGGTTGAGAATGTGGCGGCGTCCCCGGGCCTTGCGGAGGGTGTCCTCAATCCGGGCACAAATGACGTCAGGGCTGCCGTAGAGAAGACCGGGATCCACGTTGCCCTGCACCCCCAGGTGGGCGGGGAGCCGGGCCAGGCCGTCCGCCATGTCCACGGTCCAGTCCAGGCTGACGATGTCCACGCCGCTGGCGCCCATCCGCTCCAACACCCCTGCGCTGCCCGAGATGTAGAGAATCAGAGGCGTGTCCGGGTGGGTCTGCTTCACCTGGCGGATGAGGCGTTGCTGATAGGGTGCCGCGAAAACATCATAATCCTGGGGACTCAGTTGGCCGGCCCAGGAGTCGAAAATCTGCACCACCTGGGCGCCTGAATCAATCTGATAGCGCACATAGGCGGCGATCCCGTCCGCCAGGTGCGCCAGCAGTTGGTGCAACAGGGCCGGCTCGCGGAAAGCCATGGCCTTGATGACCCCATAGTTTTTGCTGCTTTTGCCCTCCACGGCGTAGGCCGCCAGGGTCCACGGGGCCCCCACAAATCCCAGGACCGCTGCGGCTGTGCCCACCGCCTCGCGGAGCCGCGTCAGCACAGCGCCCACGAATCCCATGGACGCAGCCGGCTCCAGGGGGCGCAAGGCATCAATCTGGGCCTGGCTGCGGATGGGTTCATGGATCAGGGGACCGCGACTTTCCACAATGTCGAACTCAATGCCCATCCCCGGCAGGGGCGTGAGGATGTCCGAAAACAGGATCACCCCGTCCGGGCGAAAGGCCGCAAAGGGCTGCATGGAGATCTCGTAGGAGAGATCGGGGTTTTCCGAGCGCTCCCGAAAGGTGGGATAACGGTCCCGCAGGTCCCGATAGGCCTTCATGTAGCGCCCCGCCTGGCGCATCATCCAGACGGGCGTGCGCTCAACGGGTTCACCTTGAGCGGCGCGCAGGAGCAAGGGAAGGGAATCGGCCATCGGGTCAAGCATGACGGAGGGGGACGGGGCTGGAGCGCAGTCCAGGGGACGCCTGCAGGGCATTATCTTTCCTGGTCCGTTCCGGGGGTTGTCTCCCCGGTTGCCACTGCCCCTCCTTCTCCATCATCAGGACCATGGTGATTGTGGCGAAAGATCACGGTGCTCAAGGGGGGCAGGCACAGATCCAGGGAATGGGCATAGCTGTGCATGGGCCAGGGATCGGTAAAGCGCCCCCCCAGATTGCCAAGATTACTGCCGCCATAGATTTCCGCATCACTGTTGAAAATTTCTCCATACCAACCCTCCAGGGGCACACCAATTCGATAACTCTTGTGGGGGTTTGGGGTGAAATTACATATAATTACCAGCCAGCGCTGACTTTTCTCGTCTCTGCGCATGAAGCTGATAACACCGTTACGGTTATCGTCACAATGGATCCATTGAAAACCATTGGTGTTGAAATCCTCCCGCCAGAGAGCCGGCTCTGACTTGTAGAGAACATTGATGTCGTCAATCATCTGCATCAGTTTCTGGTGGTCGGGATATTCTAGCTTATCCCACTCCAGATCATCCCAGACATTCCATTCGCCCCGTTGGCCAAATTCCATGCCCATGAAAATTGTTTTCTTGCCAGGGTGGGTCCACATGTAGGAGAGCAGGGCGCGGGTGTTGGCAAACTTTCGCCAATCATCCCCTGGCATCTTATGCAATAGATTGCTCTTCTCATGCACCACCTCATCATGGGAAAGAGCCAACATAAAGTTCTCACTATAGTAATACATCATGGAAAAAGTAATCAGATTCTGATGAAATTGTCGGAACCACGGATCCATGGCAAAATAATCCAGCATATCATGCATCCAACCCATGTTCCATTTCAGGTTAAAGCCCAGGGCATCACGATTATGGTCACTGGCGGGCTGGGTGACGCCTGGCCACTCTGTTGACTCTTCCGCAATGGAAAGAATGCCAGGGAAGTAGTGGAAAAGGGTTCCGTTCAATTGTTGGAGGAAATTGACCGCCTCCAGATTCTCGCGGCCACCGTTTTTGTTGGGCAACCACTCCCCCTCTGGGCGAAGATAGTCCAGGTAAAGCATGGAGGCAACTGCGTCCACCCGAATTCCGTCAATATGAAACTCACTGATCCAGAACAAGGCGCTGGATACCAGGAAATTGCGCACCTCGTTGCGACTGTAATTAAAAATCAGCGTACCCCATTCCTTGTGCTCACCGATGCGTGGATCAGCATGTTCATATAAGAAATTACCATCAAAGTATGCCAGGCCGTGGTTATCTTTTGGAAAATGTCCCGGCACCCAGTCCAGAATGACGCCAATTCCGTTTTGATGACAGCGATCCACAAAAGCCCGGAACTCGTCGGGCTTGCCATAGCGACTGGTGGGGGCATACCAACCCGTCACCTGATACCCCCAGGATCCCTCAAAGGGATGCTCCGTGACGGGCATCAACTCAATATGGGTGAAGCCCCGCGCCTTCACGTGGGGGATCACCTTGTCCGCCAATTCCGGGTAGGTGAGCAGCCGGGTCCCCGGCTTCATGTCGTTGGCAGGCACCGGTGAACGCGCCGTGCCGTCCGGTTCCACATAGGGCTGCGCCGCGTTGGCATGGAGCCAGCTTCCCAGGTGCATCTCGTAGATGGCAATGGGCTGCTCCAGGGGATTCCGGCCATCCCGCTGACGAATCCAGGCTTCGTCACCCCAGACAAAGCGGTTTTCTGCCACCACCGAGGCTGTGGCCGGGCGCACCTCATGGTGAAACCCGTAGGGGTCGGCCTTGGCATAGGGATGACCATGGCGGGTGTGGACCTCGTATTTGTACACTTCCCCTTCCCCAAGACCAGGGACAAAGAGTTCCCAGATGCCGCCGCTGCGCTGTTGCGCCGGGTGCATCCGCCCATCCCAGCCGTTGAAGGCGCCAATGACGGACACACTGACCGCATTGGGTGCCCAGAGACAGAACTGTACGCCGCTCACCCCGGCCTGCTCCAGCCGATGGGCGCCCATGCGGGTCCAGATGTGGTGGTGGTTGCCCTCGGCAAACAGGTGGCGGTCCAGTTCACCCATCCACTCCTGACGAAACCCGTAGGGGTCGTGTTGACGGCTGTTGATGCCGCCCCGCAGCAGTTGCAGCTGGTAGTCACTGCCGGGATCTGTTGATAGCTCCCGCTCGAACAACCAGGGATGGTGGACCGCCTCCATGGGCAGCATCCGGCCTGGAAGCATCAGGTCCACACGCTCCGCGTCCGGAAGCCAGGCGCGCACCACATGGCCACCGCCGGGGAGGGCATGGGGGCCGAGAATTGCGTAGGGATCATGGTGACGGCAGTCGGCCAGCCGTTCAACCACTTGAACAAGCCCTTGGTGTTCAACCACAGGGAGAATGCAGATTCCTAGGAGCCTACGCTGTGGCCTGATCCTGCTGCTGCAACGGCAACTGCAGGCAGGCTTCCTCCCAGCGGAAATGCACCACCACCACTTGGCGTTCGTGGGCTGCCACGGTGTGGGGCGCCCGGCCGTTGCCTGGATTGATCCCGATCAGGGGCCAGCCCGCCAAGGCGATGGACAGGCGGAGCCGCACCTCCGCCGGCACCGTCTGCAGCAGGGGCTGAAACCGAACCCGACGCCATGCGAGGGTCTGGGCCTGGGGACCCAGCCAGCGCTCCACCCCCATCGAGAGCTGTTCCACCCGCGTCCGTCCCTCCATCTCCCGCACCTGGGACAGGGCGCAGCAGAGATCAAAGCCCTGTCCCCCACTGGCGGCCTTCAGCCGCAGTTGCACGGTGCCGCTGAGGGTCAGGGCACGGGGCAGGGGCGGGCTGGTGAAGGTGAGCACGTCGCTGCGGCAGTCCAGGTCATGGCGGTCCGTGGGGCCGGCCTGCAGGTCCAGATGCCCGCCCCGCGCCGGGGTGGGTCGCCATGGATCCAGCACCAGTTGATCCCAGCCTCCCGCCATGGCCTTCTCCGGCTCCAGCAGCAGCACACCGGCGTGGGGATCCACCCCGCTGAGGCCTGCGCCCCTCAGCCAACAGCGCCCCAGCGCCGGTTGGGGCCAGTGGGATCCACCCCACCAGTGGCCACGTCCCACGTCAAACAACTGGACAGCATGCCGGGGTTGTGGCGGGGGACAACCCTTCAAGTGGTGGTTGAAGAAGGCCAGGTGCCGCTGATCCAGCCGGCCGCCGTGCCAGTTTCCATGGGTCCAGGGACCCACCACCAACCGGGGGCAGCCACCAGCCTTCAGGCTCTGGTCACGGAGCGCCATGACGCCCCGCAGATAGGGGTCGTACCACCCCCCGATCAGCAGCATGGGTCGCCGCAAGACCGCAGCCAGGCCTGCATCCGCCACGGGTGATTCCCAGTCCCCCGACCACCAGCGCAACAGGTGATTTCCGGGGTCCACCTGCTGGAGCAGGCCCCAGCCCTCCTCGCAAAAGTCTTGATGGTGAAGGGCCTTGCGGATTCGCCCATAGGCCACCCCGTCCCCTCGCCGTTGACAGGCTGCGGCCGCCAGTTGCAGCGCCCAGGCCAGCCCCAGGGCCCACCAATCCGCCCGGCCGTCGCGACACCAGTGGTGTTGCACGCTGAGGCCCGCCATGGCCGGAGCCGTGCAATCCGGCACATCCGGACCATCCCAGAGCAACTGGGTCAAGCCCTGGTAGGAAAAGCCGTAGCAGCCGATGCGGCCGTTGCAATCCGGCTGGCCCCGCAGCCAGGCCATGGTGCAACTCCCGTCCCGGGCCTCGCTGGCAAACAGGCGGAAGCTGCCGCCGGAATCGCCACAGCCCCGCACGTCCTGCACCACCACCAGGTAGCCCTGGGCGGCATACCAGGCGGGGTGGGCATAGACCATGGTGGAGGCCAGGGCGCGCCCATAGGGCTGCCGCATCAGCAGTGCCGGCCATGGCCCCCCATGCCGGGGGCGCCAACAACTGGCCTGCAGGACAACACCATCCGGCAACACCAACTGGCGTTGCCCATGGATCACGTCGTGTGGCGCCCCGACAGTACCCATGGGATGCTTAAAGATTTCGGGGAAGGCCGGGTGCAACCCCCTTCCGCAACTGACTTTCTCATGCTGACAAGGTACACTCTAGGGAAAGGTTGTCCAATTTTTCAAGGTGGCCTTCATCGTCATGTTTTTCCAGGAATCTCTGCCGTGAAGAGAAGAGGCTGCTTGGTGGCGCGGCTCCCATTGCTCCAACACATCCTACTCGTCCTCAACTGCTCACTCTTTTTCACAATCGTCGGTGGTAGGTCTTCCTCTTCAGGGAGCGAGGTGGACGGCCTCCCAGAAATACCCATAGAAACACCCACAGAAATAATAGCGAATATAAAGCAGTTCTTCACAATAGGAAATATAATGCAATCTTTCGTAAATTTCTGCACTACTACAGGAGGAGAATGCGATTTTACCCTAGAGGACTTGGCCATAGTGGTGTTCTTCATAAACTTCATAACCTTCCTGATTGTATTGACATTCCAACTTGGCTCTGCGGAACGCCCCTACGGCCTGTGTGCCGTGGGCCTTGGCCTTGCCATGACGCACTCTGTGATTTCGGGGGAATGAGGACTGACGGTCCAGATGGGTTCGTTCTGGTCTTCATACTCTGGATAACCTTCCTGGCCGGCTTTGCCAACCAGTTTCCATCTCCGAAACGCCGCTACGGCCTGTGCGCCGCCGGCCTTGGCTTTGCCATAGGGGGGATCTCTTTGTTGATGGTGGGTATGGGTATCAGTTCGGGGCAGTACTCGGCCTTATGGTTCGTGGTGCCGACAATGGTCATCCCCTTCATGGTCATCTTCTTTTTAGCACCAGGTTCTGGGGGGCAAGCCCGGCAGCACCATAACCGGCGGCGTTGAGCTTGGATCGGGTGCTGCTGGACGGCGGGGCCAAGGGTCTGAGTCTCCCCCCTCCCCGCTCATGCACGGGTGGTGAAGACCACGGCAGAGGCAGTGGGGTCTGGACTCCTCGGAGGGCAACATCTCCAAGCCCTTCCCTCTGGCCAAGGGATGTTCAGGAGCATGGCGGTCGCCTGGGACCCGGACCCCTCTATCGCAGAAGGAATCTCCGGCCTTCAGGACAGGGGAGGAGGTCAGCTCGTCAATCCCCAGGACAGACGTCAACGCAGCGCCAAGCCGGATTCAATCCGCACAAGCACGGATGGGGAATCGCCGCCGTCAGGGGTCTTGGTCATACGGGGTCTTGAGGGGTGACACGCAGGCTGAATACCTCACCGTAGTGGAGATCGGCCTCAAGTCACGTCGGAGCAGTAGAGACCCACGACGTAGGTGACGAGAACCTCGGCATCGCTGGTGGTGATTCCCTGGCTTGAGGCCACCTCTTCCAGGCCTGCGGAGGAGTAGACGCTATCCCCGTTCGCATTGATGGTGTTGAATTGCTGGCACAGTTCCTCGGCCATACCGGGGTTGTTTTTGACGGTGTTGAGAAGGCTGGAGGGGTTGGCCTGGGCGGGACGCAACATCCTCGGTCCAGCCCCCAAGGCGGCCACAAGCCCCAGAATCACGAGACCAAGGCGTAAAGGGGGGCGCAATTTCCTTAATCCGCTTTCCATTGTTTTCCCAGGGGTTTTTTCCTAGTCTACGCGGTGCATCCGGCCTGCTGCAAGCCTTGGTAAATGCCACGTCATGGGCGTCACTCCTCCCCTGATTGAGGTTGGTCTTGTGGTGGCCGCCCAGGGACTCAAGGGGGAACTGCGCATTCTGCCCTGCAGTGATTTCGCTGAGCGTTTCCTGAAGCCTGGTCCCCGTTGGTTACAGAAGCTGGATGAGCCGCCCCGGGCGGTTGAGTTGCTGCAGGGCCGCTGCCTGCCCCGCAAGGGGCTCTACGGAATCCGGCTCAAGGGCATTGAGACACGGAACCAGGCTGAAGCGCTGGTGCGGTGCCGGCTGCTGGCGGATGGCGCCACCCGGCCAGCCATGGGGGCAGGCGAGTTTCACCTCCTGGACCTGGAGGGCCTGGAGGTGCGCCTGGATCCGTCGGGTCCGGCCCTGGGCACCGTGGTGAACCTGCTCCATGGGGGCAACGACCTGCTGGAGATCCGTCTGCGCCATGGGGGGCAATCCGTGCTGGTGCCCTTTGTGGAGGCCATTGTTCCCCAGGTTCGTCTTGAGGAGGGGTGGATCCTGCTGTGCCCGCCTCCGGGTCTGCTGCCCGTTGAGGCCCAGCCCGCACCGGCGGATGCCATAGGCTCGGCTCATCAGCCCGAATCCTGATGGCATCGCCCCCGGCGGTGATTCCGGTGGTCCTCTGTGGGGGTGTTGGCACCCGCCTCTGGCCCCTCTCCCGGTCCGCCTACCCCAAGCAGTTTCTGTCGCTTGTGGGTCGCCACACCATGCTCCAGCAGACCATTCTGCGCTTGGCGGGGCTACCGGGATTGCAACCGCCTCTGCTGGTCTGCAACGATGCCCATCGCTTCATTGTCGCCGAGCAGACGGGGGTTGTCAACATGGAGCCCGCCGCCATTCTGCTGGAGCCCGTGGGCCGCAATACGGCGCCGGCGGTGGCCGTTGCCAGCCTCCAGGCCATGGCAACGGGTCAGGGGGATGCCCTGCTGCTGGTGCTGGCGGCCGACCATGCCATTGCCGATGCCGATGCCTTCCGCGCCGCCATTGGCCAGGCCGTTCCCGCTGCCCTGGGGGGACGCCTGGTGACCTTCGGCATCACGCCCACGGCCCCGGAAACCGGCTACGGCTACATTGAAGTTGATGCCCGGTCGGACGGGTTCGGCCTTCATCCCGTTCGCCGCTTTGTGGAAAAGCCCAGCCGTGAGCGGGCCGAGGCCTTCCTGAGCCAGGGGCGCTTTCGCTGGAACAGTGGCATCTTTCTGTTTCGCGCCGGGGTGATGGTGGAGGAGTTGGGGCGTTGTGCGCCCGATGTGCTGCAGGCCGCCCGCACGTCCCTCCAGCAGGCCCGCACGGATCTGGATTTCCTCCGCCTGGAGCCGGAGGCGTTCCGCCGCTGCCCCACGGTGTCCATCGACGTGGCCGTGATGGAGCAGACCCGTTTGGGCAGCGTGGCCCCCATGACGGCGGGCTGGAGTGACGTGGGCAACTGGAGCACCCTCTGGCGGCAAGGGGAGCATGACGAGCAGGGCAACACCCTGCGGGGGCGCGTCCTCCATGAAGACGTGCGCAACTGCTACCTCCGCAGTGAACACCGCCTGGTGGTGGCTCTGGGCCTTGAGGATCTGGTGGTGGTGGAAACCGGCGATGCTGTTCTGGTGGCCCGACGGGACCAGACCCAGGCGGTGAAGCAGATGGTGGAGCGTCTTCAGGCTGCCGGGGCGCGGGAAGCCCAAGCACACCAGCGCACCTACAGACCATGGGGGCACTACGACACGGGGG
>VXWH01000049.1 GCA_009836025.1 Synechococcus sp. SB0668_bin_13 | reverse complement strand
GCAGCGGCGGGCGCGTCAAGATGCTGGAAAAGGACGATCCTTTCACCGCTGCGGATGTTGAGCATTACCTCTGCGTCATGCTCCTGTCGTTGCAATCCGCCAACCGCAGAAACAATCGGGATTTTCTGCGAATGTTCCGAGATTCCGGTCGTTACACCTCCTTCTTCCCGGCCAGTGACGATGCCATGGCCAATGCTCGGCTCCTCGAAAGATTTACCGACCTTGACCCATCAGCCCCCGACCGACCCGTTGCCAAGCAGAGCCTTTTCAACGTCTTCAAGATGAAACGTCCGGTGGTGATTCTGGACGAAGCCCACAAAGCCTACGGCAGGCAGGGAAACGAAAGCGACGAGTTTGTGCAATCGGTCAATCGTCTGAATCCCGGTTTGGTGATTGAACTCTCGGCCACGCCAAGTTGTGCCAGAAGCAACCTCCTGGTGGACATACCGGGCAGTGACCTGAAAGCTGAAGAAATGATCAAGCTGCCCGTGCAGGTGACGTGTTTCACCAACGCCGACTGGCACCACACCCTTGGCCAGGCCCACGCCAAGTTGGAACAACTGGACCACGAGGCGGTCTCCCTCCAAAACAACAAGGGGCGAACTATCAGGCCCATGGGGGTGGTACGGGTGGAACGCACCGGCAGCAACCAGCGCGAAGGGGGTCACGTCCACGCCGAGGACGTACGGGACTACCTGGTGCAGAACCTGGGCGTTCCCAGCGGGGCGGTGGCGGTGCAATCCAGCACCAGCCGTGAATTGGCCGGCATTGACCTGCTATCCGAACTCTCTCCGGTGCGCTGGATCATTACCAGAGCCGCCTTGATGGAAGGTTGGGATTGTCCCTTCGCCTACCTGTTGGTGATGCTGGACAACACCAGAGCCAAGCGGGCGATCACCCAGTTGGTGGGCCGTGTCATGCGTCAACCCCATGCCCGACTCACTGGACGGAAATCTCTGGACCAGTGCCATGTCTATTGCCAGAGTACCGACGTGAACGACGCCGTGCAGTACGTCAAGGAAGGTCTTGAGCAGGAAGGCATGGGAGATCTGAAAGATAACGTCTATGCCAGCTATGGGACCGCTTTCAAGATGATAACTGTACAGCGCAGAGAAAGATTCAAAGATACGGAGATATTCCTGCCCAAAGTATTGCACCGAGACGCCAATGGTGATTGGGAAGAATTGGATTACCAGAGGCACATCCTGCCGGATATCAACACGGCCACGATCAAAGCACCGGATCCCCAAAGCGCACAGGCGGCTCATCCACTGGAAATAAGGGCAACAGTGGATTTGGCGGTAGACGGCACTTCTTCCACCTACGACAACCCCCAGGCATTGCACATTGATGAAAGCGTAAAAATCGCCTGGTATGCTCGTCGCATTTCCGACATTTTGCCCAATCCGTTCCAGGCGGCCCGCATCGCCCAGGACTTGGTGCAGAAGATGCACGGCTCCGGCGCCAACGACAAGGCGATTTTCGGCCGGCGCTCCGCTTTGGCGTCACAACTGCGCGAACACGTAGCCAATGCCATGGATCGTCAGGCCGAACAGGTTTTTCGTGGCAAGTTGGCCAGTGAAGAAATCCGCTTTGACCTGGAGGCCAGCGACCACAATCACCGCATGCGCAAGTGCTACGAGATACCGGTTGCTGATAACGACGTCCAGTTGCAGCATTACGGGCAGTCAGTTCAGTTGAGCCTTTTTGAGCTGAGCCTTTTTGAGCCGGTCTTTGCTCAAGATTTCAATGACCTGGAGCGCAGATTCGCCTTTTACCTGGATGAGCAAAAGGCGTTGCAATGGTGGCACCGGATAGCCGTGCGGCAACACGGCGAATATTACCTGCGCGGTTGGCGGCGGGAACGCATCTGGCCGGACTTTGTGGCCATGGGTGGGGAAACCAGGGGCAAACCCAGCGTCCTGGTGTTTGAGACAAAAGGCCGGCACTTGGACGCCAACGAGGATACCACATACAAGAAGCGGGTTTTCTCCGCGTTGGAACAAACCTTCAATGCGGGCCAGGTGACCATTCACGACGGCCCGGCCAAGGGTGTGTTCCGACTGGTATTCGACAGAGAAGGCTTTCCAGATGCGCAGACCGCCTTCGATTCGATAACCTGAAAGAGGCCTTTTGGTTTCCGACCTGGACCACACAAGCACTCTCCCATCCCCTGGCCACCCGTTGTTGTCGATGCCGTCTGGGAATCACCCCAGCCTCGGGACCCTCGCCCCGCCTGAATGCCCATGGCCATTTCTCCATCCGTACTTGCAGACTGGATCCAGCCCGGCGCTGCGCTGACCGCCGTCTTCGGGTTGGCTGGCTTCCTCCGGGCTGAGATACGGAGCGTGAGGGCAGAGCAGCAACCGGGTTGGTTGTGTCTCGAAGATGGTGGAAGATAATGACATCCCATCCCGGAGAACATCTTGCTGAGCACCGGCTTGATGGTCACAGGGATGGGTTAGCGATTCCCAGGCTTGGCAACAGCGTCTTCGCCAGCGCTGTCACCAAGTGGAGCGGTAGCCCGTGAAGACAGCCCATTCCGGGGCGGCGGTCAGTTGATGCCGGGGCTGGTGGCTCCTGATGGCGCCCAAGGACACATCACCCCCCAACCAGGGAAACTCCAGCTTGGCGGTGAGATCCAACTGGCGGCCACTGGGGGCAAGAGGAACGGATAGGGCTTGATTCAATACCTCCCCTTCTGGAGTGCGTCCTATCGGTAGAGCAAGATCGGCATGGCCGTTTTCCACCCGTAAAGGCTGGCCCAAGGAGAAAGACAATGTGCTGCCGTTGGCAAAGGGGCGGGCGGCCTGCAAGCGGAAGGCGCTGGTGGAAAGGGAAGAGACGCCGTCAATGAACAGGCTTTGGCCAACGGAGGGGTTCACCTGGCCAAGTTCTCCCCGCGCTCCCAACTGCCAATCCCCAGCGGTGGCGTTGTATCCAGCGCTGAAGAAGAGGGATGTGTCTCGAAGGTGGTAGAAATCAGGAGAGGGTGATTCTCCGAGTAAC
>VXWH01000121.1 GCA_009836025.1 Synechococcus sp. SB0668_bin_13 | reverse complement strand
GAAACGACGGGGGCGCCAGTCGTGCAACATGGCTTCCCCCTCCCCGGGCAGGACCCCGTGGTGGGTCCTGACCCTAACCTGGACATCCGTCTAAACACCGAGCACCTGGGCTGTTCGCCCAGCGGCAACGGAACGCATCCAGGAGGACGAAGCAATAAGACTGCGCCCACCCATAGCTGGCGGAACGGGAATCCGGAGAATATCCAGGATGGTGGGCGCCAAGTCCGCCAGCGTGCCATTGTCCCGCAACTCCACAAGGTTGTCGGCGCTGGAGATCTTGCGCTTTCCCCCCTCAAGCAACAGCAACGGCACGGGATTGGTGGTGTGTGCTGTCCAGGGCTTGCCTGCGGGTGAGCGCATGGTTTCGGCGTTGCCGTGGTCTGCTGTGATGAGCATGGTGCCCCCAGCCCAGTGGGTGGCCTCCGCGATCCGCCCAACACAGGCATCCACCGTTTCAATGGCCTGCACCGCCGCATCCATGATTCCGGTATGGCCAACCATGTCCGGGTTGGCGTAATTGACCACGATCAAGGAGTAAACACCCTTGGCAATGGCGCTGATGACGCCATCGGTCACGTCCCATGCGGACATGGCTGGGGCCTGATCATAGGTGGCCACTTGGGGGGACGGCACCAGATGGCGATCCTCTCCGGGTAATGGCCGTTCCTTGCCACCATTAAAGAAATAGGTCACGTGGGGATATTTTTCCGTTTCGGCAATGCGGAACTGGCGAAGACCATGGTCAGCCATCACATCTCCCAGCAGGTGGTCCAGGGGCTGGGGAGGGAAGGCAACCTCCACCGGCAGGCCACGCTCATATTGGGTAAAGGTGACCACGTCCAGGGGGCTGGGCCATATGGGGCGGGAAAACCCGTTGAAGTCTTCCAACACCAGGGCGCGGATGATCTGACGCACCCGGTCCGGGCGGAAGTTGAAGCAAATCAACCCGTCCCCTGGCTGCAGTGCCCCCTTCGCAAAGCGGTGGGGCTCAAGAAATTCATCGCCAATCCCTTCGGCATAGCTGGCTGCAACGGCAGCCCCAGGGTTGGGATGATGGTTGCCGTCATCCTCGGTGAGCAGGCGGTAGGCCTTGGCAGTGCGTTCCCAGCGGTGATCACGATCCATGGCCCAGTAACGGCCACAGAGGGTGGTGAGTTGGCCACAGTTGAGGCTGGTCATCAACTGCTGCAAGTTCTTCACGTGTCCCAGGCCCCCATGGTCGGCCGTATCACGTCCATCCGTGATGCCATGGACACAGACACGGGAAAACCGCCGGCTGGCGGCCCAGCGCAGCAACTCCGCCAAGTGATCCACATGGCTGTGGACACCCCCATCAGATAACAGGCCAACCAGATGGAGAGTGGCGCCTCGATCCTCAAGCCGCTGGGCCAGAGCGTTGAATTGGGGGTTTCGCCGGAAGGAGCCATCCCGAATCCCATGGCCAATGCGCACAAGCTCCTGCCGCACAATCCGCCCCGAACCAATGGTGAGGTGTCCCACCTCGGAATTGCCCATCTGTCCATCCGGCAGACCCACGGCAGACCCACTGGCTTGAATCAAGGTGTGGGGATGGGTCTGCCACAGAGCATCCATGTTGGGTGTTCTGGCCACCCGGATGGCGTTGTCTGCAGCGCTCTCACGGTGACCCCATCCATCCAGAATCACCAGCACCACAGGCGCCTCTTGGGGTTGACGATCCACGTGCAGTTGGACCCTGCCAGGGATGGAATCCTGACTACGAGTAGTGGGGGCTGCGGTCACCGGTGATCATTCTCCTCGGTTGGGGGATTGGGGAGGGTTGGCTCGGTCGTTTGCTATTGAATGGAGTGGCCCTGGTCGTGAATTGCACAATCATGGGACCTCCTGGGCGATTTGTCTTGATCCCGGCCCATTAAGTGAGCATTTCCCAACGTTTATGGCGCCAGATCAGCCCTTTGTTGTGATTCTTTCAGGTCCGGCGCTGCGCCGCACCATGACCCGCCTGGCCTCCCAGGTGCTGGAGGCGGCCCATGACCCCAGCCAACTGCTCCTGTTGGGGATTCCGAGCCGTGGCGTGCCTTTGGCGAAGGTGTTGGCGGAGGAACTGGGGCGCCTGGCGGGGCAGGTGATCGAAGCCGGCAGTCTGGATCCCACCTTCCATCGGGACGATCTGCGCACGGTGCCCACCAAGCTACCCCAGGCCACGGTCCTGCCCGTGCCCGTTGATGGGCGGGAGGTGGTGCTGGTGGACGATGTGCTGTTCACAGGGCGAACGGCCCGGGCCGCCCTTGATGCGCTCCTGGCCTGGGGAAATCCCCGCACGGCGCGGCTGCTGGTCATGGTGGATCGCGGCCATCGGGAACTGCCCCTGCAGGCGGATTTCGTCGGCCGCAACGTGCCCACGCGGCGCCGTGAGTTCATCCGGCTGCACCTGCGGCCCACGGACCCGGAGGAGGGGGTTGTCCTGCTGCCCGAAGCCCCTTCCCCTTCGGTGTAAGTGGAGCCCCGCCCCACGGTGGGCACCGTGGACGCCCACTCAGCAGAGTTCCAACTCGTCGGCGTGGAAGTGGAAGCGGGTGCGACCAAAAACCACAACCACGGGAAGGGTGGCGCTCAGAGGCTCTCCCTCCTTCCAGGTGCTGATGATCTCCTTCACTTCACCCTCCTGACCATGCATGTCAAAAGGCTTCGACCGGTGCTTGGGGTGGTTGTAGACAATGACGGATTTCCTGACCCGGACCCGGTCACCCGGCTGCATGGCAATTGTCCATTGAGACTACAAGGAGTTGATTTTCTCACACACGCCACTGGGCAGTGGGGCAGGCGGTCCGACCTGTTTCAACATTGTCCTTCTCTTTGAGACAATCGTCTGCCGCCTTCTCAACGGCGACAGACGCTTTCGGGGCCGTAATCCACAATCACACCGCCCAACTCACGGCAGGCCTGAAGGTAGGCATGCCATTCATCCGCGCCGCGGGTCAGATGAAGGCGGATGTGGCGATCCAGATCCTCAAGAGGAACGTTGTGGCGGACCCGGTCGTTGTGGGCATCGCGCCCCACACCCTGCCCGCTCAAGGCTTGGGTGGCTGTAACAACTTCGTCCTCAAGCGGCTTGGCATGGGTCCGCCACCAGGGGTGATCCAGCCGGTTGATGGCATCAAAGGCTTCCCACCAGCGCCCCGCATCCCTGAACTGCATGGCCTGGTCATGAAGTTGCTGGTTGAGATGCCAGCGCATCCGAAGGCTTTCAATCAAGGTATCCCGATGCGGTTCCTGCCGATCACTCAGTTCCCGGAGCAGGGCCACTGCCGTGGACAGTTCACCCCGGCGGTAATGCTCCACCGCCCGATCCCGTTGCTGACGCACCCATTGGGAGAACCGGGATTGGTCCGCGGCGGTCATCTGGGGTGAGTCGACGAGGCGCTCCAGAAGGTCCAGGGCTTGTTGACGCTCGCCAGCAACCCAATGGTCACTGGCCAGGATGCGACGGCAATGGGCCAACTGTGTGGCTTCCGCAAGCGCCAGGGACCGCAGATCAGCCAGGTGTTCGCCCGAAGCTACGCAGGCGGCGTGGTCTTTGTCTTCTACGGAGCGCTGCAAGCGTTGCGTCAGGTGATACTGCCAACCATGGACCACCGCCTTGAGCACCAGGAGGACCGTGGTCGTCGCCGCCATAAGCTGGAGTAGACGTCGCAGCAAAGGGAAGCGGTTCATGGTTCGGGGTTGGCTCAGCGCAGTGGGCCCAGGTCAAGGGGACCTTTCAATTCTGCACCGGGTTTTCCATGTTTTCCATGAAGCAGGCTTGTGATCTGTAGATGGAGGTGGCGCTCATCCGTAATGCTGAAGGCCAGCAGCAGGGCATCTTGCCCGGGCTGGGCCTGCTCCGGCAGGGGCAGAGGTGGGAAGGTGGTGGGCCAGGGATTCATGCCGGCCGCTGGGGACTGTTCCTCCACGAGTTGGGGTTGCCCATCCACAAAGACAACCTCGCGCCGCAGATCAGCGCTGACTTCCGCCAGCACCAATTCAAGGGCGGGTTGGTTGGCATGGGCTGGGGCGAGACGAATCTGCAACGGGGATTCCGTTGGCCAGGGCTGACCAGCCCAGTAGAGAGGGTGCCAGCAGTAGGCCTGTTGGCGACGGTCCCAGTATCGAAGCGCCACGCCGCGGCTCAGCACATCCCGCACCTGCACGTTGGGCGTCAGGGCCAGCGCGCCATAGGCCACTGCCGTGAGGGGTTGCCGGGCACAGCAGGGAACACCAGGCAGGCGCTGCTCAAGCCAGCGGCGCACCAGGGGCAGACAACTTGTCCCCCCCACCGGCAGAACGGCGGTCAAGCTTGACAGATCCAACCCTTCGCGGCGGGCGGCACTGGCCACCTGCTTCAAGAGGTGATCCAGCAGGCGGATAAAACCCTGCCTCTCCAGGAGGACTTCCAGGGTGGAACGCTTCAGTTGCCAGGACGTCACACCGCCTTCGGCCTGGATCACATCCACGGTCGCCTGATCATTGGCACTGAGTTGGCACTTGAGTTGCTCTGCCGCACGAATCCATGCCTCCGGCAGGGGGCCTGTGGCCTGTGGGGCCATATGGGCGGCAATCCATTGGTCCAGATCACGGCCACCCACAGCCGTCCCCGCTTTCCCCACCACCCGGGCCACGCGCAGATGCTGAGAAGATCGCACCAGGTCGTTCCCCTTGAAACGGAGCAGTTGGGAGATGGGCCGGGCCTGCCCTTCTCCCCCCTGAATCTGCACAAGGGCCAGATCGCTGGTACCGGCGCCCAGATCCACCACCAGCACATGGCTACCGGGGGGCAAGCCGGAGCCGATGGCCGCCGCCGTGGGCTCATCCACCAGGGCAAGCTCAGGAACAGGGAGACTGTCGCCATGGTCCAGCAGCCAACGGCGGTAACCGGCAAAGGCATCCACGGGCGCGGTGAGCACCAGCCGCTCCGGCGGCGTTTGCCACGGAAGAGCCCGCCAGAGATGCTCCAGAAACAAAGCGCCGCCCCGCTCAGCCCGCTCCACCTGCTCGGAACGGGGACGGGCGCCAATGGAGCGCTTGAATTGGTAATACAACGCAGCAGGGGGTGGGGGAGGCTGATTCACGGTCTCCAGGAGACCAGCCTCAATGACCTGGCGTCCCACAAGGCAGGGTTGCCGAGGGGAATTCAGGTGGGCTGTGGTGCAGTCATTGGCGCAATAGAGCAGAGTGGGAATGATCGGCTCGTCCCCATGGCTGTAGGCCGGCACGTGCAACAGACGGGGCGGCCCGCCGGTGGCTGGCTGATGGGCCACCACCGTGTTGCTGCTCCCCAGATCAATGGCCAGGGAGCCCCCCTGGGCGTCTGCTGCATCCATGGTCAGGGTGAATCCAACTCCAGCACGTGAACGGCGGTGCCGTCACCCAGCAGGGAATCACTGAGTTCCGTTGTGGGGCCCAGACGCTCCACGGCAACTGTGGCAGGGAGGGCTTCAAGAAACGGCTCGACGGTGGCGAGATCACACCCCGCTGGAGGCGTTGCCGTGGTGTACTGCACAGGAATCACCAGGCGGGGCTTGAGGGCATCGACCACCTGGGCAGCCTGGATCCCGTCCATCACCTTGCTGCCCCCGCCAACAGCCAGCACCAGCACGTCCATGCCGCTCAGCAGGATGCGTTCCGCGGCAGTGGGAGGCACCGCCGCACCCCCCATGTGGGCCATGCGCAGGCCAGCCTGCTGCCAGATCCACACCACCCCTTGCCCCAAGCGACGCCCGCCCACCTGGTCATGGGGGACGGCAAAGCCCTCAATCCGCCAATCATCCAGCCGATAGGAGCCGGGGGTGCTGAAGAAGCGGCCGTGCGCCACGGAGGCACCCTCGTCAGGAAGGCGGCTGCTGGCCAGGATCAGATCCACGGTCAGGCGAGGTTCCTTCAGGTCCGCGGCACAGGCAACTGCTTGGAAGGGGTTAATCAGAAGTCGTCCCTCGTCACTCTCAAACAGCAGGGCGCTATGGCCATAACTGGTGACCCGCACGGTTGGCTCCGCTGTGGCTGGCGCGGCCACGCCCCAGCCGCAGCTCATCACCAGGCTGACGATGGCAGCCCAGCATCCTCCCGAAAACCGGCTGGAAAATTGGGAAAATGGATCGTACCCCATTACTGTCCAGGATTGCTCACTCATATCGGAGGCAGAAGGTAGCAGTGTTCAAGCATCCGCCTGCCGCAGGAAATTACCCAGCAGCTTGTGCCCCGCCTGGGTCAACACGCTTTCGGGATGGAACTGCACCCCTTGCAGGTGGGGATGGTCACGGTGCCGCAGACCCATGATGGTGTGCTGGCCATCCTCCAGCCATGCGGTGATTTCCAGGCAGTCGGGCAGGGTGGGGCGCTCCACCACCAGGGAGTGGTAACGGGTGGCGGTCAAGGGTTGGGGCAACCCGCAGAACACCCCCGCCTGGTGGTGGTGGACCGCCGAGGTCTTGCCATGCATGGGTTGACGGGCGCGCACCACACGTCCGCCAAAACACTGGGCCATGGCCTGGTGACCCAGGCACACCCCCAACATTGGCGTGGTGGGTCCCAGTTGATGAATCGCCTCCAGGCACACCCCCGCCTGATCCGGGTCACCTGGACCCGGGGAAAGGACCACAGCCGCCGGCCGCAGGGCAGCAAGCTCGGCAACGGTCAGCGCATCGTTGCGCTCCACCCGCAAGTTGGCGGCGATGGGATAATCCACGGCCAACTCCCCCAGGTACTGCACCAGATTGAAGGTGAAGCTGTCGTAGTTGTCGATCACCAGGAGCATCGCTATACTCCCCCCACGATGCGTTGCCACAGGGGGGGAGACAGAAGGAGCAGGGCAATGAGCATGGAGGCCATGGCCGCCACCAACACCGCTGCTGCTGAACAATCCTTGGCAATCCGCGCCAGGGGGTGAAACTGTCGTCCGATGGCCAGGTCCACCGCTGCTTCCATGGCGGTGTTGAGCAACTCCAGCACCAGTACGGCGGCCACGGTGAGCACCAGCACCCCCAACTCCAGCACGTGGAGGCGCAGCCAAAGCCCCAGGACCAGGGCCAGACCACCCACGACCAACTGCAGGCGGAAGTTCCGTTGACTGGCGAAGGCGTAGACCAACCCCTGCACGGCATATTGGAAACTGGCAGGCAGATCCCGGGCCACCTTGTAGGCTCCGGTTCTCCTTCCTCGGTCCCGGCCCATCATCCGCGTTTCAGGTGGACTGGTGGTTTGCAAAGGGATTCCCAGGCAATGACCAAACCTTAGCCCGATCCTGGATGGTTGTCTGGCCAGTGGCCTCCAGCAGGAGGATTTGACGTTCCAGCATGGCTGCCAGGCTGGCGTCATCGGGATGGTCCCAGCCCAGGAGGTGGAGGAGACCGTGACTCAGCAACCAGGCCAGCTCCTGGGCCACGGACCAGCCACTGGCCCCGGCCTGCCGCTCGGCCGTTTCCCAGGTAATGACAATATCCCCCAACTCCAGCGGTTCCCCTGGCCCCGGTGCCAACCAGGGACCATCCTGACCACTGGCGAAGGCCAGCACATCCGTGGCGCCATGGCCATGGCGCCACGTCTGGTTCAATGCCGCCATGGTGGCGTCGTCCGTGATGGTGACGCCAAGACTGTAGGCCCTGCTCCGCTGCCGGGGAGCCAGCTCCGGCTGGAGCGACAGCAGCCAGTGCCGCAACAGTTGATGACAAATGGGCTGACGGAGAAGGTCTGGCCGGACGCTGCTCCAAGCCAGGTCCACATGCAAATGCGCCGCCGGGGGGTTGGGAGCCCCTGGCTGGGGATTCCTCACCACGGCTCACAGGTTGGGGCGGTCCAGGCTGGCCAGCAGCAGCAGCACCGCCACAAGGCCAGTGGTGGTGAGGGCCATGTGCAGCAAGGAGGTGCGCCCCTTGCGCACCATGTTTCTCATGGCCAGCTTGACGAAGCTGTCTTGAGGGGGGCTGTCGGTCATGGGGAAAGGTCTGCTGTCTCCAGGTTGGCGTGGAGGGAGGCCTGAATGAAGGCATCCAGTTCCCCATTCATCACCGCCTGCACATCCGCGGTTTCCGCATGGGTGCGCAGATCCTTCACCAGTTGGTAGGGGTGCAGCACATAGTTGCGGATCTGGTTGCCCCAGGCAGCAGCCACCATGTCCCCACGGATATCCGCAATTTCCGCAGCCCGCTGTTCCTGGGCAATGACCAGAAGCTTGGCCTTGAGCAGCGCCATGGCCCGCTCCCGGTTCTGCAGTTGAGAACGCTCCTGGGTGCAGCGCACCGCCACGCCGGTGGGCACGTGGAGAATGCGCACGGCGGTTTCCACCTTGTTGACGTTCTGACCACCCGCCCCACCGGAGCGGGAAGTGGTGATCTCCAGATCCTTATCCGGGATCTCCAGATCCAGGTCGTCCTTGAGTTGGGGCATCACCTCCACGCCGGCAAAGCTGGTCTGGCGCTTGTCGTTGGCGTTGTAGGGGGAAATGCGCACCAGTCGGTGGGTGCCTTTCTCATGCCGCAGGTAGCCGTAGGCATGGCGGCCGGAGATCTCCAGGGTGGCGGACTTGATGCCGGCCTCCTCCCCTGGGGAGACGTCCGCCACTGTGCTGGTCATGCCGTTGCGCTCCGCCCAGCGGCTGTACATGCGCATCAGCATCTCGGCCCAGTCCTGGGCATCGGTGCCGCCAGCGCCGGCATTGATGGTGAGCACAGCCCCTTCCTTGTCGTAGGGGCCACTGAGCAGCCGCTCCAACTCCCAACGATCCAGGGCGCCTTGCAGGGTGGACAGGGCGTTATGGGCTTCCTCCAGCAACAGCCCATCGGCCTCAAGCTGGTGGAGCTCCAGGGCCGCCTGGGCATCCGCCAGGGTGGCGGACCACCGCCGCAGGGCCTCAAGCTGGTCCTTCACGTCATCCAGTTGCCGCATGTGCTTCTGGGCGCGGCACTGATCCGTCCAGAAGTCGGGTTGAGCAGCCAGCTGCTCCAGATCGTTTTGCCGCGCCTGTAGAGCAGGGACGTCAAAGACAGTCCTGGGCATTGCCCAGGCGCTGGGTGAGTTCAGACAAGTGGCGCTGGAGGTCAGCGGGATCCAGCGGCGGCGTGGTGGATTGAGTCATGCCCCCATCCTATGGCGCCAAAGGGAGCTGGGGATGGCGAGGAGGGGACGTACCATGGGTCCCAGTTGCGGTCTGAGCCTGCCATGGCCAAGGTTGAGATTTACACCACCAGTTGGTGCCCCTTCTGCCGCCGTGCGTTGGCCTTGCTGGACGGCAAAGCCGTCACCTACACCAACATTGACGTGGAGGAAGGCCGGGGCCAGAAGCGGGCCATGGGCCTGCGCTCCGGCGGACGAACCACGGTTCCCCAGGTCTTCATTAACGACCAGCACATTGGCGGATGCGACGAACTACAAGCCCTGGAGAACTCCGGCAAGCTGGATACCCTGCTTCAGGCTTAACCCAGTCCAGGGACTCCCTTGCAACAGCTTTTTCTGACGGATCCCCTGTCCCGTCTGCGCCCCGCCCAGGACAGCAGTGTGGCCCTCATGCAGGCGGCCCAGGGTGCAGGCAGCCAGGTGTGGTGGGCCGAACCACGGCAACTGCAAGCCGTTGACGGGGATATTGCCGTCTTGGCGCAGCCCCTGGAGTTGGCGTCCACGCACCACAACCCCCAGGGCTGGCATGTGCCGGATCCCTGGTATCGACAAGGGGTATCGGAGCAGCGCAGCCTGACCAGCTTTCAGGTGGTGTGGATGCGCCGTGACCCGCCAGTGGACGATGCCTACGTCTTTGCCGCCGGTCTGCTGGCCCAGGCCGAGCGCCGTGGGGTGCGGGTCGTGAACCGTCCGGCCTCCTTGTTGATCTGGAACGAAAAACTCTCCGCCCTGCAGTTCTCTCAACTCATGGCGCCCACAATCGTGAGTGCAGACTGTGCAAGTCTGCTGGCCTTTATCCATCAGCACCGGGACGTGGTGCTCAAACCCCTGGAAGGCCGGGGCGGGCAAGGGGTGGTGCGGGCCAGCAGCGCCATGGCCGGTTTGCAGGCGTTGCTGGAGTTGGTCACGGCGCAACAGCAACTTCCGGTGCTGGTGCAGGCGTTCCTGCCGGATGTGGTGGAGGGGGATAAGCGGATCCTGCTGGCCAACGGCGAACCCGTTGGCGCCATCAACAGGCGGCCCCGACGGGGAGATTTCCGCAGCAATCTGGCCATGGGGGGTACGCCGGAAGCCTGTGGCCTCAGCGCCAGGGATCACGCCATCTGCCGTGCCCTGGCTGAACCGCTGCGCCGGGCTGGCCTGGCGTTTGTGGGCATCGACGTGATTGGTTCATGGCTGAGCGAGATCAACGTCACCAGCCCCACGGGGTTGCGGGAGGTTGAACGGCTTGGTGGCGTGCCGGCGGCAGATCTGATTGTGGAGCGGATCATGGAAGCAGCAGCGCGATAAGGACGACCTGCGACCGTTAGCCATCGCTCACCCGTGACACAATCCCAGAAACCCTTAAGATTCACAACAGAAATCTGAGCGCTTCCTTAAGAACCGGGAGGTCGGTTTGTTAGGAAAGCTACCAAAGCGCCCTTCTTGCCGATGGTTGGCCTCTACGATGCCTGTGGAATCCTCCGATTCGCCAGCCATGAGTCGGCCGACTGCCTGGCCTATGCCGAATTTTTTGAGCTACAAGACGGGGACTTCACCGTTGAGCCGCTGCTGATGGGGCGCCCCTGCCGGGATGGTGGTGATCCAACCGTGGCCTATGCCTCCATGGACAACGTCTAAGCAGACGAACCTCGCAAAGGGGCCGTGACCACGGCTGTCCAGGGATACAAGCCCCGCCCTTCAGGACGGGGAGGAAGCCAAGTTCCCCAATGCAAGACGCAAACTGTCCACCACCTGCCCGTGTTGATCCGCGGTGAGTTCCGGGAACATGGGAAGACTCAATACCTCACCGGCAAGACGCTCCGTGACGGGCAGGGAGCCAGGGCCATACCCCAGGTGCTGATAAGCCCGCTGACGGTGGATCGGGATGGGGTAGTAGATGATGGTGTTAATTCCCTGCTGTTGCAGGGCATCCTGCACCCGGTTACGGACCTGGGCCCCGGCGCCGGGAATGCGCACCACGAATTGATTCCAACTGTGACCAGCCACCCCCTGCGTGGGCAACGCCAAGTCACTGAGGTGGTCCAGGGCCTGGCCATAGGCCGCTGCGTGCCGCTGGCGGGCGCGGATCAAGGATGGCAGATGGGGAAGCTTCACCAGCAGGACCGCCGCCTGCAGGGCATCCAGCCTTGAATTGTAGCCCAGAACGTTGTGGACGTAGCGCTCCGCCATGCCATGGACAGCCAACTCCCGCATCCGCCGCGCCAGTTGGGGATCGTTGGTGGTGATGCAGCCCCCATCCCCAGCCGCGCCCAGATTCTTCGTGGGGAAGAAGCTGAAACAGCCCGCATCTCCCCAAGCGCCCACGGCCCGGCCCGCCCAATGGGATCCCGCGGCTTGCGCGCAGTCCTCCACCACCTTCAGGCCATGACGGTGGGCCACGGCCATGCAACGCTCCATATTCAGTGGACAACCAAACAGATGCACCGGCAGCAGCGCCCGCGTGCGCGGTCCAATGGCTGCCTCCAGCTTGTCCAGATCCAGCAGGTAGCTGCCGGGATCCACGTCCACAAAGACGGGGCGCGCCCCCACCGCGCTGATGGCCTCAGCGGTGGCGAAGAAACTGAAGGAGGTGGTGATCACCTCATGGCCGGGACCCACCTCCAGAGCACGCAGCGCCAGGATGAGGGCATCGGTGCCGCTGTTGCAACTCACCGCATGGGCAGTGCCCACAGTCCGGGCAAAGGCGCTTTCAAACTGGGCCACCACCTTGCCGCCGATGTACTGCCCGGAGTGGAGCACCTTCAACACGGCCTGATCCAGGGTCGGACCCATGGTCTCCAACTGCCTGCGCAGATCAAAGGGCGGCACGGCCATCGGGCGGTCCACTGCGCTTCATCCAAACCAGGCGGGCTCGGCACCGGGATGCCACTTGATGTTGCAACCAATGGAGGGACGTTGCAGACTTGCAACCGGCTGACCCGTCAGCACCGCATCCAGGGCGGCCCGCAGATCGGCGCCGTCACAGGGAACGCCGTTGCCGGGTCGGGATCCGTCCAACTGACCCCGATAGACCAGCCCGTGGTTGGCGTCGAAGAGGAAGAAATCCGGCGTGCAGGCCGCATGGAAGGCTTTGGCCACAGCCTGGTCCCCGTCATGGAGGTAGTGCAGTTCCATGCCAAGGCGCTGCTTCTGGGCCGCCATGAACCGGGGACCGTCCTCCGGGTGGGTCTGCAGGCTGTTGCTGCCGATGCCCACAAGGCTCACCCGTCCTCTGTAGTCTCGATCAAGACGGGCCAACTCCGGCTCCACGTGCTTGACAAAGGGGCAGTGGACCGCCAGGAACATCACCAGCACAGGCTGGGGGGGAAGCTGGCTGCTGGAGAGCACTTGGCCATCCTCCGCCCGCGGCAGTTGCCAGGGCGGCATGGATGTTCCCAGGGGAAGCATGGTGGATTCCGTGCGCGCCACAGGACTCGGGGGGATGGGGGGATATGGGGGAGTGTAATGGCTGACACACCCCAAGCGGGTTTTCATGCTCATCCCTTCTGCGGCAAGGTTTCGGAACCTGCTTCCGTTATTGGCTCGGCATTGGGTCCCGCTGCTGGCGGGGGCCTGCTGCACCGTGGTCTATGTGGGCACATTCCCCCTCCTTGCCCAGGTGGCTGGCGACTTGATCCCGGCCATTGGTGGGGGCCGCTTCCAGGACGCACTGCGCATCATCGCGGTGGCCATGGCCATTTTCCTGGCCCAGAAGCTGGCCCAATACGGCCAGGACATCCTGCTGGCTGGACCATCCCTGCGGGTGACCCAGGCCCTGCGCCAGGCCATCTTTGCGCGCCTGCAGCGGTTGGCCTTTCCCGCGTTGGAAACGCTGTCCGGCGGTGATCTGTCGTATCGCCTCACGGAAGACGCAGACCGCGTTGGGGAGGTGATCTACAAAACCATCCACGACAGCACGCCCAGTGCTCTGTTGCTGGTGGCGGTGCTGGCCTATATGTCCTGGCGGGATGGACCGCTCACCGGGGCCACCCTCTTGTTGGCCCCTGTCATGATTTTGCTGGTGGGCTGGTTTGGCCGCAAGGTGCGGCGGGCGGAGGAGCGGAGTCAGGGGCAGGTGAGCGAATTGGCGGCGCTGCTGGCGGAAGCCGTTGGCGGCCTGCGCATGGTGCGGGCGTTTGCCTCGGAGGAGTGGCTCCAGCAGCGCTTTGCCCGGCAGGTTGACGGACACCGCCGCGCCCGCTTCCGCACCCTGGAACTGGTGGCGCGGCAGCATCCGGTGGTGGGCTTCCTTGAGGCGACCGGGATCCTGGCGATCCTGCTGCTGGGGGCTTGGCGCATCCATGCCGGTAGCCTCACCACCGAGCAGTTCAGCAGCTTTGTCGTTGCCCTGCTGATGCTCATTGATCCCATCAGTCACCTCACCACCAATTTCAACGAGTTTCAGCAGGGGCAGGCCTCACTGCGGCGCCTGCGGGCTTTGGAGCAGGAGCCCCTGGAGCCTCCGGACCCCCCCGAGCCCCTCAGCCTCGGCAAGGTGCGGGGTGAATTGCGTCTTGAGAACATCCACTTCAGCCATACGCCAACGCAGCCCCTGTTCCAGAACCTGACGCTCCGTGTTCAGCCAGGCCGACTGGTGGCGCTGGTGGGCGCCTCGGGGGCCGGCAAGTCCACCCTGTTTTCCCTGTTGCTGCGCTTCAACATCCCCCAGCAGGGGCGCATTCTGCTGGACGGCAAGGACCTGTGCCAGTTGCGGGCGGCGGAGTTGCGTCGTCAGGTGGCCCTGGTGCCCCAGGATGCGCTGCTCTTTTCCGGAACCGTTGCGGAAACCATCGACTTTGGCCGTGGCCATGACCCGGCTGCCATCCGCCGCGCCGCACGGTTGGCCAATGCCGAGGCGTTCATTCTGGCCATGGGGGGCTATGGGGCCAGGATTGAGGAGCGCACCGCCAACCTGTCAGGTGGGCAGCGGCAGCGACTGGCCATTGCCCGGGCCGTGGTGGGTGATCCGGCGGTGCTGCTGCTGGACGAGGCCACCAGCGCCCTGGATGCGGAAACAGAGGCCGCGGTGCAGCAGGGCCTCCGGCGGGCCATGGCAGGACGTACCGTGCTGGTCATTGCCCATCGTCTGGCCACAGTGCAGGGGGCGGATCAGATTCTGGTGTTGGAGCGCGGGGTCATCGTTGAGCAAGGCACCCACCAGCAACTCCTGTCCCGAGGCGGTCGGTACGGGGAACTATGCCGCCAGCAACTGATTCATACCAGGTGAGTGGTCCCAGGGCAGGGGGCAATGGCCCGGAAACAGCCAGCACGTGTTACAATCGCCTTGCAAAGCTAATCCCACAGGGATGACCAACGAAACGCAACAGACTCCACCACCAACCAATGCGCCTGTTTTGAGCTTTGAAGGCAAGCGCTACGACATCAATAGCCTGCCGGACGACATCAAGCAGGTTGTCATTGGGATGCAGGTGGCTGATGCGCAAATCAAGATGCATCAAGACACCGTCAAGCTGTTGACCATTAGCCGCCAAACCATGGCCAGGCAGCTCAACGAACGGCTGCGCACCATTGACCCCCTGCCGGAATCCGAGTAATGGAGGATACGACCCTGGATCCTCACCTGTTTGGAAGGAGTGGTCCTGTAACCAGGGGAGATCACCACTGTTTCTGAGTGCAGTGAACTCCTTAGAACTGCCGGGCCTGGGCAGGCGAGCCAGGAACCCGGTCCAGTCCAGGGAGAACCGGGTTCCTGGCCCCCGTACCATTGGCCCTAGAGGTTTGCCTCCAAAGGCTCCAGGTCCAGAAACCGGAACATCTGCTCATTGCCGTCGCAGCGGATCAGCCGCTCCCGCAAGGTCCAGTGGCCACTGGTCAGCGGCGCAAAGGTATCGCTGAACTGTTGTTCCGGACCCAGGAATTCACCACTGCGGGGATCGCTGTAGCGGCTCCGATAGTGGCGGCTCAGGTATCCCGCACCCGTCTCGGTGACGGCCTCCGTGTGGATGGTCACCACCTGGCCGTGGATATGGCGATGGACCATGGTCACCACGTTGCCCCGGATGCGGTAGCGGTCACCCGCCGCCTTGCCGGTGACAATCACCTCCATGCCCACGGCATTGGTATCACCGGCAACAAAGCCGTTCTGCCCGTGAACCTGGACAAAGGGGCGGCGCACCCGGTGGATGGTCACCTCCCAGAGTTGGTTCTGCACGGCCTTGGTCAAGTCCTGATTCGATAAGCCTTCAACCCGGGCCTTCAGGTCCGGGTCCACTTGAAAGGCGCCGGTTGCCGTGCCCCCCGCGCTGCTGACCTGGCAACGCCCCCGGTAACCCGGGAAGCCCTGGTCCCAGGTGTAGCGGTTCTCGTAAGCCGCCTGAAAAGCATGGCGGCAATCTGCGCCTGGTTTCAGGGCGGGAGCAGAGAGATCGGTGGGCACGATGGTGGCGGTCATGGTGTTGTGGAAAGTCGGCCAGAGGATGGCCCGGGTCAAGCCCCTCGTCGGGGTTCAATTCGACATTACCCCCGCCAGACGCTCCCCAGTCCGAAGCCGGCCAAAAGGCCGCCCAGATGGGCCTCCCAAGCCAGATTGGGCACAATCAAGGGAAGAGCGGCGTTGACCAGAAGCCAGAAGCCCAGTTGTTTCAGCAGGCTCCTCCCCAAAGGGGTGCGTCTCTGGCGGACCGCTGAAGCAAGCCACACCCCCAACAAGCCGAAAACCGCGCCGGAAGCGCCCACGGCAACCGCGTCGGGATCGCCCCCAAGGACGGAAAAGGCGCTTCCCGCAACGGCGCAAGCACCCCAAAGAAAGCCGAAGCGGAGCGGACCTAACGCCTTCTCCACCTGTGGACCCAGGTTGTAAAGGGCCAGCATGTTGAACGCCACATGCATGACGCCTGGGGAATGGAGGAGAGTGACCGTAAACATGCGCCACCACTGGCCGTCTGTCACCAGGCGGTTGGCCAGGGCGAAGATCTCGAAAAGCTGCTCCCAAAGTGGGGGCCAAAGCCAACTGAGTAGATGGATCGCAACTGTGACGACGACGATTCCGGTGGTAACGGGGGTTCTGGACACGCAGCGTTGCGGGCTGTGGGCCACCATAGCGGCAGGACAACTGCCGCCAACAGGGCGATGCCATGGGTCCGGGACGGGATAGGATGGATGACTGCGCAAATCGGGCAGTGAATGGCCATTCATGAGATCTTCATGCCGGCTCTGAGCTCAACCATGAGCGAGGGGAAGATCGTGTCTTGGCTGAAACAGCCTGGCGATGAGGTGAAGAAAGGGGAAGCGGTGCTGGTGGTGGAGTCGGATAAGGCCGATATGGACGTGGAGTGTTTCCACAGCGGCACGCTGGCCGCGGTGCTTCTGCCGGCGGGTGGCACCGCCCCGGTGGGGGAAACCCTGGCGCTGGTGGCGGAAACTGCCGCCGAGGTGGAGGAAGCCAAGGCCCGTGGCACTGTGGCCCGTGGCACTGAGGCAGCAAGCCAGCCCCCTGCCGAGGGCGCTCCACCGGCAGCGGCAGCAGAAGTGCCCCCCGCGGCGGACGCGCCGGCGACCCCAACCGCCAGCGCGCCGCCGCCAGCGCCGGCTCCTGTATCAGCCCCTGGAGGCCGCATCATCGCCAGCCCCCGCGCCAAGGCTTTGGCCAAGCGGTTGGGGGTGGCGCTGGAGAGCTTGCAGGGCAGTGGTCCCCATGGCCGCATCATTGCCAACGACGTGGAACGAGCCGCCGGACAACCGCTCTCCACGTCAGTGGCTCAGGAGGAGCGCCCCCAGGCAGCCACCCCGGCGCCGGCTCCCAGTGGAGCCGCAGCAGCGTCGCCCCCGGCAGCCCCGGCGCCTGCATTGGCCAACGCCGCTCCAGGGCAGGCGGCGGCGTTCACCACAGCCCAGCAGGCCGTCAACCGCACTATGACCGCCAGCCTCAGCGCCCCCTGCTTCCAGGTGGGCTACACCGTCACCACCGACCCGCTGGAAGCGTTCTACAGGCAGGTGAAGCCCCGGGGGGTCACCATGACGGCACTGCTGGCGAAGGCGGTTGCCGTCACCCTGGCCGGCCATCCCCAGTTGAACAGCGCCTACACCCCGGAAGGAATGCGCTTTGGCGCCGGTATCCACGTGGCCGTGGCCGTGGCCATGGAGGACGGCGGGTTGATTACCCCCGTGCTGCGGGATGCGGAGCGCACGGACCTCTATTCCCTGTCCCGCGCCTGGGCCGACCTGGTGCAACGGGCCCGCAGCAAACAACTTCAGCCGGAGGACTACAGCGGCGGCACCTTCACCCTCTCCAACCTGGGCATGTTTGGCGTGGATCGCTTTGCCGCCATCCTGCCCCCCGGTACCGGCGCCATCCTGGCGGTGGCGGCCTCCCGCCCCGTGGTGGCTGTCACCGGAGACAACGCCATGGCCATTCGGCGGCAAATGCAGGTGAATCTCACCGCCGACCATCGGGTGATCTACGGCACCCATGCCGCCGCCTTTCTCAAGGACCTTGCCAGGCTGCTGGAGACGAGTCCCGAGTCCCTGGCCCTCTGAGGGGCGGGGAAGCCATGGCCACCTCCCCCATGTTGTTTTTGTTTCCCCCGCTTCCCTTGGGATTTCCCCCTACCGATCATGTACCTTGATTAAGGCTAAGCAGAATTTGTTCTGGAATCGACTATTCAGTTTATAGCAGTATCCAGGTCCGAGTGTCTATCCAGCACCTGAAGTACGTTACAGCCTGTTCCGGTTCTGGTCTGGCATGGGTGTTTGCCCTCCTGTTGGGGGTTGGTGTCACGCCCGCCGCTGCGCAACCGCCTACGCTCACCCTCTCCAATCCCCATACTTCGGGTCTTGTGGAGGGGCAGACCACCAGAGTGGAGGTTACGGCTTCGGAGAATCCCACCAGTTCTTTGCCGGTAACGCTTCAGTTTACGCGCACGGGGGACTTTATGGATCCGCACAGCACTGCCTTCAACTGCCTGAAGGGGGACGGTACGGGCAAGGCGGCATGTCCCTACGAGGTGGACCTGTTCGACTACGATCCTGATGAATGGATTATAAACCTTCGGACGAAGGACGACCGCATCGACGAGCCGGACGGCACGTTTACCGTGGTGATCGAGTACGGGGAGGGCCTCACCTCAAACAGCGTCACGGTCGACATCATCGACAACGACCCGACGGTGGTGAGCCTGGCGCGGGTGGGATCGGAGGTGATCAGCGACGGGGGAGCGGCTGAGTTCACGGTGACCCTGGGCCGGGCACTGGTGGCGGGGGAGGTGATCGACGTGCCGCTGGCCATATCCGGCACTGGGGTAAGCGCCGACGGGTACACGTTGTCGGTGACGAGCGGCACGGGGGCGGCGCTCTCCGGGACCAATACGCTCACGCCGAACCTGCGCTTCTCGGGAGCGGGCGCGCAAACGGCGACGCTGGCGTTGCGTCCGGCGGCCGCCAGCACGGTAGAGCGGTACAGGATTGCCCTCGGCCCGGACGGGACGGGCGCCAACGGCTTCGACCGTGCCGGTCTGGGCACCAACGTGGGGGGCGGTGCGAACCCGCACGGGACGCAGAACAGCTTCCATGTGTGGAAAGACCTGGGCCATCCGTCGGTGACGATCACGGGCGGTCCGGCAGAGATGAGCGAGGGGGGCACGGCGAGTTTCACGTTGACGGCGAACCCGGCGCCATCGACACCCTTCACGTTAACCGTGGACGTGACCGAGAGCGGCGATTTTGCAGCCGCCGGCCAGACCGGGTCGCGTACGGTGAGCATCGGCCCGGACGGGACGGGCAGTTTCACGGTCACGACGGTGGACGACAGCGTCTACGAGCCGGATGGCGTCATCAATGCAACGGTTCAGGTGGGCGACGGCTACACGGTGGGTGTACCCTCCTCGGTGTCGGTCGCGGTGCTCGAGCTACCTGACGACCTGCCATACATCTCCATCAAGAGAGTCCCTTACGGGATTAACGAGGGCGGCACGGCCACCTTTGCATTGACCGCCAGCTACGCGCCTGCGGCGCCCATCACGGTGAACGTCAATGTGGTGGAGCAGGGGGGGCACTTCGGGAACTTCGCGGCCCCCGGTCAGACGGGGTCCCGCACGGTGACCGTCGGCACGGACGGCAGGGGCAGCCTCACGGTCACGACAGTGGACGACAGCACC